>NZ_JBIUYD010000001.1:34346-516838 GCF_044744345.1 Kitasatospora sp. NPDC087315 | reverse complement strand
GGCGCCCCGGGGCGGCCCCCCCCCCCCCCCGGGCTTGGTCCGCCGGGGTGGGGTGCGGGGGGCCGGGGCCCCCCCCCCGACCGTGCGACCGACCGACGACAGGTCCGCATCGAGGCCGGCCGGGATCCGGACCTCCCGGCCGAGGCGCCGGACGCCCACCCGACAGCCTCTCAGCCGCCGCCGGGCCCCGGCTCCCCCGGTCCGTTCACCGAGCGGAGAACGTCCAGCCGGTGCCGGTACTCCTCCGCGTCGATCTCACCGCGGGCGAAGCGTTCGGCGAGCAGCTGCTCGGGCGTCGGCACCGCCGCCCGCCCCGGGGCCCCGGCGGAGCCGGCCGCCGCCGGACCCTGCGGGGCGGGCCGCGACGAGCGCGAAACGTAGCGGAACAGCGCGATGGCGGCCATCACCAGCACCGCCAGGACCAGCAGCCCCACGACGACCATCAGGCCGGCGCCCCAGCCGCCCAGGACATGCCCGTGGCCGTGCCCGTACCAGTGCCTCATCATGACCTCCTCCTCCGCCCCCCGCCGGGACCCGCCGAGATGATCGGCGCCTCCACCACCATCGTGCGCTCACGACCGACCGAACGGGCTGAAGAGTTTCCGAGAAAAGGCCCCGGCCACACCGGCCCCGCCCACCGGGTAGCGTTGCGCCCCATGAACCCCCATCCGCCGACCGACGACCGCGAGCAGCTCGTGGCGGCCGGGGTGCTGCGCCGGTACGAGGACGGGCTCCCGCACCCCGCCCTGGCCCACTCGCCGATCAGCTACGTCTCGACCCGGCTCTGGACGGAGCTCACCGCCCTCGCCATCGCACCGGCCGCGGCCACCGCCACCGCACACGCGCTGCTGCGCGCCATCGCCGCCGAAGCGGCGGACGCCGCCCTCGCGCCCGGCAACGAGAGCGCCCCGCGTGACGACCTGTACGTGACCCACCCGGCCCACATCGGGCCGTACCGCCGGGTGGTCTGGTTCCAGCGCACCGGACCGCGCGGGCACATCACCGCCACGTTCCCGCCCGACTCGTGACGCCCCCGCCCGCCCCTGCCGTCTCCCGGCGGCCGGTGATCGCGCTCAGCGGTCGACGCGAAGGCTGTGACAGGTCCAGCCGAGCACGCCCGGCCCGTTCTCCGGCGGCCGCGGGTGGTACGTCCCGTCCGCCACGGACAGGTTGACGATCAGATAGGCGCGCCAGTCCGGCCCGACCCCGTGCCGGTCCGCGTACACCAGCGTGTCGTCGACGTACCAGTCGACCGAGTACGTGCCGAGCACCGTCCGCAGGGTGAAGGTCGAGCCGGGGGCTATGCCGGCGGCGGCCCCGTGCCAGTAGCGGAAGCCGCCCCGGACGTGGTTGGACAGCTCCAGCAGGTCCGGGTTGTCGGGGTGGTACTCGAACACGTCCACCTCGTTGCCCCCGTCCCGCCAGGTCCAGATGGCCGGCCAGGCGCCCAGCCCGACCGGGAGGGTGACCTGCGCGGTGAGCGCGTCCCCGGAGCGGAGCTGAAAGCCGTCCGGGCTCCCCTCGGTGGTGAGCAGGCTGCATGTCCACAGTCCGCCGGCCGGCCGGCGGACGGCCGTGAAGAGCCCGCCTGGGCAGTACGCGCGGCTGAGGAAGTCGAGTTTGTGATCGCCCCGGTTGGTCGGCCCCATCCGGGGATAGGCGCTGCTCCGGCCCGCTGTCCACTGCCTGGTCGAAGTGAAGTCCGCGTCGAACACGACTGCCACGGCCGCCTCCTGGGATCCCCGCGTCCCGGCGACCCGGCGCCGCCGAACACACAGGGTGACTTACCCGGTACGTTCCGCAGTATGCGAAGCGGACCTTCCGGGTCCGAGGCGGCCCGGATCAGCCGACGGGAGCGGGCCGGCCGCCGCTGCCGAGGCGGTCGGTGACCGAGACCACGCCGTCCACCGAGCGGCAGAGGTTCAGCACGATCGGGACGAGGTGCGGCTCGGGGACGGTGCCGCTGAGCACCACCCGGCCCTGGTTCACCTCCACGCCGACCTCGGCCGGGCTGACGCCCTCGATCCGGCCGAGCACCTCCTCGACGATCTCCCGGTGGATCACCCGGTCCTCGCGCAGGAACACCCGCAGCAGATCGCCGCGGCTGACCATGCCGAAGACCCGCCCCTCCTCGTCCAGCACCGGCAGCCGCTTCACCGCGTGCCGGCTCATCAGCCGCGCCGCGCCCACCACGCTCGTGCCGGGCGTGGTGCAGACCGCCGGGCCGGTCATCAGGTCGGCCGCGGTGGCGGCGCCCGAACCGCCCGCCGGGAGCTCCGGAGCCGGGAGCAGGCTGCCCGGGTCCTCCTGCGCGGCCAGGGTGCGCAGGAGGTCCGCCTCCGAGACGATCCCGAGCGGCCGGCCGTCGCCATCGACGACCGGCACGCCGGTGATGTCGTACTCGGCCAGCAGCGCGACGATCTCCCGGAAGCCGGTCTCGGGCGCGACCCGGACCACGGGACTGGTCATCACTGATTCGACGGTGGCGTGGCGCACGCCGGTTCACCTCGTCCGCGAGCGTCGTTAGACCGGACAGCCCTCGTCCGGCTGGTACCAGGAGCATCGCCTCTGACAGCTCGCACCGCCAGGGGCCAAGGGGCTGAAAACCCGGGACCAACGGCCCTGCCGCCGAACACGCCCCCGACGGCGGCCGGCCGTGCCGCGTCGGACCGCGGGCCGCACCGCACCCGTCCGCACGGGCCGGGCCGTGCCGTGGCGCCCCCGCCGGCAACGGGCGAAGCTGTCGGAGAACACCGGCGGGGCACCCCCGCGAAGTCCGCCACAGGGCCACCGCGCCGCCCCGCCGCGCGCCCGACGCCCCTGGAGTTCCCATGACCGCACCCGGCACCCCCGCCGCCCCGCTGCGCTGTCTGGTCACCGGTGCCACCGGCTACATCGGTGGACGGCTCGTCCCGGAGCTGCTGGCCGCCGGGCACTCCGTGCGCTGCCTGGTCCGTGACCCCGGGCGGCTGCGCGACCACCCGTGGCGCGCCCGGGTGGAGGCCACCGCCGGGGACGTCACCCGGCCCGACACGCTCACCGGGGCGTTCGCCGGCATCGACGTCGCGTACTACCTGGTGCACTCGCTGGGCACCGGCCGCGGCTTCGAGGCGACGGACCGCTCGGCCGCCCGGGCGTTCGGCGAGGCGGCCGCCCGGGCCGGGGTCCGCCGGATCGTCTACCTGGGCGGGCTCAACCCCACCGGGGTACCGGCCCGGGACCTGTCGCCACACCTGCGTTCGCGCGCCGAGGTCGGCCGGGCGCTGCGGGCGAGCGGGGTGCCGACCGCCGAGCTGCGGGCGGCCGTGATCATCGGCTCCGGCTCGGCCTCGTTCGAGATGCTCCGCTATCTGACCGAGCGGCTGCCGGTGATGGTCACGCCGAGCTGGGTGGGCACCCGGATCCAGCCGATCGCCGTCCGGGACGTGCTCCGCTACCTCACCGCGGCGGCGTCGCTGCCACCGGAGGTGAACCGGGCCTTCGACATCGGCGGCCCCGAGGTGCTCACCTACCGGGAGATGATGCGACGCTACGCCGCCGTCGCCGGGCTCCCGCACCGGCTGATCGTCCCGGTGCCGGTGCTCACCCCCCGCCTCTCCAGCCACTGGGTGGGCCTGGTCACGCCGGTGCCGAACCGGCTCGCCCGGCCGCTGGTGGAGTCACTGCGGCACGAGGTGGTCTGCGCCGAGCACGACATCGCCGGGTACGTGCCCGACCCGCCGGGCGGCCTGACCGGCTTCGACGAGGCGGTCCGGCTGGCCCTGCGGCGGATCCGGGACGCCCGGGTGGCCACCCGCTGGTCGTCCGCCTCCCTGCCCGGCGCGCCGAGCGACCCGCTGCCCACAGACCCGGACTGGGCCGGCGGCAGCCTCTACCAGGACGTCCGGGAGCGCCGGGTGGCCGCATCCCCGGCCGCGCTCTGGCGCGTGGTGGAGGGCATCGGCGGCGAGAACGGCTGGTACTCCTTCCCGCTCGCCTGGGCGCTGCGCGGCCGGCTCGACCGGCTGGCCGGCGGCGTCGGCCTGCGCCGGGGCCGGCGCGACCCGGCCCGGCTGCGGGTCGGCGACTCGCTCGACTTCTGGCGGGTCGAGGAGATCGAGCCGGGGCGCCTGCTGCGGCTGCGCGCCGAGATGCGGCTGCCCGGCCTGGCCTGGCTGGAGCTGACCGTCACCCCGGACGGGCGGGGCGGCAGCGACTACCGGCAGCGGGCGCTGTTCCACCCCCACGGGCTCGCCGGACACGCCTACTGGTGGTCGGTGGCACCGTTCCACGCGGTGGTCTTCGGCGGCATGGCCCGCCGGATCACCGAACGCGCCGCGGCCGAGCCCCGGGAAACCTCCCCGGACGGCGCAACCATCACATGATCGACTCGTTGGACCGTCCGTCACGACAGAACGCTCGGTTCCGGGGAGGGCCCGTTGGCAGGACGGATGGACGGCACAGAACCAGCCGCGAACCGGGCCGCGCGCCCGGCCCGCCCGGTGGCGCTGGCCGAGGCTGCTCTCGTACGCCACTACCGCCGCCTGGTCCGGCTCGCCTACCTGGCCCTGCCGGCCGACCGCGACCGGCACAGCCGGGTCCTCGCCGCGCACGCCGCCGTCCAGCGGGCCCTGCCGTCCCGCTGGACGCACTGGTCCCGCCGGATCGGCCCGGCGGCCGCGGACGGCGAGCAGGTGTACGCCGCACTGCGCCTGCGGGTGCTGCGCGCCACGCTGCGGCCGTGCCCGGCGCACCGGCTGCTCGCGCCCAGGGTCTGGGGGCTGCGGCTGTTCACCCCGGGCGGCGGCGAGGAGGACGCGGCCCTGGACCGCGCGCTGGCCGGTCTGGACGCGCCCGCCCGGGCCGCGTTCGCCCTGCTGGCCGTGGAGGAGCTGGCGCCGGCCGTGGCCGCCGAGGTGCTCCAGCGCGCCGGTGCGGACCGCCCCGACCAGGCCGTCGACGCGGCCGGGCGGCTCTCCGCCGGGCCCGAACCCGGACGGCCGGCCTTCGATCCGTGCGCGGTCCGGGTGCAGCCCACCGACCTGCTGCGGCGGCGCCGCGCGCTCGGCGCCTCCCTCACCGTCGCCGTGCTCGCGCTCACCACCACGGCCGCCGTCCTGACCGGCCCGGACGGCGGCGCCCCCGGCGCCACGCCACTCCCCCGGCCGCCCGGCGGTACGGCGCCCCCGCCCGACCCGGCCCGGCTGGTCCGGGTGGCCGCCGACCAGTGGCAGCACACCAGCCGGGTCGACTTCTCCGCCTGGCCCGCGCGCGGCGACCGCCGCGACGACACCGCCCTGCTCGGCCGGGCACTCACCGCCTGGACCGGGGCCGGCCCGCGGAGCAGGGCCGAACCGGGCACCGCGCCCGCCCCGCCCCGGGGCGAGCCGCAGCTGCTGTTCGCCGGCACGGTCGACGACACCCCCGTGGTGGTGCTGTACGACGGGTGGCTGCTCGCCCGGTACACCGACGGGCGCGGCGGCGGGCTGGACCTCGCCCGGGCCGACGGCTCCGACGTCACCACGGCGGGCGCGGTGGTGCTGCGCCGTCAGGGCACCGCCGCCCGCTATCTGCTCGCCCCCTGGATCGACACCGCCGAGACCCGGCGGATCGACCAGCCGGACGCGCCCGCCCGTCCGCTGGACCGTGCCGACGGCGTCACCGCCGCGACGCCCGGCGGGGCCCCCGGCGGAACGGTCGCGGACTGCCAGGGCGCCGCCCTGCTCCTGCTGCGCTCCTCCCCCGTGATCGCCGAGAAGCAGGCCTTCCTGCTCGCCGATCTGGGCGGCCTCGTCCCGGCCCATCTCACCTACACCCCGGCGCCGGACCGCGCCCAGCCGGCCCGGTCGCCCCGCGAGGCGGTCACCCCGGACGCCCTCCAGGCCTGGGCGCGCGGCGGCTGCGCCGTGCCCGACGGCACTCCCGGCGTCAGACGGCTCAACCTCTGGGCGTTCGCGGTCCAGCAGCTCCCGCAGAACGCCGGCGCGGCGTCCTGGGTCTGCCTGCGCGCCGACCGCTGGGCCGGCGAGGGCAGCGCCGCCACCGCCGTCCTGCTGCCGGGCGCCCGGGGCCCGCAGCGCACCGGCGGCGGCCCCGGCCGGGCGTGCAGCCGGTTCGAGCAGGACACCGTCGGCTGGACGTGGTGGCGCTCCCCGCAGGGCACGGAGTTCCTGCTCGCCGCGGGCAGCCGCCGGGTCGGCCGGATCACCGTCAAGGGCCCGGACTGGTCGGCCGACCGGCCCGTCCCCGACCGGACCCTCGCCGTGGAGCGCCCGGCCCGGGCCGCCGTCTCGGTCGAGGCCCTGCTGGACGGCGGCGCCAGGATCACGCCGATGCGGTAGCCGTACCGTCCGAGCTTGATCCATTCGCCTGCCTGCCCCGCCTTGTTAACCGGCGACCAATCGGTTACTGTGTGACACGCGGTCCACTTTGATCTGTGCATGACATACAGCCTCACGCTGGGTGGCCCGGACAGAGGCTCATCGAAGGCCCGTCCACTTCGGACTCCTTGTTCAGTGAGCTGATCCCGCCAGGTAAAACCCGGACCGCGACATCCCGCCCGATATCTGCTCATCGCCGATCGGAGCTGAGGAGAGTGTCATCATGGTCATCGCGCATGTTCCCACCGCTCGCCCACCCGGAACATTTTCGGGATTTCGACAGCCGCGGCAGACAAGAGTGGACCGGACACGCTTCCCGTCCGATTTTCCGCCCCCGGCGGCCTCGCACAGACCAAGCCAGGTCGAAATTCCGGTGAACAGTCCGTTAATTCTGGACCGATGCCGGTCCGGTCACCGCCCAGGATGACATCCCGGCCGTGACGCCGTCGAACGTGAAATCCGCATGGTCGCACTCCGGGAAAAGGTCCCCGAATGTTCACTACGACCGACCACCTGGGCTTCAGTCTGACGCAATTGCGCTACTTTGTGGTATCCGCCGAGCTCGGCAACATATCGGAGGCGGCAGAGAAGCTGTGCGCATCACAGTCGACGGTTTCGTCGGCCGTGATGCGGCTGGAACGTCAGCTCGGTGTTCAGCTGCTTCTTCGCCATCACGCCCGCGGGGTCACCCTCACCCCGAGCGGTCGGCACCTGCTGCGAGCGGCACGAACCCTGCTGGGGCAGGCCAGGAGCCTCAAAGCCCAGGGCGACGCCCTGGCGAGCGGCACGGCCGGCCGGCTCGACGTCGGGTTCTTCTTCCCGGTCGCCCCGTTTCTGCTGCCCCTGGTCTGCCGAATGACCAGAGAGCGGTCCGTGGCGCTGCAGTTGAACGTTCACGAGGAATCCGCCGACCGGCTTCTGGAGTTTCTGCAGGACGGCCGGTGCGAATTGGCTGTGACATATGATTTCCTGTCGGGCGATTCCACGTTCCACCCGCTGGTCGACCTGCCCGTCCATGCCCTGGTGGCCGATGGCGACCCGATCGGCAGGGCCGGCCCGGTCAATCTGGCGGAGCTGGCCGCCCGACCGCTCGTCACTTTGAACATCCCGGCCGTTCTCCGCCATTTCGAAACGATGTTCGCCGACACCGGCGTCCCCATGCCGCAGGTGATGACGACAACGAGCCTTGAGACAATGCGCGGTCTGGTGGCCGCCGGTTCCGGGTTCACGTTGATGTATCAACGCGCTTCGAACATGACGACTCTGGACGGAGGGAAGGTTCGAGCCGTCGAGATCACCGGCGATACGCCTTCTTCGTCCCTCGGTGTCGCCATGATGCCCGAGCTGGCCATGAGCAGCCGCGGTGACGCCTTCCTGGACGTGCTCAGATCAGCGGTTTCGATCAGCTACAGCATGAATTCACTTGCGCGACCCGGGAGACCCCTCGGCGCGACCGCCGGCACGCGGCCGTCCTGAGCGCGGTTCCGGTCGGGCTCGAAACCGGGTTCCATTCCCCGGTACCAGCGTTTTGCATATTTCTGCCGGACGGCTGCCCGGCACGGGTTACCGTAGGTGAGGAGTGTTGTGCTGGCGGTTATCTTCGCAGGTCAGGGAAGTCAGGAAAAGGGGATGGGTGCCGAGGTCTTCGGGTATTACCCGGGGCTGGTGCAGTTCGCGTCGGACACGCTGGGATACGACCTCGTTTCGCTGTGCACGGAAAATCCGGACGGACTGCTGGCCCGCACCGAGTACACCCAGCCGGCGCTCTACGTCGTCAACGCGCTGCGTACTTTCGAGCGGGTTCACCGCGAGGACCGGCCGGCCGATTTCTACCTGGGCCACAGTCTGGGCGAGTACAACGCCCTGCTCGCGGCCGGCGTCTTCGACTTCGAAACGGGACTACGGCTGGTCGCCAAGCGCGGTGAACTGATGGCGGCGGCCTCCGACGGCGGTATGACCGCGGTGCTGAACACACCGGCGGAACACCTCCTGAAGATCTTCGCGGACGACGGCGTCGACGGCGTCGACATCGCCGGTTTCAACACCGCCTCGCAGATCGTCATCGCGGCCACACCACCCGTACTGGCCGTGGCGCACGCCTGCCTGAAACGCCGGGAAATCCGTTTCGTGCGGCTCAGGGTGAGTGCGCCGTTCCACTCCCGGTACATGGAGCCGGCCCGGGTGCGCTTCGCCGAGTTCCTGAAGCGGTTCAGCTTCGCCGAACCCGCCGTACCGGTCGTCTCCAACGTTACGGGCCGGCCCTACCGGCCGGGACAGGTGGCCCGAATGCTCACGGAACAGCTGGTGACCCCGGTGCGCTGGACCGACAGCGTCCGCACCCTGCTCGACGGCGACGACGGGCTGGAATTCACCGAAATAGGGGGCTCTGCCCTCACCCACATGGTGCAGAAGATCAGGTCTGGAGTGTGACGGATGGCAACGACGAAAGAAACGATCCGGCAGTACCTGGAGGACCGCTTCCTCTTCGAGTTCGACGATGCGATCACCCCGGACACCGATCTTTTCAAGGCGGGTGTCATCGACTCGTTCGGCTACGTCAGGATGATGGAGTTCCTGGAGTCCGAGTTCTCCGTCGAGATCGTCTCGGAGGACATCCTCATGAACGTCTTTGTGTCGCTCACCGATATCGCCGGATTCGTTGACGGGAAGATCTCCGCGAACTAGAAGGACGGATCATGTGCGGGCTGGCTGGTTTCCTCTCGACCTCGCTGCACCCCGGTGCCACCGCCGAGGTCATCACCTCGATGCTGTCGAACATTCGCCACCGCGGGCCGGACGAGGCCGGCTACTACCTGGACGACGGCATCGCCATGGGGGCGGCGCGGCTGGCCATCGTGGATCTCCCCGATGGCTCGCAACCCATGTCCGACCCGTCACAGCGCTACTGGATCTGTTTCAACGGTGAGATCTACAACCACATCGAGCTCCGCGCGGAACTGGAACGTCTCGGCCGCCCGTTCCGCACCGACCACTCCGACACCGAAGTGGTGCTCCAGGCGTGGATCCAGTGGGGAGCGGCCTGCTTCACACGCTTCAACGGCGCCTTCGCGGTCGCCATCAGGGACGCGGCGACCGGCGAACTCGTCCTCGCCAGGGACCGCTACGGCAAACGCCCGCTGTTCTACGCCGACCACGGCGGTGACTTCCTGTTCGCGTCCGAGATGAAGGCGTTCCGCGCCTTTCCCGGATTTCGTTTCGAACTCGACCCGAGGGAGCTGGCCACCACCTACGCCGTGTGGACGCCGCTGCCCGACCGCACGCCGTTCCGGGGCATCCGCCAGCTGCCGATGGGCTCCGTGCTGACCATCGACCCGGACCGCCGCTCGCTGCGCTCCTACGAGGACCTCACCTTCGACGTGCCCGGTTTCGACGGCACCGAGGCCGAGGCGATCGACCTCGTCAGGGAGACCCTGCGCACCAGCGTGGAGCTGCGCCTGCGGACCGATGTCGAGGTCGGCGTCTACCTCAGCGGCGGTCTGGACTCCTCGGTGGTGACGAGGCTGGCCACCCAGCTCTCCCCGCACCGGGTCCGCACGTTCTCCGTGGCGTTCCAGGACAAGAACTTCGACGAGTCCGACAGCCAGCGCCTGGTCGCCGAGCACCTGGGCACCCTGCACTCCACGGTCCCCATCACCAGCGCGGACATCACCGACAACTTCCAGACCGCCGTGTACCACGCCGAGGTCCCCACCTTCCGCACCTCCTTCGTGCCGATGTTCCTGCTGTCCCGGCACGTCCGCGACGCCGGCATCAAGACGGTCCTCAGCGGCGAGGGCTCCGACGAGGCGTTCCTCGGCTACTCGCTGTTCCGCGAGACCCTGCTGCGCCGGCGGTGGAACGAGCTCCCCGAGGACGAGCGCCGCAGCGGGCTGGCCGGCCTGCACCCGGAGCTGGATCACTTCGGCCCCGCCCACCAGGCCCACCTGCTCGGCCTGTACCAGCAGTTCTCGGTGGAACGGCTGCCGGGCCTGTTCTCCCACGAGATGCGCTACCAGAACGGCAGGTTCGCGGCCCGGCTGCTCGCCGACCGCCTCGACCCGTTCGCCGACCTGCTCGACCTCGTCGCCGGGACCCCGGGCTACGCGGACATGCCCGCGGTGCACAAGGCGCAGTGGCTGGAGTACAAGACGCTGCTGCCCGGATTCCTGTTGTCCACGCAGGGAGACCGCGCCGCGCTGGCGCACAGCGTGGAGAACCGCTGCCCGTTCCTCGACCCGGCCGTGGTGCGCGCGGCCGCGTCGGTGAACCTGCGCTACGACGACGGCCGGATCGAGAAGGCCATCCTGAAGAAGGCGTTCCGCGCCGAGCTCCCGGAGTGGACCACCAGCCGACCCAAGCAGCCCTACCGCGCGCCGGGCAGCGCCGCGTTCAAGGAAAGCCGCCCGGACTACCTGGAACTGCTGCTGTCCGACCACGAGTTGGCCAGAATCGGCTGCGTGGACCAGAAGTTCGCCCGCCGCCTGGTCAACAAGATCATGTCGTCGCCGGTCGAGGAGATCAGCACCAAGGAGGATCAGACCTTCCTCTACCTGCTGACGACCGCCGTGCTCAACCAGCAGTTCGTACTGGGCGACGAGAGCCGGCCGGCCACGCCGCCGACCGCCGCGCCGAACCTGCGCGTGACCGTGGACAACCGCCGTGCCGTGCAGCGAGCGAGGGAGAGCCGATGAGTGCCGACGACATCGCGATCACCGGTCTCGCCCTGCGCTTCCCCCGCTCCGACACGCTGGTCGAGCTGTTCGACCACCTCGCGGCGGGGCGCTCGCTGATCACCGAGGTGTCCGCGGAACGGTGGTCCAAGGAACGCTACTTCGGCGATCCGCGCAGCGGTGAGGAGCGGACGAACAGCGTCTGGGCCGGGTTCGTCGAGGACGCCGACCGCTTCGACGCGGCCTTCTTCAACATCTCTCCGCGCGAGGCGGAGACGATGGACCCGCAGCAGCGGTTCGCGCTGGAGCTGGCCTGGAAGGCGATCGAGGACGCGGGATACCGGGCGGGCGAGCTCGCGGGCAGCCGCACCGGCGTGTTCATGGGCCTGTGCCACGCCGACTACGCCGAGCTCATCGAACGCGACGACGTACCGACCGACGCCTACTTCCCGACCGGCACGGCGTACTCGATCGTCGCCAACCGGCTGTCCTACTACTTCGACTTCCACGGCCCCAGCATCACCAACGACACCGCCTGCTCCAGTTCCCTGGTCTCGGTCTACGAGGCCGTCGCCGCACTGCACAACGGCGACTGCGACCTGGCGCTGGCGGGCGGCGTGAACCTGTGCTGGTCGCCGAAGCTGTTCGTCGCGTTCAGCAAGGCCGGCATGCTCTCGCCCACGGGCCGGTCGCACGCCTTCGACCAGGACGCCGACGGGTTCGTCCGCGGCGAGGGCGGCGCGGTCCTGCTGCTCAAGCCGCTGGCCAGGGCGCTGGCGGACAACGACTCCGTGTACGCGGTGATCAAGGGGGTCGGCACCAACCACGGTGGCAGGACCAACTCGCTGACCGTGACCAACCCGGCCGCGCAGGCCGCGCTGATCGAGGACGTCTACACCCGCGCCGGGGTCGCGCCCGAAACCGTGAGCTACATCGAGGCCCACGGGCCGGGCACCCCGGTCGGCGACCCGATCGAGATCGTCGGCCTCAAGCGCGCCTTCCAGAGCCTGCACGACACCAACGGGACCAGGCCGCGGCCGGACAGCACCGGCATCGGCTCGGTCAAGACCAACATCGGCCACCTGGAATCGGCCGCGGGCGTGGCGGGCGTGGTGAAGGTGATCGGCGCGATGGCCGCCGGGATCCTGCCGGCGACGGTCAACTTCCGGACCCAGAACCAGTTGATCGACCTGGACGGCAGCCCGTTCTACATCGTCGGCGACACCCGGCCGTGGCCGGGCGGCGACGGTGTACCGCGCCGCGCGGGCGTCAGTTCGTTCGGGTTCGGCGGGACCAACGCCCACGTGCTGCTTGAGGAACACGTCGGCCGGGAACACGGCGGCGAGGCGCCCGCTGCCGAGGCGCCGGGGCCGTACGTCGTCCCGCTCTCGGCGAAGAACCCGGAGCGGCTGCGTGTGCTGGCCCAGGGGCTGCTGGACCACCTGCTGGCACCGGAGAACGCGCTGCGGCCACGCCAGTCGCTGGCCGACATCGCCCACACGCTCCAGGTCGGCCGCGAGCCGATGGCGACCCGGGTCGCGTTCGTCGTCTCGGACCGGGACCAGCTCGTCGCCGCGCTGGAGTCCGCACTGGAGTCCGCGGTGGCCGGTGAGGTGGCCGGTGAGGTGGCCGGTGAGGTGGGCAACCCCGCCGGGGCCGGCCCGGAGGTGGTGGCGGCGGTGGAAACGTGGGTGCGCGGCGGAACCGCCGACTGGCCCCGGCAGCCCGGGGCCCGTCGCGTGCGGTTGCCGACCTACCCGTTCGCCCGGGACCGGCACTGGTATGCCGCGCCGCGGACCGAGGCTCCGGGCACCGCTACGCTGCACCCGCTCGTCCACCGCAACACCTCCGACCTGGCACAACAGCGCTACACCTCCACGTTCACAGGCTCCGAGCCCTTCCTTGCCTCGCACCAGGTCCGCGGCCGGCGGGTGCTGCCCGCGGTCGCGTACCTGGAGATGGCACGGGCCGCCGTGGAGTTCGCGGCCACCCGGGACGGGTCGGTCCGGCTGCGCGAGGTCACCTGGATGCGGCCGATCGTCGTCGACGAACCGGTCGATGTCCCCATCGGACTGACGCCGCGTGGTGACTCCATCGCGTTCGAGTTCCGCCAGGGCGAGACGATCCACAGCACGGGCTCCGCCGAGATCGTCACGGTGCCGGAGCCGTCGCCACTGGACCTGGACGCCCTGCGCGCGTCCTGCCGTACCACGCGCGGCACCGAGGAGATCTACGCCCGGTTCCGCGCCCAGGGCCTGGAGTACGGGCCGGCCATGCGCGCGCTGCGCGGGGTCCGGGTCGGCCGGGACGAGGCGATCGCCCGCATCCTGGCGACCGAAACCGACGGGTGCGTGCTGCCGCCGAGTGTCCTGGACGCCGCCTTCCAGACCTCCGTGCTCCTGATGGACGAGACGGCCGGCCCGACCCTGGCCTTCGCCCTCGACGAGCTCCAGGTGTACCGGCCCTGCCCGTCCGAGACCTGGGCGTGGGTCCGGCGGAGCGGGGACTCCGGAGCCCTCGCCACGTTCGACATCGACCTGTGCGACCGCGACGGCGTGATCAGCGCCAGTCTGCGGGGGCTCGCCCAGCGCACCACCGCCGCGGGCCCGCGCGTCGTCACGGCGACCTCGCGGTGGATCGACAGGCCGCTGAACCCGGACGGTGGCTCCCGCACCGCGCACACCGTGACCCTGCCGGAGATCACTCCGGCGGATCCGGCCGACGGCATCGACGCCATGACGGATCAGGTCTTCGCCGAGGTCCAGCGGCTGCTCGCGTCCGGTCCCCGGGCCGGGCACCGGTTCGTGGTGCTGGTCGACGGCCGGACGCCGGCGCACTTCCACGAACCGCTGGCGGGCCTGTTCCGAACGGTCACACTGGAGAACCCGCTCGTCTCGGGCCGTGTGGTCCGGGTCGCCGGCCTGGGTTCGGCCTCCCCCGCACAGGTCGCGCGGATCGTGCGGGAGGAGTGCGCCGACGACTCCGCCGACACGGAGGTCCGCTACTCCGCCGACGGCACCCGGCAGGTGCTGGAACCCGTCGAGACGCGGCTCGGCGCCGGTCCGCGGGTGCCGGAACTGCGGGCGGGCGGCGTGTACTGGGTCACCGGTGGCCTGGGTGGCATCGGCCCCGACATCGCCCGCTATCTGAGCCGTGCGGAGGCGACGGTCGTCCTGAGCGGACGATCCACCGCCGGCTCCGCCGAGTCCCTGCGCGCCGAGGGTGTCGACGCGCACTACCTGCCGGTCGACGTCGCCGACGCCGAGGACGTCCGAGCCGCGGTCGGGACGATCCTGCGGGAGCACGGTTCGCTCGACGGCGTCGTGCACGCGGCCGGTGTGCTGCGCGACCAGTACCTGCTGCGCAAGGACCTCACCGACGTCCGGCTGGTGACCGCGCCGAAGGTCCGTGGCACGCTCAACCTCGACGCCGCCACCCGCCACCTCGACCTGGACTTCTTCGTGCTGTTCTCCTCGGTCGCCGGTGTCTACGGCAACCCGGGACAGTCCGACTACTCGGCGGCCAACGCGTTCCTGGACGCGTTCGCCCGGCACCGGCAGTCACTGGTCGACGCGGGTGAGCGCAACGGCAGGACCGTCGCCATCAGCTGGCCGCTGTGGGCCGACGGCGGCATGACGCTGGACGAGGTCACCCGCGAGTCGATGCGCCGCGAGCGCGGGTGGGAGGCCCTGCCCACCGAGGACGGGCTGCGCTCCTTCGGCCGGTCCCTGCTCGCCGACGCCCCCGCGCACATCGTCGTCGCCTACGGCGCCGAGGCCACCCTCGCCGTACGGCGCCGAACGGTACCGGCCCCCGTGGCGTCCTCCGGCGGCCTCACGGCGTCGCCCGGTGATGTCACGGCGCTCTCCGGTGGCGACGCGGCGGGCGACCTGCTGGAGCGGACCGAGGACCTGCTCAGGGGGGTCGTCGCCGAGGTCCTTCGGCACGCCCCGGAGCACATCCGGCCGACCAGCAACCTCATCGAGTACGGCATCGACTCGCTGAGCATCCTGGAGGTGACCGCCCGGCTGGAGAAGCTGTTCGGGCCGCTGTCCAAGACGATCTTCTTCGAGTACCTGAACCTCGCGGACGTGGCCGCGCACTTCGTGGAGTCGCGGCGGGAGCAGCTGGAAGCCGTGCTGGGGGCGACGGAGGGGGCCGGCACACCGGCCGCGCAGCCGGAGGCCCCGGCCACCCGGTTCGAAGACCCGGCCGGGTCCGCCGCCACCGAAGTCCGCGAACCCGGGCGCGACGACCGGCACGACATCGCGATCATCGGCGTGTCCGGGCGCTACCCCGGCGCCGACACGATGGACGAGCTGTGGGAGCTGCTGGAGAACGGCCGGCACACCTTCGAGGAGATCCCCGCCGACCGCTGGGGCCACGAGGCCGTCTACGACAGCGACCGGGCCGTGCCGGGCAAGAGCGTGATCAGGACCGGCACCTTCCTCCGCGATCTCGACAAGTTCGATCCCCGCTACTTCCGCATCTCCAAGCGCGAGGCCGAACAGATGTCCCCGGAGGTGCGGCTGTTCCTCCAGGCCGGCGTGCAGGCGCTGGAGGACGCCGGCTACTCGCGGGAGACCATCCACCGCCGCTACCAGGGTGACGTCGGCGTGCTCGTGGGGACCATGAGCAACCACTACAACCTGTACGGCTTCCAGAACAGCCTCACCCGCGGCGCGCCGCAGAGCGGCAGCTACACCGGGACGCTCCCCAACATGCTGTCCTACTTCTACGGTCTGACCGGGCCGTCGATCTTCCTGGACACCATGTGCTCGGCCTCGTCGACGTGCGTGCACCAGGCCGTGCAGATGCTGCGGGCCGGCGAGTGCCGGATGGTGGTCGCGGGCGGCGTCAATCTGATGCTGCACCCGTACAACCTGATCACCTCGTCGGAGGAGCACTTCACCACCGGCACCTCCGATGTGATCCGCAGCTTCGGCCACGGTGTGGACGGCACCATCCTCGGTGAGGGTGTCGGCGCCGTGGTACTCAAGCCGCTGGTCGACGCCGAGCGCGACGGCGACCAGGTGTACGCCGTGATCAGGGGCACCGCCCTGTCCAACGCGGGTGCCCGCAACGGCTTCACCGTGCCGAGTCCGGGCATGCAGGCGCACGCGATCGAGAAGGCGATCAACGACGCGGGGGTCGACCCGAGGACGATCAGCTACGTCGAGGGGCACGGCTCGGGCACCGCGCTGGGCGACCCGATCGAGGTCCGCGCGCTGACGTCGGCGTACCGGAAGTACACCCCGGACAGTCAGTTCTGCGCGCTCGGGTCCGTCAAGGCCAACATGGGACACCTGCTCGCGGCGGCCGGCATGATCGGCCTGGCCAAGGTGCTGCTCCAGTTGCGGCACGGCAAGCTGGTGCCGTCCCTGCACAGCACGGAGCTCAACCCGGACATCGACTTCGCCGACACGCCGTTCCGGGTGCAGCAGTCGCTCGCCGACTGGCGGCCGGCGGTCACCGTGGTCGACGGCCGGCAGGTCACCCACCCCCGCCGGGCCGGCATCACGTCGATCGGCGCCGGCGGCATGAACTCCCACATCATTCTTGAGGAGTATCCCGAACGTCCGGTGCGCCGGGAGCCGTTCGGCGAGCAGTTGTTCGTGTTCTCCGCGATGAACGAGGCCGCGCTCGGGCGCTACCTGGCCGCCTTCCGTGACCACCTCGCCGGGGTGCGGGAAGCCGACCTTCCCGACATCGCGTTCACCTTGCGGGTGGGCAAGAACGAGTTGCCCACCCGCTGGGCGTTCGTGGCGGGTGACCAGCGGTCCGCGCTGGCGGCCGTCGACGGATACCTGGCCGGCCGACGGGATCTGCCCGCCCACGAACTCGCGACGGCCTGGGTCGCCGGCCGGAGCGTCGACTGGGACCAGCTGCCGACGGCGCGGCGGGTGTCGCTGCCCGCGTACCCGTTCGAGAAGGTGCGCTGCTGGGTCGAGCAGACCGACGGCGCGCCGTCCGTGCTGGCCCCGCTGGCGCTGCGGGAGCGGCTGCACCCGTTCCTGGGGCGCAACGAATCCGATGTCCGCGGCCTGCGCTACGGCCTGGACGTCCACCTCGCCGACCTGCTCGACTACGGCTACCGCCTGGACAAGGTGCCGGCCGTCGTGTCCACCTTCGCCGTGGATCTCGCGCTGGCCACCGCCAGGGTCAGCGGGTTCGCCGCGGAGGCGTCGGTCCACGACCTCCGTGTGCTGCGGCCGGTCGACTGGTCCACGGCCAAGCGGCTCGTCACGGAGTTCACCGACGGTCACGGCACCGTACGGACCGAGGACGGCTCGGCGGCCGTCGAGTTCACCGTGCGGGCCGCCACGGCACCGTCCGGCCGGGTCGATCTGAGCGGACTGCGGCGCGTCCTCACGCGGGAACGGTTCCTGGCCGAGCTGGCCGAGGGCGGGCTGGACTACAAGCCCGCGTCGTGCGCGGCCGACGGCGTGTTCCGCACGCCGGACGGTCGGACCGTGCTGGGCGTCGGCCGGCCCGGATTCCAACAGGACCATGTCCGGCGCAACGTCACCATCGAGCCGTTCGTGCTCGCCGTGATCGCCCAGGGCGTGCAGTGGGAGGCCAAGCACGCCGGGGTGCCGGACTGGACCCGGGTCGCGCTCAACCGGGTCGGGGAGATCCGGGTGCGGGCCGGTTCGCCGGTCACCCACGTGGTGTTCGGGGACGACCGGATCGTCCTGGTCGGGGGCACGGGTGAGATCGTCGGAGAGCTGAGCGGCGTGCGGCGCGGGGTCGGCGGGACAACGCCGGCTGACCGGACGGTGCCGCAGGCCGGCCCGGCCCTGATCCCGGTCGACCGGGTCCCGGTGAGCGCGAAGCCGGTCGCACCGGCCGTACCGGCCGTCGTGGACACTCTGCGGTCCATCGCCGCCGGCATCCTCAAGTTCGAGCCGGAGGAACTCGACCCGGGTACCGGCCTGGACGCGTTCGGCTTCGACTCCATCTCGCTGGTGACCTTCGCGCAGGAGATCCACGAGCGGCTCGGTGTCACGGTCAGTCCGGCGGTCTTCTTCGACGTCAGCACGCTGGAGGCGCTGGGCGCCCACCTGGCCGACGAACACGGTGCCACCGTCGAGGTCCAGCCGCAGCCACAACCACGGCCGCAGCCGGTCCGTGTCGAGTCCGATCCGCGCATGCCGGTCGCCGTCATCGGCGCGGCGGGGCGGTTCCCGGACGCCCGCAACCTGGACGAGTACTGGGCGAACCTGGTGGCGGGCAAGGACTCCGTCACCGCGTTCCCGCTGCACCGGTACGACGAGAACCACCGCAGGACCATCGAGGCCCAGGACTTCCCCAAGCGGATCGGGGCCCTGGACGACATCGACGCCTTCGACGCCGGTTTCTTCCGCATCCTGCCGCGCGAGGCCGAGCTGATGGACCCGCAGCACCGCCTCGCGCTGGAAACGGTGTGGCAGGCGCTGGAGGACAGCGCGTACCGGCCGGCCGACCTGCCGACCAGCACCGGAGTGTTCATCGGCGTCACGGGCAACGACTACGCGACGCTGCTCACCACGTTCGGCGTGCGGCCGGACGCGTTCACGTCGACCGGGACGACGCACTCGATCCTGGCCAACCGCATCTCGTACCTGCTCGATGTGCGCGGCCCGAGCGAACCGATCGACACGGCCTGCTCCAGCTCGCTGGTGGCGGTGCACCGCGCGATCGAGGCGATCCGTTCCGGCGCGTGTGACATGGCCGTCGCGGGCGGGGTGAACGTGCTGCTCAGCACGGACACGTTCGTCAGCGCGCACCGCGCGGGCATGCTCAGCCCGGACGGCCTGTGCAAGACCTTCGACGCCGGCGCGAACGGCTATGTCCGTGGCGAGGGCGTCGGGGCGGTCGTGCTCAAGCCGCTGGCCGCGGCGGAGCGCGACGGTGACGCGATCCTCGGCGTGCTCAGGGGAAGCGCGTACAACCACGGCGGCCGGGCGAACTCGCTGACCGCGCCGAACGCCGACGCCCAGGCCGAGCTCGTGACGGCCGCCGTCGGCGGCCTCGACCCGGACACCATCGGCTACATCGAGACGCACGGCACCGGCACGGCCCTCGGCGATCCGGTGGAGGTCCGCGCGCTGCGCACGGCGTTCCGCCGGCTGGGGCGCAGCGACGACGGTGCGTGCGGCCTCGGTTCGGTCAAGACCAACATCGGCCACCTGGAGTCGGCGGCGGGCATCGCCGGACTGCTGAAGGTGCTGCTCGCGCTCAAGCACGGTGTGCTGCCCGCGACTCAGCACGTCGAGCAGGTCAACCCGTACATCGAACTGGCCGGCGGTCCGTTCCACCTCGTGCGGGAGAACGAGCCCTGGCCGCGGCCCCGCAACCCTGACGGCAGCCCCGCGCCGAGGCGTGCCGGGGTGAGCAGCTTCGGGTTCGGTGGCGTCAACGCCCATGTCGTCGTCGAGGAATACGTTCCCGGCGACCTGACCGAGGAGGCCGCCGGGACGGTCGCGGTGCCGCTGTCGGCACGCACCGCGCGGCAGTTGACCGACCGCGCCCGGGATCTGCTGTCCTACCTGGAGACGTCGGACGAGGTCCCGCTGCGGTCCGTCGCGTGGAGTCTGCAGGTCGGCCGCGAGGAGATGGCGGAACGAGTCGGCTGGGTCGTCTCCTCGCGTGCCGAACTCGTCGACAGGCTGCGGGCGTTCGTCACCACCGGCGACCGTGGTGTCAGCGGGGACCCGATCGGGCGGTGGATCGGCGGTGCCACCGTCGACTGGCGCTCGTTGTCCGGCGGCGAGCCGCCCAGGCGCGCGCAGCTGCCCGGATACCCCTTCGCCCGGGACCGGTTCTGGTTTCCCGGCACCACGAAGGAGACCGGCACGACGCTGCTGACTCCGCGGTGGACGCCGACGCCCGCCGCCGCGACCGGCCGGTACGACCGTCGCGTTGTCCTGCTGTGCGGGGTCGACGGGTCCGTGCCCGGGGCCATCCGCCTCGACACGGACAAGCAGCGGCCGGAGAGCCGGTTCCGTGATCTGTCCTGGCAGGTGCTGGAGAGCATCCGTGGCCTCGGTGCCCAGGACGGCACCACCCTGGTCCAGGTGATCACGGAGAACATCGCCCTGGCCGGTCTGCTGCGGACCGTCACCAAGGAGAACCCGCGGATCGTCGGCCAGGTCATCGGTGTCGACGGTGACGGCGGTGTCGACGTGGCCGCCGTCGTGGCGGAGAACGCCGGTGCCACCGACGACCTCATCGTCTACCGCGACGGTGTCCGGCACACCCGCACCTGGGCCCCGGCCGCGCCCCGGGGAGCGGCGTCCGGCAGGCCCTGGCGAGACGGTGGCGGGTATCTGATCACGGGCGGTGCCGGTGGTATCGGCGCCCTGACGGCCCGCCGAATCGCCGCTGACGTGCGGCGGCCGACCATTGTGCTGGCCGGCCGGTCGCCGGGTGACGACCGGGTCGAGAGCCTGCTCGCCGAGCTGCGGCAGGCCGGCGCGGTCGCGCGGTACGTGCGCGCCGACGTCTCCCGCTGGGAGGAGGTGCGGCACCTCGTCGCCGAGGCGGGCGAGATCACCGGGATCGTGCATTCCGCCGGCGTGGTACGGGATTCGCTGCTCGCGGAGAAGACCGTCGAGCAGTGGGACGACGTGCTCGCGAGCAAGGTGGACGGTCTCGTGCACCTCGACCGGGCCACCGCGCACTGTCCGCTGGAGTTCGTGCTGGCGTTCTCCTCGGGCGCCGGGATCACCGGCAACCCCGGGCAGTCCGACTACGCGACCGCCAACGCCTTCCTCGACGGGTTCGCCGCCGTGCGCAACGCCCTGGTCGCGGACGGGCACCGCCGTGGGCGCACGCTGTCCGTCGCGTGGCCGCTGTGGGAGGACGGCGGCATGCGGGTCGGCGACAGCACCCGGGCGTATCTGTGGGAGGACCGGGGGCTGTCGCCGATGCCCACGGAGGCGGGGTTCACGGCGCTGACCGACGCCTGGAACGCGGGGGCGGACCAGGTGTGGGTGCACCACGGCGACCCGGAGCGGGCGCGGACGGGAACGCCGGCCCCGCCCCCGCCGCTGCCGGCGGCGACTCCCGAACCCGCCGGCGACCCGCACGTCCTCGACCACCTCGTCACCCTGTTCGCCGAGGTCACCAGGCTCGCGCCGGGCTCGGTCGACCCCGACCGCCCGCTCATCGACATCGGCCTGGACTCGGTGCTGGTCCTCCAGCTGAACCGGGAGCTGGTCAAGAGCCATCCCGATGTCTCCTCGACGATCTTCTACGAGCAGCCGACCCTGCGGGCGGTGGCCGACCAGCTCGCGGGCCGCCGGCCGGAACCGGCGCGCCGACGGCCGACCGCCACCGCCCACAAGCCGACCATCAGTACCGAGCAGCCCGTGGCCACCGCCGACGAGCCGGCCGCCACCGTCGAACAGCCGACCGTCGGCACCGACGAGCCGATCGCGATCATCGGGCTGAGCGGGCGCTACCCGGGCGCCGCCGACCCGGACCAGTTCTGGGACAACCTCAGGGCCGGCCGTGACTGCGTCCGTGAGGTGGACCGCTGGCCGCTGGACGGCTTCTTCGAACCGGACCGCAACACGGCGGTCGCCACCGGTCGCAGCTACAGCAAGTGGGGCGGCTTCCTGGACGACTTCGCGGCCTTCGACCCCAGGTTCTTCGGCATCGCCCCGCGCGACGCGTACGCCATGGACCCGCAGGAACGGCTGTTCGTGCAGGCCGCGTGGGAGGTCCTCGAGGACGCGGGCTACACGAGGGCACGCCTCGCCGACCGCCACGGCCACGGGATCGGGGTGTTCGCGGGCGTCACCAAGATCGGCCACGCCCGGCACGGCGTGGGCCGGTTGCCCTCGGGCGAGCTCGTGGTGCCCGGCCTGTCGTTCGCCTCGCTGAGCGCCCGCGCCTCCTACCTGCTCGACCTGCGCGGACCGAGCCTGACGATCGACACGATGTGCTCGGCGTCGCTGACCGCGATCCACGAGGCGTGCGAACAACTCCGGCGCGGCGCGTGCGAGGTGGCGATCGCCGGCGGCGTGAACCTCTACACGCACCCGCTGGACTACGTCGAGCTGTGCCGCTCCGGCATGCTCTCGCCCGACCGGCACTGCCGCAGCTTCGGCGCCGGCGGCCACGGGTTCGTACCCGGTGAGGGCGTCGGATGCGTGCTGCTCAAGCCGCTGTCCCGGGCGGTGGCCGACGGGGACCGCGTGCTCGCGGTGATCCGGGGCTCCGGCGTCAACCACGGCGGCCGCACCACCGGCTACACCGTGCCGAGCCCGGTCGCCCAGGCCGATCTGATCCGGCGGACGCTGGACCGGGCCGGGGTCTCCGCGCGGCAGATCGGCTACGTCGAGGCGCACGGCACCGGCACCGAACTGGGCGACCCGATCGAGATCACCGGCCTGACCACGGCGTTCGAGCAGGACACCGCGGACCGGCAGTACTGCGCGATCGGCTCGGTGAAGTCGGGCATCGGCCACCTGGAGGCCGCGGCCGGGGTGGCCGGCCTGACCAAGGTCCTGCTCCAGCTCAAGCACCGGCAGCTCGTGCCGAGCCTGCACGCCGAACAGCTCAACCCGAACATCAGCTTCGAGCGGACCCCGTTCCGGGTACAGCGCGAACTGAGCCCGTGGCACTCCGACGGCCCGCGGATCGCGGCGGTGTCCTCCTTCGGTGCCGGTGGCTCGAACGCGCACGTGATCGTCGAGGAGTATCCCGTGCAGCCCACTGACGGTGCGACAAGCGGCACCGAACAGGTCGTCGTCCTCTCGGCGAGGACTCCCGAGCAGCTCACCGCGGCCGTCGACGGGCTGGCCGGGTTCCTCGACCGCAACCCGGACACCGACCTCGCCGACCTGGCCTTCACCCTCCAGGTCGGACGGGAGGCGATGGCCGAGCGGTACGCGGTCGCGGTGTCGTCGACCGCGGAGCTGAGGACCGGCCTGCGGGCCGGCCGGGGACACCGGGGCACCGTCGGGGCTTCCGGTGGTCTGCTCGCGGAGATCACCGGCGACAGCGATCTCCAGGAGCTGCTGGTCCAGCGGTGGATCGCCGCCGGCAAGCTGTCCAGGCTCGCGGCGCTGTGGGCGTCGGGCGTCGAGGTGGACTGGGAGCGCCTGCACCGGGGGGCGCCGCGCCGGGTGGTGTCGCTGCCCACGTACCCGTTCGCGAAGGAGCGGTTCTGGATCGGTGACCTGACCCGGCCGATGCCCGCGCCGGTTGCGGCTCCGGTCGTCGAACCCGTTGTCGTGCGGCGGAGTCCGGACGCGGTGCGGCGCGGTCCGGACGAGCTCGTGCCCGCCGTCGTGCGGGAGAAGATCGCCCGCGCGCTGGCGCTGGAGGCCGCCGAGGTCGAGGGCGGGCTGGCGTTCGCCGACTACGGCCTGGACTCGATCCTGGCGATCCGTGTGGTGCACCAGCTCAACGAGGCGCTGTCGCTGGACCTGCCGACGAGCGTGGTCTTCGACTTCAGCACGGCCGACCGGCTGGCCACGCACCTGCTCACCGAGTACAGGGACACCATCGTCCACACGGAAGGCGTCCCGGAGACGGCGCCGGCGCCGGTGCCCGTGCCGGCGCCGGAAACCGTCCCGGGACCGGCCGTGGAACCCGCACCCGTGGGGATCGGGCACCGGGGACGCCGTTCCGTGGACGGGGAGCGCGGACCGATCGCGGTGATCGGCATGAGCGGCCGGTTCGCGGGCGCCGACTCGCTCGACGAACTGTGGACGCACCTGGCCGACGGCGACGACCTGGTCACCGGGACGGCCCGGTTCGACCTCGACGGCGTGAGCATCTGCACCCGGGGCGGCTTCCTCAGCCGCATCGACGAGTTCGACGCGATGTTCTTCAACATCTCCGGCACCGAGGCCGCCGTGATGGACCCGCAGCAGCGGCTGCTGCTCGAAGAGTCCTGGAAGGCGCTGGAGGACGCCGGCTACGCGGGCCGGATGGGCCGGCGGCGCTGCGGCGTCTACGTCGGGGCCTGGGCGGGCGACTACCAGGGGCTGCTCGACCGGGACGCACCGGCGCAGACCCTGTGGGGCAACATGACCTCGGTCATCCCGAGCCGGGTGTCCTACTTCCTCGACCTCAAGGGCCCGGCGATCGCCGTCGACACGTCGTGCTCCAGCTCGCTCGTGGCGATCGACCTGGCGTGCAAGGACCTCTGGTCCGGTGAGACCTCGATGGCGTTGGCGGGCGGGGTGTTCCTCCAGTCCACACCGCGGCTGTACGCGCTCGCGGACCGCGCCGGCATGCTCTCGCCGACCGGCCGCTGCCACACGTTCGACCACCGCGCCGACGGTTTCGTGCCCGGTGAGGGCGTCGGAGTCGTTGTGCTCAAACGGCTTGAGGACGCGCTGGCCGACGGCGACCACGTCCACGGCGTGATCAAGGCCAGCGGGGTCAACCAGGACGGCGCCACCAACGGCATCACCGCGCCGAGCTCGGTGTCCCAGGAGAGCCTGCTCGGCGAGGTGTACGAGCGGTTCGGTGTCGACGTGGAGCGCATCGGACTCGTCGAGGCGCACGGCACCGGCACCAGGCTCGGCGACCCCATCGAGTTCCAGGCGCTCAACCGCGCGTTCCGTGCCCGCACCGACAGGACGGAGTACTGCGCGGTCGGCTCGCTGAAGACCAACATCGGCCACACCCAGTTCGCGGCCGGCATCGCGGGCGTGCTGAAGGTGCTGCTGGCGATGAAGCACCGGCAGATCCCCGCCTCACTGCACTTCGAGACCGCCAACGAGGCGATTCCCCTTGCGGGAAGCCCGTTCTACCTGAGCACCCGTACCCACGGCTGGAATTCACCGCCCGGCGTCCCGCGCTGCGGTGTGGTGAGCTCCTTCGGCGCCAGCGGGACCAACGCGCACCTCGTGATCGAAGAGGCTCCGCCCGTTGCGCGAACCGGTGCACCGCCGGCGGAACACCCGGTGGTGCTGTCGGCCCGGAGCGAGCGGCAACTCGTCGAACAGAAGCGCCGGTTGGCGGCACACGTCCGGGCCGACGCGTCGATCGACCTCGGCGACCTCGCGTACACCCTGGCCGTCGGCAGGGAGCGGTTCGCGCACCGGTTCGCCTGCGTGGTCCGCGATCGTGACGAGCTGCTCCAGGTCCTCGACGGCACGGTCCCGGCCCGGCTGCCCGAGGACGGCCGGGTGCCGGCCCAGGGCCGGCGCATCCCGCTGCCGACCTACCCCTTCTCCCGCGACCGGCACTGGCCCGCGACCGGCGACGATCGGGTGACGCCGGCCCGTGCGGACGGCCCGCCGCGCGACCAGGTGACGCTGACCCGTGCGGACGGCCTGCTGCGCGACCATGTGGTGCAGGGCCGCCACATCCTGCCCGCGGTCGCCTGTCTCGAACTGGCGCGCAAGGCGCTGGGCGCCGTCACGGTGCGGATGCGCAATGTGACGTGGGTACAGCCGCTGGAGGTTGCGGACAGTCCGGTCGACGTACGGGTCGATGTGCGCGCGACCGGCAAGGGCGGTCACCGGTTCGAGATCGCCACCGGCCGAACCGTCTGCTGTGAAGGCGGCATCGCGCCGTCCGACGCCCCGCGCCCGCCCCGGGTCGACCTCGCCGCACTGAGCGTGGGCTGCCGGGAAACCGTCTCCGCCGACCGGATCCACGACGCCCTGGTGTCGATGGGAATCGACCACGGCCCGACCCTCCGGGCGATCCGGCAGGCCCACGTCGGCTCCGGGATCGTGCTGGCCGAACTGGTGCTGCCCGATTCGGCGGAGCCGGGGCCGCTGACGCCCGCGATGCTGGACTCGGCGATCCAGGCGGCGGTCGCGGCCCACCTCACCGGGATGCGGGACACCGCCGTGCCGTTCGCCCTGGATCAGCTCGACCTGTTCGCCCCGTGCACGCCGACGATGTGGGCGGTGGTGCGGGGCGGCGAGTCCGGGCCGCTCAGCAAGCTGGACATCGACCTGGTCGACGCCGACGGCGAGGTCTGCGTGCGGCTGACCGGATACACCTCGCGCCGCACGGCCCGGACCGGGCCCGCGCTGTTCGCTCCCGTGTGGGACCCGATCACCGCGGTCGACGCGCACGTGCCCTCCCGTACCGACCGGGTACTGGTCGTCGGCGGGCCTTCGGCGCTCGAAACCACCCTGACCTGGCCGCTGCCGCCGTCGGCGTCCGTCGAGGAGGTGACCGCCGCGCTGCGTGGCCTCGGACCGATCGACCACCTGGTCTGGACCGCGCCCGAGACCAAACTGGAGCCCACCGACGCCGCCGGCCACGTGGCCGCCCAGAACGACGGCGTCGTCGCGGCGTTCCGCATGATCAAGGCGCTGATCGGTGCCGGGTACGACGCCCGGCCGCTGGGGATCACGCTGGTCACGGCCCGCGCGCTCGCCACCCACGCCGGCGACCCCGTCCAGCCGGCGCACGCCGGGCTGCACGGCCTGTTCGGGTCGCTGGGGCGGGAGTACCAGCAGTGGACCGTTCGCCGCGTCGACCTCGACGGCCCCGAGTGGCCCGCCGATCTCACGGCCCTGCCCGCCCGGTCGCCCGATGACGCCTGGGTCCGGCGGGCCGGCCAGTGGCTCGCCCGGCACTGGGCGCCGTGCGAGGCACCGGCGAAACCGGTGTACCGCGAAGGTGGCGTCTACGTCGTGATCGGCGGTGCCGGCGGTCTGGGCACGGCGTGGACCGAGCACGTGGTGCGGCACTTCGGCGCGCACGTCATCTGGATCGGCCGCAGCGCCCACGATTCGTCCATCGAGGAGAGGATTCGCACGGTCAAGGGGCGCGGCACGGTCCGCTACCTCAGCGCCGACGCCGGGGATCCGGCCGCGCTGCGCCGTGCCCTGACGGAGATCAAGCAGCGCCACCCGCGGGTCAACGGGGTTGTGCAGGCCGCGCTCGTGCTGCGGGACTCCACCTTCGCCAGGATGGACGAGGCCACGCTCCGCGCGGGGCTGGCGGCCAAGGTCGACGTCACGACCGCGATGGCCGAGGTCTTCGACGGCGAGCAGCTGGACTTCGCCGTGCTGCTGTCGTCGATGCAGTCCTTCACGACAGCGGCCGGCCAGGGCAACTACGCGGCCGGGTGCACCTTCAGCGACGCCTACGCACACGCGCTCGGACAGCACTGGGAGACACCGGTCAGGGTCATGAACTGGGGGTGGTGGGGCAACCTCGGGAGCGTCACGTCCGAGTTCTACCGGGAGCAGCTGAGCCGGGTCGGGCTGGTGTCGATCGAACCGCGCGAGGGGCTCGTCGCCCTGGACTCACTGCTCGGTGGGGACCAGCGGCAGCTCGCGTTCGTCAAGACCGACCAGCACAACACCCTGGCGAACTTCGATCGTGCCACCAGGGTCACCGTGCACGATCGGACGCCGTCCCGGGTTCGCGGTGAGCTGCTGATCACGTCCGACCGAGTGGACGGCCTCCTGGACGAGGTCGTGCGGTGGCGCCGGACCGAGCGGGATCCTTGGCTGGCCAGGGTTCTGGCGGCGCAGCTGGCCTCCGTCGACCACGCCACGATCCTGCCGTTGTACGCCGACTGGCTGGAGCACGCCAGGCGAGTCCTCGGGTCGTCGGCCGTCGAGCCCGTGGACGTCGTGCTCGGGCAGTGGGACCGGCGGTGCGCACTGTGGTCGGCCGACGCCGACCGCACGGCCGAGCTGCGTCTGGTCTCCGCCACGCTCAGGGCGTTGCCGTCCATCCTGACCGGCCGGACCAGGCCCACCGACGTCATGTTCCCGCGCGGTTCCGTGGAACTGGTGGAGGGTTGCTACCGGGACAACCACGTCGCCGACCTGTTCAACCGTGCCATGGCCCGTGCCGCCGTCGGCATCGTGTCGGAGCGGCTGCGCCGGGAACCCGGTGCCCGGCTGCGGATTCTGGAGATCGGTGCCGGTACCGGCGGCACCAGCGCCGGGATGTTCGCCGCGCTCGAGCCGTACCGGGAGAGCATCGAGACCTACGTCTACACGGATCTGTCCAAGGCGTTCCTCAACCACGCGCGTACCACGTACGGGCCGGGCGTGCCGTACCTGGACTGCCGGCTGCTCGACATCGAACAGCCGCTGGCCGGGCAGGACATCGCCGAGGGCGGTTTCGATCTGGTGATCGCCGCCAACGTGCTGCACGCGACCAGGGACACCCGCACCACCCTGCGCAACGCCAAGGCCGCCCTGCGGGCCGGCGGGTGGCTGCTGCTGAACGAGCTGTCGGCGTTCGACCTGTTCAGCCACCTGACGTTCGGGCTGCTCGAAGGCTGGTGGCTGTTCGACGACCGGTCGCTGCGGATCCCGGGCTCGCCGGCGCTGTCACCGGAGAGCTGGCGGGACGTGCTGGCCGGGGAGGGCTTCGGCACGGTCGTGTTCCCGCTGCCGCAGGCGCTGCCGCTGGGGCAGCAGGTCATCGCGGCGGAGAGTGACGGGGTGGCTCGGCAAGGGGCCGGGGTCAGGCCGGCGGGAGCCGCGCGGCAGGGAGCCGGCGTTTCGGAGCGGCCGGTGCCGGCCCGGCGACCGGAGCACACGCCCGCCCTGGTTCCCGTGCCCCGACCCCCGGCCATGAGCCCCGAGCCCGCTCCTTCCGCTTCCTCCGGGCCGGCGGCGAAATCCGACCTGTCCGCGCTCATCCTGGCCAAAGCCGCCACTGTCCTGGGCATCCCGGCCGACCGGATCGACACCTCGGCCCCGCTCATCGGCTACGGCCTGGACTCCATCCTGGTCCTCCAGCTCACCAACGCCCTGCGCGAGGACTTCGGCGACGACGTCTCCTCCACCCTGCTCTTCGACATCGAATCCGTCGACGGCCTGTGCGCCCACTTCGCGGGCACGGCGGGCGAACGGTGGAACCTCTCGCGCGGCCAGCTGACCATGTACCGGGACCAGCGGCGCCGGCCGGAGTCGACCGCCTACAACCTGCCGATCCTCTTCGAGATCCACGGCGACCTGGACGAGGCGGCCCTGGAGCGGGCGATCCGCGCCCAGACGGAGATCCACCCGGTGCTGAGCGCGGTCTTCGGTGAGCGGGACGGCGTGCCGTACATGGACATCGACCCCACCAGGGCCCCGTCGTTCGACCGGGTCGACATCGCGGCCGGCTCGCGCGTCGCGCAACTGGCCAGGCTGCGGGGCCTGGTCGACGTCCCGTTCGATCTGGCGGCGGGCCCGCTGGTCCGGACACATCTGGTCTCCCTGGCCGGGCGACGACGGCTGCTGCTGATCACGGCGCACCACATCCTGCTGGACGGCACGTCGACGGCGGTCCTGATCCGCACGCTCAAGGACGCCTACCAGGGCAAGGGAAGTCCGGTCCTGGCCACCTACGGCGACTTCGTCGCCTGGGAGGAGGCGATGCTCGCCGGTCCGCGGGCACAGCAGCACCGGGACTACTGGGTCCATGAGCTGGAGGGGCCGCGTGCCACGCTCGCGCTGCCCTACGACCGTCCGTACGACCCGAAGCGGCTGCCCCGCGTGGACGTGGCGACGGTCCGGCTGCCGCCGGCGCTGGTCACCGCGCTTGCCGACAAGGCGAGGGAACACCGGGTCAGTGTCGCCACCGTGCTGTTCACGACGTACGTGCGGTTCCTGCACCAACTGACCGGGCAGCACGACCTGGTCCTGGGCATGACCACGGCCGCCCGCCACGAGGAGCGGTTCCAGGGCGTGGTCGGCCAGTTCGCGAACTGCCTGCCCATCCGCTGCACGGTCACCGACGGCTTCCCCGAACTGCTCAAATCCGTGCAGCGCAAGATGGTCGCCGGCATCGAGCACGGCGCCTACCCGTTGCGGGAGATCACCCGCGCGCTGGGAACGGACGACGAACCGCTGGTCCTGACGAACTTCCTGTTCCAGAACTTCGACGGCGCGGAACTGCTCACCAACGACTCGCCGGCCGGTCAGGGCGAGTTGGACCTGCGGCTGTTCGACGACCTGCCGTACACCGGGGAATATGTACTCTCCGCGGAATTCTATCGGGAGGGTGACGGGTGCAAGATGTTCCTCAAGTACGACGCGAATGCGTTCAGTGGAGCCACCGCGCGCCGTATGACGGACGAGTGGTATTCGATCATTCAGAGTGAGCTGGGCCTGCGATAAGGGATCGTCGCGCCCCGGCGACGCCGGGCGCCGCACGGCATCCGGGCCGCGACGGTCGTCGCGGCCCGGATGCCGTCGCTCGCCCGAACGTGACGGTCAGGCCAGGGTCCTGAGCACGGCCGGGTCGTAGGGGACGGTCTGGGCCAGCTCACCGCGGAGCACCTTCGCCGCCCAGTCCGGGTTGGCCAGCAGCGTCCTGCCCACGGCGACGAGGTCGAACTCGTTGCGCTCCAGACGGGCCACCAGCTCGTCGATGCCGGTCACGCCGGCCTGCCGGGTGAAGCCCTGGGCGAATTCGCCCTCCCCGTACTGCCGGTCCAGGCCGACCGAGCCGACCGTCACGGTGGCCTTGCCGCTGAGCTTGCGCACCCAGCCGGCCAGGTTGAGCTCGCTGCCGTCGAATTCGGGCAGCCAGTAGCGGCGGGTCGAGGCGTGGAACACGTCGACACCGGCGTCCGCCAGCGGGGTCAGCAGCTGCGCCAGCTCGTCCGGGCTCTCCGCGATGCGGGCCCCGTACTGGTTGACCTTCCACTGGGAGAGCCGGAAGAAGACCGGGAACCCCGGGCTGACGACCGCGCGGACGGCCTGCACGATCTCGGCGCCGAAGCGGGCGCGGGAGGCCGGGTCGCCGCCGTAGCGGTCGGTACGCCGGTTGGTGCCGCTCCACAGGAAGTCGTCGATCAGGTAGCCGTGCGCGCCGTGCAGTTCGACGCCGTCGAACCCGAGCCGCTCGGCGGCCACGGCGGCCTCCGTGAAGGCGGCCACCGTGTCGTCGATGTCCTGCTGGGTCATGGCCCTCCCCGTCGGGGCGCCGTCCAGCCCCAGCCCGGACGGGCCCTCGGCGGGCGGCTCGGTCCCGGTCCGCGCGACCCCGGTGTGCCACAGCTGCGGAATGATCCTGCCGCCGGCCTGGTGCACCCGCCGGACCACGTGGGCCCAGCCCGCCAGGGACTCCTCACCGTAGAAGTGGGGCACGTTCTCGTACGCGGCGGCGGCAGCGCGGTTGACGTAGGTGCCCTCGGTGATGATCAGCCCGACCTGGTTGGCCGCCCGGCGGGCGTAGTACTCCGCCACGTCCTGGCCCGGCACCCCGCCGGGGGACTGCATCCTGGTCATCGGGGCCATCACGATCCGGTTGGGGAGCCTGAGATCACCCACGGTGAACGGCTCGTCAAGGCTTGCCATTGTTCCTCCCGAATGGTCGGCACTACTTGGACAGACGCCCCGTGTGCGCCTTTCCCCCAACCCGACAAAGCGCTTCCAGGCTGTTCGGAAAGTTTTGTGGCCGCACGGGCAGCGCATGATTATCGCCCTTTCCGACCGCAAACGTCCAGCCGGTGGTGACGGCTGCGCCGCCGGTGGATTGCCTGATGCGATCCAGTGCATCGACATAATCAGCTTGACCGTGTCAACGAGATCGCTGATAGTGGTCGTAGTGATTCCGCACCGCCATGATCGGCCGAAGCGAAACTCCCACGGCAAATCGCGACCGGAGAATTGATTTCCCCTGCTGATCCGTGTCGCGGACAGGGTTGTCGAGGCAGGAAAAGGGGGCAGAACCCAGGGTGAGCCAAAGTCGCCTTACCGCAAGGATGCCCGACGGGCTGGAAGGCAAGCGGGCCGTGGTTACCGGCGGTAGCCGCGGTATCGGCGCCGCGATCGTACAGAACCTGCTCGACGCCGGCGCCACCGTGGTGACCTCCGCCCGCAACCCGACCGAGCACACCCCGTCCGCGGCCACGTTCGTGCGGGCCGATCTCAGCACGCCGGACGGTGTGCGCGGGTTCGCGGCCGCCGCGCTGGAAGATCTCGGCGGAGTGGACATCGTCGTCAACAACGCGGGTGGCTGTCGGGCCTTTCAGAGCGCGCTGGACATTGAAAACGACTGGCAGTACACGGTGGACATCAACTTTCTGGCCGCCGTCCGGCTCAATTCCGCACTTGTGCCGTCCATGCGCGCGAACGGCGGCGGGGTCATCGTGCACCTCTCGTCCATCGCCACCATTTCGTCCTATCCGATGATCCTGCACTATGCCGCCGCCAAGTCCGCGCTCGAAACGTACAACAAGGGGCTCGCGGCCGAGTTGGCACCGCACGGCATCCGCGTCGTCGCCGTCTCTCCGGGGAACGTGATGACACCGGGGGCGGACGAGGCCCGCGAGAAGATCGTCGACTATCTCGGCAGCGAGTCCGAGGAGTGGGCCGACGAAATTCCGCTCGGGCGGATCGGCCAGTCCCAGGACATCGCCGATGCGGTCGGCTTTCTGGTCTCCCGACGCGCTTCGTGGATCACCGGCAGCAATCTCGTCATCGACGGCGGGCGGACCACGGCCCTGTGACCAGCGGCTGACACCCGACGGGATCCGGCATCGGCCGCAGACCCGCGAACTCCGAGGATCACGGACTCCGGCCGGACCAGTCACCACGTATGCCCAGTAACCACGGACGCACAGACAACCGCTTGCCAGGACGGGAAGGACGGACACGATGACCGCGACAGAGGACGGGGTGCCGGCCTATCCGTTCGGTCCGGCCGACCGGCTCGACGTGGACCCGAAGCTGGCCGAGATCTGCGGCGAACAGCCGGTGCTGCGCGTGAGCCTGCCCTACGGTGGCGACGGCTGGCTGGTCACGCGGCACGCGGACGTCAAGACGGTGCTGGCCGACCCCCGCTTCAGCCGGGCCGCCGCGGTCGGCGAGGACGTGCCCCGCACGGTCTCCGCCGGGCTGCCCAGCACCTCCATGCTGAGCATGGACCCGCCGGAACACAGCCGGCTGCGGCGCCCGGTGGCAAACGCCTTCACGCTGCGCCGTGTCGAGGCGATGCGCCCGCGCATCGAGCAGATCGTGAACGGCCTGATCGACACCATGATCGCCGCGGGACCGCCCGCCGACCTGACTCGGACGCTGACCTGGCCGCTGCCGCTCACGGTGATCTGCGAACTGCTCGGCGTGCCCGTCGCCGACCGCGACCGGTTCAGCGTCTGGGTGGACGGCCTGCTGATGCTGTCCGATCCGGCCCGGTCCGCGCGGGCCCGCGAAGACCTCAACGACTACCTCGCCGGTCTGGTCGCCCTCCGCCGTACCGCCCCCACCGACGACCTGCTCGGCGAGCTGGTCACCGTGCGGGACGAGGGGGACCGGCTCAGCGAGGAGGAGTTGGTCAGCCTCGGGGTCAGCCTGCTGTCCGCCGGTCAGGAGGCCACCGCCAACCAGCTCGGCAACTTCGTCTACACGCTGCTGACCGAGCCCGGTCTCTGGCGGGAGCTCGTCGCCGATCCCGGCCTGGTGCCCGATGCGGTCGAGGAGCTCTCCCGGATCATCCCGATCAGCGCCTTGGCCGGCTTCACCCGTATCGCCACCGAGGACGTGGAACTGAGCGGGCGAACCGTTCGCGCCGGCGACGCCGTGGTCGCCGAACTGGCCCTGGCCAACCGGGATCCCGAGGTGTTCGACCGCCCCGAGGAGATCGACTTCCACCGCGGGAACGTCCCGCACGTCACCTTCGGGCACGGCGTGCACTACTGCCTCGGCGCGCAGCTGGCCAGGACGGAGTTGCGCGTGGTGCTCGAGTCCCTGGTCCGCCGCCTGCCCGGTCTGCGCCTCGCGGTGCCGGCCGACCAGGTGTCCTGGCGGACCGAGCGCCTGATCCGCGGGGCTGCCGCGCTGCCGGTCAGCTGGTGAGGCTCTCACCGGCGGGAAGGGCCGCCGGAGGCTGTCGTCGCCCGCGTCCCCTGCCCCTCGACCAGTACCCAGTCCGACCTGCACGACTCGCCGACATCACCGGGACGCTACGGGAGGGCTGACCATGGCCGAACCACTGGAGGCGATCACTGCGGCGGTGCATGACCCGGGCAAGGGGCTTGCCGAGGTCATGGCGGCCGTCATGGAGGGCTACGGGGACCGGCCGGCCCTCGGCGAACGTGTCAGGGAACCTTCGACGGGGCGCCTGCTCCCGAGGTTCGGCACCATCAGCTACCGCGAACTGTGGACACGCGTCCGTGCGGTCGCCGGCACCTGGTACCACGACCCGGAGTATCCGTTGGGCGCGGGCGACCGGATCGGCATCCTGGGCTTCAGCAGCACCGACTACGCGACGCTCGACCTCGCCTGCATCCACTCGGGCATCGTGTCCGTGCCGCTGCAGTCCAGCGCGCCGCTGTCCCAGCTGCGGCCGATCATCGCGGAGACCGGGCCGCGCGTCCTCGCCGCGAGCACCGAGCGCCTGGACACCGCCGTCGAAGCCGTTCTCGGGGAAACGTCGATCCAGCGCGTGATCGTGTTCGACTACCGCCCCGAGGTCGCGGACCAGCGCGAGGCCTTCGAGTCCACCCGGCGGCGCCTGGCCGAAGCCGGCCGCCCGGTGGTCGTCGAATCGCTGGCCGCGGTGATCGAACGCGGAACCCGCCTGCCGCCCGCTCCCCTGTTCACCGCCGACGCCGGCGACGATCCGCTGGCCCTGCTCATCTACACGTCCGGCAGCACCGGGACCCCCAAGGGTGCCATGTACACCCAGCGGCTGGTCGGCACCGCGTGGAACGGGTTCACCTACGGCTCGGCGGACGTGCCCGCGATCGTCGTCCACTACATGCCGCAGAGCCACCTCGCCGGCCGCTATTCGCTGATGGGCTCGCTCGCCCGGGGCGGTGTCGGCCACTTCACCGCCAGGAGCGACCTCTCCACCCTGTTCGAGGACATCGCGCTGGTCCGCCCCACGGAGCTGACCATGGTTCCGCGCGTGTGCGACATGCTCTTCCAGCAGTACCGGAGCGAGCTGGACCGGCGGGCCGGCGAGCCGGGTGACGTCGAGGCGGCGGTGAGGAGGGAGCTGCGGGAGAACTTCCTGGGCGGGCGCGTCGCCAAGGCCTTCGTCGGGACCGCCCCGATCTCCGCCGAGCTGGCGGCCTTCGTCGAGTCCTGCCTGGATCTCCACCTGTACACCGGTTACGGCTCCACCGAGGCCGGCGGGGTGCTGCTCGACACGGTGGTGCAGCGCCCGCCGGTGATCGACTACAAGCTGGTCGACGTCCCGGAACTGGGCTACTTCCGAACCGACCTCCCGCATCCGCGCGGGGAACTGCTGCTCAAGACGGCCAGCGTCATTCCCGGGTACTACCAGCGGCCCGAGGTCACCGCCGAGATCTTCGACGAGGACGGCTACTACCGGACCGGCGACATCATGGCCGAGCTCGGGCCCGACCGGCTGGTCTACGTCGACCGCACCAAGGACGTCCTGAAGCTGTCCCAGGGCGAGTTCGTGGCCGTCTCCCGCCTGGAGGCCCTCTTCGTCGCCGGCCCCCTGGTCCGGCAGATCTTCGTGTACGGCAACAGTGAACGCGCCTACCTGCTCGCGGTGGTGGTGCCCACCCCGGAGGCGCTGGCCAGGAGCGGCGGGGACGTCGAGTCGCTCAAGCCGCTGCTCAGCGCGTCGCTCCAGCGGATCGCCGGGGAGGCCGAACTCAACTCGTACGAGATCCCCCGCGACTTCGTGATCGAGACCGAACCCTTCAGCTCCGCGAACGGCCTGCTCGCCGACAGCCACAAACTGCTGCGCCCCAGGCTCAGGGAGCGTTACGGCGAGGCCCTCGAACGGCTCTACACCGAACTCGCCGACGGGCAGGCCAGGCGACTGCGCGAACTGCGGCAGGCCGGGCCGGACCAGCCGGTGCTGGAAACGGTCGGCCGGGCCGCCCAGGCACTGCTGGGCTGCCCGGACACCGAGCTGCGCGCCGACGCGCACTTCACCGCCCTGGGCGGGGACTCCCTGTCCGCGCTGTCCTTCTCCAGCCTCATGAAGGAGATCTTCCACATCGAGGTTCCGGTCGGGGTGGTCATCAGCCCGACCAACGACCTGGCGCGGTTGGCGGGATACATCGAGGCGGAGCGCGAGTCCGGGGCGAAGCGGCCCACGTTCGCCTCCGTCCACGGCGGGAACGGCTCCGAAGTCCGCGCCGGCGACCTCACCCTGGAGAAGTTCGTCGACGCGCCGACGCTCGCCGCCGCCCCGGCGCTGCCCCGCCCCGACGGTGCCGTGCGGGCCGTCCTGCTGACCGGGGCCAACGGCTACCTCGGCCGGTTCCTGTGCCTGGAATGGCTGGAGCGGCTGGCGCCCTCGGGCGGCAGGCTGATCTGCGTCGTCCGCGGAAGCGACGCGGTCGCAGCGGCGAAGCGGCTCGAGAAGGCCTTCGACAGCGGCGACGCCGAACTGCTCCGGCGGTACCGGGAGCTGGCCGACGGGACCCTGGAAGTGCTCGCGGGTGACATCGGCGAGCCGTACCTGGGCCTGGGCGAGGACACCTGGAACCGGCTGGCCGATACCGTGGACCTGATCGTCCATCCGGCCGCCCTGGTCAACCACGTGCTGCCGTACACCCAGTTGTTCGGACCCAACGTCGTCGGCACGGCCGAACTGATCCGGTTGGCGCTCACCACGCGGATCAAGCCCGTCACCTACGTGTCCAGCGTCGCCGTGCAGGCCGGAGCCGCGGCTGCGGCCCTCGACGAGGACGCCGACATCCGCGGCACCAGCCCGGTGCGGCGGCTCGATCAGGGCTACGCCAACGGGTACGCGACCAGCAAGTGGGCCGGCGAGGTCCTGCTCCGGGAGGCACACGACCTGTGCGGCCTGCCGGTCGCCGTCTTCCGGTCGGACATGATCCTCGCGCACAGCCGGTACGCGGGGCAGGTGAACGTGCCCGACATGTTCACCCGGCTGCTGCTCAGCCTGGTCGCCACCGGCATCGCGCCGGGCTCGTTCTACCGGACCGGCACCCGCGCGCACTACGACGGTCTGCCGGTCGACTTCACCGCCGAGGCCATCGCCTCGCTGGGCGCGCGGGCCACCGAGGGCTACCGGACCTTCAACGTGCTGAACCCGCACGACGACGGCATCTCGCTGGACACCTTCACCGACTGGCTCACCGAGGCCGGCCACCCGATCCAGCGGATCGACGACTACGACGAATGGCTCGCCCGCGTCACGGCCGCGGTCCGCGCCCTGCCGGAGAGGCAGCGTCCGCACTCGCTGCTGCCCCTGCTGCACGCCTTCGCGCAACCCCAGGAAGGCGGCCCGGGTCCGGCGGTCCCCGCCGAGCGGTTCCACGCCGCCGTACGAGCCGCCAAGATCGGCCCCGGCGAGGACATCCCCCACCTGTCGGCGGCCCTCATCCGCAAGTACGTCACCGACCTGCGCCGACTCGGCCTGCTCTAGGGCTTGGTCCCGCCCGTTGGCGGTGGCGTCACGAGAACGAAATGAGAACCCGGCATGGAACAGAACATCAGCGAGACGGCGATCCGGTGTCTGCGGCGGCTGGAGGAGTACGACTTCGCCGGCGTCCGGGCGATGTGCACCGACGGGGCCACCGTGTGGCAGAACGACGGCAAGGCGGAGCAGGCGATCGACGAGCGACTGGAACAGTTCAAGTCCTTCGTCACCACCCTCGATTCGCTGCGGTACGACGTGATCCGCCAGTTCCAGAATCCGAACGAGGTGCTCCAGCAGCAAGTACTTCACCTGGCCATGGCCGACGGGTCCCGCAGCGAACTCCACACCGCGGTGTACTTCCGGTTCGACGGCGGCCTCATCGACCGGATCGAGGAGTACGTCTACACCGTGCCGGCGGGCACGCCGGGATAGTCGGGCGGCGGCCAGGTGGCCGCGCGGCAGCCGGTCGCAACCGTGCCGTCCATGCCGCCCGTTCGGCGTCCGGCACCGCTCAGCGCGACCGGCGCAGCTCCTCCAGCTCACCGGTCATCCGGCCGAGGAAGCGCGCCACCGCGGCCAGCTCCGCCGCGGTGAACTCGCCGCGTACCGCCTCGGTCCGGCGCGCCACCGGGGCGAACCACTCGGCCGCCATCCGCCCCGCCCCCGGCAGGTAGTGCACCAGGACCTGCCGGCGGTCGGCGGCGTCCCTGGTCCGCCGGACGTGCCCGGCCCGCTCCAGCCGGTCCAGCACGGCGGTGACCGCCCCCGAGCTGAGCGCCAGCTCCTCGCCCAGCCGGCCGGGGGTGATCCCGCCCGGCCCGCCGGCCGGGCCGGGCGCCGCCCGCATGACGGCGAGCAGCGCCTGGACGTCGGTCGCGTGCAGCCCGCTCGCGGCGGCGAAGCCGTGGCCGAGCAGGTTCATCTCGGAGGCGAGGTCCTGGAGCAGCCGGCCGAGTACCGGGGTGTCGGACGGCCCCGGGGGCGGCGGGGTCGTGATCGGCTCCTGCTCCGACAAGGTCATCTTCTCCGGTCGCGGACGGCGTTCCTACCCGTTCAGCCTAACGGCCGGGATAGCGCCGGACGCGGCCGCCGGCCGCTCACACCTGGTCCGCGACCGGCTCCCGGACGGCCTGGCGGACCGTCACCGGACGCGGCCGGGCCGGCCACCAGACCCGGTCGCCGAGGTCCCGGACCAGCGCGGGCACCAGCAGCGAGCGCACCAGCAGGGTGTCCAGCAGCACGCCGAACGCCACGATGAAGGCGATCTGGGCGAGGAAGGCCAGCGGGATCACGCCCAGCGCGGCGAAGGTCGCGGCGAGCACCACCCCGGCCGAGGTGATCACCCCGCCGGTCGCCGTCAGGCCGCGCAGCACCCCCTCCCGGGTGCCGGCCCGCAGCGCCTCCTCGCGCACCCGGGTCATCAGGAAGATGTTGTAGTCCACCCCGAGCGCCACCAGGAACACGTATCCGTACAGCGGCACCGAGGGGTCGGTGGCCGAGAAGCCGAACACGTGCGGGAAGACCAGCGCGCTGACCCCGAGCGTCGCCAGGTAGGAGAGCGCCACGGTGGCCGCGAGCAGCACCGGGGCGAGCAGCGAGCGCAGCAGCAGCACGAGCACGGCGAGGACGCAGACCAGCACGACCGGCATGATCAGTGTCCGGTCGCGCTCGGCCGTGACGCGGGTGTCGTACTGCTGCGCGGTGTACCCGCCGACCAGCGCGTCCGCGTCCGGCACCGTGTGCACGGCCTGCCGCAGGCTCCGCACGGTGGCGATCGCGGCGTCGCTGTCGGCCGGGTCGGCGAGCGTGACGTCCAGCCGGACCTTCCCGTCCACCTCCTTGGCCGGCCCGCCCGGCGCCCCGCCGGTGTACGGGCGGACGGCCGCCACCCCGGGGACGGCACCGGCCGCCGCGGTGACGGCCTCGGCCCGCCCGGCGGCGGCGATCACCACGGCCGGGTTGCCGGAGCCCCCCGCGAAGTGCGCGGAGAGCAGCCGCTGGCCGGCCACCGAGGGCTGGGCCTTGATGAACAGTTCGGTCTGCGGCACCCCGCCCGCGTCCAGGGTGGGCGCGAAGGCCGCCAGCCCGGCGAGGACGGCCAGGCTCACCGCCCAGGTCGCGCGCGGCCGCCGGCCGACCAGCCCGGCCACCCCGGCCCAGACGGCGTGCACCGGTGCCCGCCCGTCCGCGGCCGGGCGGGCCGGCCAGTACGCGGCGCGGCCGAGCAGCACCAGCGCGGCCGGGAGGAAGGTGAGCGCGGAGAGCACCGCGCAGCCGATCCCGATCGCGCCGACCGGCCCGAGCGCCCGGTTGTTGGTCAGGTCGGAGATCAGCAGCACCAGCAGGCCGAGGGCGACGGTCGCCCCGGAGGCGGCGACCGGTTCGACGGACTGCCGCCAGGCGGTGCGCATCGCGGCGAACCGGTCGCCGTGCAGGTGCAGTTCCTCGCGGAAGCGGGCCGACAGCAGCAGCCCGTAGTCGGTGGCCGCGCCGATCACCAGGATCGACAGCAGCCCCTGCACCTGGCCGTCCACCCGGACCACGCCGTGGTCGGCGAGCAGGTAGACCAGCGCGCAGGCGATGCCGAGGGCGAACACCGCGCCGAGGATCACCAGCAGCGGCAGCAGCACACTGCGGTAGACGGCGAGCAGGATCAGCAGCACCACCCCGAGGGCGACACCGAGCAGCAGCCCGTCGATCCCGGCGAAGGCACCGCCGAGGTCGGCCAGGATCGCGGCCGGCCCGGTCAGGCCGACCGTGGAGTCCGGGACCTGCCCGGCGAGTTCGCGGACGGCCCGGACGCTGTCGCCGGTCTGTCTCCCGAGGTCGGAGCGGAACTGGACGACGCCCTGCAGGGCCCGGCCGTCCTCGGCGGGCACGGCCGGCGAGACCCGCCCGGTGGCACCGGTGACGCCGGCGGCCGCGCGCAGCACCTGCTCGGCGGCGGCCCGCTGGGCGTCGTCCACGGCTCCGGTGCGGCTCTCCCAGACCACGATCAGCGGCATCGCGGCCCCGGTCTGGAACTCCCGTCCGAGTCTCGCCACTTCGGTCGACTCGGCGCTGCGCGGCAGAAAGGCGGCCCGGTCGTTGGTGGCGACCTGGGAGAGCTTTCCGGCGTAGGAGCCGAAGGCTCCGCCCAGCCCGAGCCAGACGACGAGCAGGGCCAGCGGGATCAGCAGCCTGGTGCGGCGCCGGACGGCAGGGGGGGCGGTGAGCATGGCGGGAACGCCCTTCGCGCGGGGGCGGGTCACGGACAGCGGGATCATATCTCTCGATGATCGAGAGACTTCACCGTCGAGAGGCCTCCCGCCCCGTCGGCGGAGCGGCCACCGGGAGCGCGCACCCGCCGAGGGCCTCCGGGATCCGGACACGCAGATTCACCCGATCGAGTGGCGGTTGGTGCGCATAGAAACAAATCGGCCCGGACACACTAGTCCATGGCTGACCCATCAGCCTCAACTCACACCCTCACCATAGGAGTTGTTCCCATGGCCCTCCCCATCGCCGACGCCAAGACCCTCAAGTCCGCCCTCGCCGTGACCGTCGACCAGGTCAAGACGTGGCACTCCCTCACGTTCGCGACCGTCCAGGACGCCGTGACCTTCGTCAACCTCGCGCCCGCCCAGGGCGCCGGGGAGTTCGGGTTCTCCTACCGCCCGGACGGGCAGGTGGACGCGATCTACTTCCTCTGAGCCCTCGCGGCACCGACGGCCCCGGGCTCCGACCCGGGGCCGTCGCCCCGCCCGGCCCGGCCCGCGCACCCCGGTGGGTGCGCGGGCCGGGCCGGCACGGCGGTGGGGGTCAGCCGGCGATGGGCCCGGTGTCGAGGCGGATGTGGTCGACGGCCCAGTACCAGTTGTTGCCGGCGTCGTACATCCGGAACTTCAGGGTCACCGTACGGGCGCCCGCCGGAACGGCGAACTGCTTGGTGACGAAGGCGTTCTGGACGTCCTTGCCGGCGTTGTCGTTGCCGGTGGCGTCGCTGCTGTAGCTGAGCAGGCGGATCTCGGTGCCGTTGTCGAAGACGGCCGTCACGGCGGCCTTCTGCGGAGCCTCCTGACGGTAGTGCGAGTCGAAGGCGAGGTACAGCGTGCTCGCGCCGGACGGGAGTTGGACAGCGGGCGAGACCAGGGTGGAGTCGAAGACGCCCTTGCGGGACGGCGCGCCGGTGTCGTCCCAGTCGTCGGGGTCGGCGACCGCGAGGACGCCCAGACCGCGGGTGAAGTTGCCCCGGTCCTGGCCGGCCGGGGTGGACCAGGCCCGCTTGGTGTGGAAGGTCCAGCCCTGGAGCCGGACGGTGCCCTGCGGCATGCCCGGCGCGTTGACCACCGACCAGCCCTGCGGGGCCTGCGGGGTCCAGCCGAGCACGCCGTCCAGCGGCTGGAGGGCCCCGGCCAGCGACTCGAAGTCCTCGCCGAGCAGGTGGCCGGCCATCGTGGGGGCGGTACGCGCGGCGATCTCGCCGTCGGCGACGGCGAAGCGGTTCCCGGCCAGTGCCCGGGCGGTGACCAGGACGCGGTGGGTGGCACCGTCGGGCAGCTGGGCGGGCGGGGTGACGTCCCATTCGGCGGTGCCGGTGGCGCCCGCCGCGAGCGTGGCGGGCGGCGCGGTGACGGCGGTGACCGTCCAGCCGGCCGGGACGACCGGCTGTGCCTCGATCGCGCTCAGCGCGGCGGCGGCGGTGAACCGGGCGCTGATCCGGGCGGGCCGCCCGGGCAGCAGGACGGCCTCGTCGATGGTGGTGGAGGCGGCCCTGAGGGCGACCTCCAGGGCGAGCGGGTCGGACAGGCCCAGCGCCGGGTCGGTGACGGTCCGCTCGTCCCACGGGAAGCGGCCGGCGATCCGGCGGCGGAAGGCGAGGTCGCCGCGGACGGCCACCGCGACGTCGTACCAGCCCTCCGGGCCGACGGTCAGGTTGACGGTCTTGTCGTCGCCCGCCGCGACCCTGACCTCGCGCAGCCCGTCCCCGTAGGCGAGGTCGCCGACCAGGAAGGTCTGGGCGGTGCGCGAGCGGTTGATCACGTCCACCTCCAGCACCTTGCCGTTGCGCTCCTCGGAGAGCGAGACCTCGTACGCGGCGGCGGCGTCGCCGCGCAGGTGCCAGAGCGCGCCGTTGGGGCCGTGCACGCGCAGGTCGTAGCCGTCGGGCCCGACCGTCCAGACGTCCGAGAGCCGGTTCTTGGCGCCCACCGTGTAGTGGCGGGGCGCGCTGCCGGGCTCGGGGTAGACGGCGAAGACGGCGCCCTGGCGGCCCTGGTTGATGAAGTCGACGGTCAGCTCGTTGCCCTTGAGCTTCGGCTTGACCAGCAGGTTGTACGGCGCGGGCCGGGCGGTGCGGGTGCCGCGCTGCTGCTGCGGGAGGACCTGCGGGCTGGGCACGGTGGGGGCGGGCAGCTTGCCGGTGTCCACGACCTTCTGCCGGTTGCCGCTGGTGTCGGGCAGCTCCGGCCAGACCGGGTTGCGGCCGGAGAAGTCGAAGACGTTGGTGAGGTCGCCGCAGACGGCGCGCCGCCAGGGGCTGATGTTGGGCTCCTGGACGCCGAAGCGCTGCTCCAGGAAGCGCAGCACCGAGGTGTGGTCGTAGACGGTGGAGTCGACCACGCCACCGCGCGTCCACGGCGAGACGACGACCATCGGCACCCGGACGCCGAGGCCCATCGGATACGGGCCGGAGACCACGGTCTCCCCGGCGGGCAGGGTGTCCGACCAGGTGAGCGAGCCGTCGGCGGCCTTCACCCGGTACCTGCCGTCCTGGCCGACCACCCGGTGGTAGGTCGAGCCGCCCTTGCTCACCCGGACCACCACCTCGCCGTCGACGGAGACGGTCGACTTGCCGCGCCCGGCCGCCAGCGGCGGGACGGGCGGCAGCTGGTGGTCGAAGAAGCCGCCGTGCTCGTCGTAGTTGAGGATGAAGACGGTCTTCTCCCACACCTCGGGCTTGGCCGCCAGCGCCGCGAGCAGCCGGGCCGTCAGGTGTTCACCGTTCGGCGGCGCGTAGTTGGCGTGCTCGGAGAGCGCGGCGGGCGCGATCAGCCAGGAGACCTGCGGCAGCCGGTCCGCCTGGACGTCGGCGGTGAACGCCTCGACCAGGGCGTCGCCCATCGCGAACGGGTCGTTCTTCTTCGCCGGGTCGCCGACGGCGCGCATGCCGCGCTCGTACAGCGGCTCGCCCGGCTTGGCCTTGACGAAGGGTGCGAACCAGGCCAGCGCGTTGTCGTCGAAGTTGTCCAGCGCCTGGTACGTCTTCCAGCTGACGCCGGCCCGCTCCAGCCGCTCGGCGTAGGTGGTCCACTCGTAGCCGCCGGGGATCTCGGTGTTGTCGGTCACCGGGGTGTCGCGCACGGTGCCGCCGCTGGTGCCGGTCATCAGGTGCTCGCGGTTGGTGTTGGTGTTGCACTGCACCGACGCGTAGTAGGCGTCACAGGTGGTGAACACCGAGGCGAGCGCGTTGTAGAACGGCATGTCGGCGCTCTCGTAGTAGCCCTGGCCGAGCCAGCCGCTGGCGCGGCGGGTGACCGAGCCGTCGGCGAGGCCGTCGTTCCAGGCCTTCATCGAGTCGACGAAGCCGAAGGCGGGGGCGCCCTGCTGGTACGCGTTGGTGTGTGCGGCGTTCATCGGGAACGGCAGCAGGTGCCCCTCCTTGCGGCCCGGGTCGGGCTGGTGGAACACCGAGCGCCCGTTGACCCCGCGCACCGCCGTCCGGTCGCCGAAGCCGCGCACGCCGGGCAGTGTGCCGAAGTAGTGGTCGAACGCGCGGTTCTCCTGCATGAACACCACGACGTGCTGGATGTCCGCCAGCCGGCCGGGCCGGGCCGGCGCGGCGAGCGCCTCGCGCACGCTCAGCGGGAGGGCGGACAGCATCGCGGCCGCCGCCGCGCCGCCGAGCAGGGTGCGGCGCGACAGTTCGGGCATCGGACTCATCGGGGGGTGACTCCTTGTTCGCGGACGCTGGGCCACCGTTCGGCCCAGACCCGTTATGTCTATGCGCCCCAGATGGACGGGACCGGCGTGTTGGATGGCGCTTCGGTGACGGCCCGTGGACTCCAAGCTGTCCAGACAACTTGACGACCGAACAGGCCTCCGCACCGCCCCTGACCGGCCCCGGACGGCAGCCGTCCCCCCTCCGCCACCGGACCCCGGCCCGGCGTGTCACCCCCGAGGTCACACTCCGCGTACGCGCCACCCCCTAGCGTGTCCTCCCGCAGGACGCCGAGTTCGGGAGTGAGATGCCGAGGAGCCGCAGAAGCCCGCGCCGGGCCGCCCGGCCGGCCGCGCTCGCACTGGTGCTGGTGCTCGCCGCCTGTGGCGGCGGTGGCGGCGGAACCGGCCCGACCGTCCTGGAGTGGTACAACTTCCCCGACGACTCCGGCGCCCTCCAACAGGCCGCCGACACCTGCGGCCAGGCCTCCGGCGGCCGCTACGAGATCCGCTACAACAAACTGCCGCGCACCGCCGACGGCCAGCGCCAGCAACTGGTCCGCCGGCTCGCGGCGCACGACGCGGGCGTCGACATCATGGGCCTGGACGTCACCTGGGCACCGGAGTTCGCCGAGGCCGGCTGGATCCGCGAGTGGACCGGGGCGCTGAAGGAGCAGGCCCGCGCCGACACCCTGGCGGCCGCGCTCACGACGGCCACCTGGAAGGACCGGCTCTACGCCGTCCCGTACAACTCCAACACCCAACTGCTCTGGTACCGCGATGACCTGGTGGCCGGCCCGCCCCGCACCTGGGGCGAGATGCTCGGCCAGGCCGAGGCCCTGGCCAGGGCCGGAAAACCGCACCATGTCGAGGTGCAGGGCGCCCAGTACGAGGGGCTGACGGTCTGGTTCAACACCCTGGTGACCAGCGCCGGCGGCACCATCCTCACCCCGGACGCCTCCGCCCCCTCGCTCGGGGCGCCCGCCGTCACCGCCGCGGGCATCATCCGGGACCTCGCGCGCTCCCCCGCCGCCGACCCCTCGCTCGCCAACCAGATGGAGGACCAGAACCGGCTGGCGATGGAGTCCGGGACGGCCGCCTTCGAGCTCAACTACCCCTTCGTCTACCCGTCGATGAAGGCCAACCGGCCCGCGCTGTTCCCGCACCTGCGCTGGGCGCCCTACCCGGCGGTGACCGCGGACCGCCCGGCGAGCGTCACGATCGGCGGCATCGACCTCGCCGTCGGTGCCTACGGCCGCCACCCCGAACTGGCCCACGAGGCCACCCTCTGCCTGCGCAACCGCGACAACCAGCTGGTCAACGCGCTCAAGGGCGGCCTGCCGCCGTCGCTGCGCAGCCTCTACACCGCCGCCGAGCTGACGGCGAGCTACCCGTTCGCCGCCGAGGTGCTGACGGCCCTGGACTCCGCCTCGGTCCGGCCGCGGACACCCGCCTACCAGAACGTCTCGATCGCCATCTCGCACGCGCTCTCGCCGCCCTCGGCGATCGACCCCGAGAGCACCGTCTCCTCGCTGTCCGGCCAGATCGAGGACGCGCTCGCCTCGAAGGGGCTGATCCCGTGACCAGGCCGCCCACCGCACCCACCACGCCCGAAACACCCAAGGCACCCACCGTGCCCACCACTCCCACCGCGACGGAGCGGCGGCTCTCCGCGGGCTCCCGCCAGGAGCGCCGGCTCGCCTGGCTGCTCTGCGCCCCGGCGGTGGCCGTGATGACCGCGGTGACGGCCTATCCGGTCGGCTACGCCGTCTACCTCTCCCTCCACCGCTACGACCTGCGGTTCCCGCAGCAGGCGGAGTTCATCTGGTTCGACAACTATGCCGCCGTGCTGACCTCCTCCTTCTGGTGGCAGGCGCTCCGGGTTACGGTGCTGATCAGCGCGGTCTCGGTGACGATCGAGCTGGTCCTCGGTCTCGCCCTGGCCCTGGTGATGCACCGGGCGGCGTTCGGCCGGGGCGCCGTACGCACCGCCGTCCTGGTGCCGTACGGCATCGTCACCGTCGTCGCCGCCTACTCCTGGCAGTACGCCTGGACGCCCGGCACCGGCTATCTGGCGGCCCTGCTCCCAGCGGGCAGCGCGCCGCTCACCGACCACTGGCAGGCGATCGGCCTGATCATCCTGGCCGAGATCTGGAAGACCACGCCGTTCATGGCGCTCCTGCTGCTGGCCGGGCTGGCGCTGGTCCCCGGTGAGACGGTCCGGGCCGCGATGGTGGACGGCGCGACCTTCCGGCAACGGCTGCGGCTGGTGATCCTGCCGCTGATGAAGCCGGCCATCCTGGTCGCCCTGCTGTTCCGGACCCTGGACGCGTTCCGGGTCTTCGACAACATCTACATCCTGACCGGGGGCTCCAACGACACCGGCTCGGTGTCGATCCTCGGCTACGACAACCTGTTCACCGCGCTCAACCTCGGCATCGGCTCGGCGATCTCGGTGCTGATCTTCCTCTGCGTGGCCGTGATCGCGCTGGTCTTCATCAAGGTGTTCGGCGCCGCGGCGCCCGGTGGCGGAACGGAGCGCCGATGACATCCCGCCGCACCAGGACGCTCACCGGCTGGGGGGCCGTCAACCTGCTGGTGGTGCTGTACGCGCTGTTCCCGGTCTGGTGGATCGCCGCGCTCTCCTTCAAGGACCCGGGCACGCTCGGCGACGGGGCCTTCGTCCCGCGCCAGTGGACGCTCGCGAACTACCGCGGCATCTTCCGGACCTCGGAGTTCACCCGGGCGCTGGTCAACTCGATCGGCATCGCGGTGATCGCGACCACCATCGCCGTGGTGCTGGGCACCATGGCCGCCTACGCGGTGGCCCGGCTGCGCTTCCCCGGCAAGCGTCTGCTGATCGGGCTGTCGCTGCTGATCGCGATGTTCCCGCCGATCTCGCTGGTCTCGCCGCTGTTCGACATCGAGCGGCTGCTGGGCCTCTTCGACACCTGGCCCGGCCTGATCATCCCGTACACGACCTTCTCGCTGCCGCTGGCGATCTACACCCTGTCGGCGTTCTTCCGGGAGATCCCGTGGGACCTGGAGAAGGCGGCGAAGGTGGACGGTGCGACGCCCGCGCAGGCGTTCCGGCTGGTGATCGCGCCGCTGGCGGCGCCCGGTGTGTTCACCACCGGGATCCTGGTCTTCATCTTCTGCTGGAACGACTTCCTGTTCGCGATCTCGCTCACCTCCACCACCGCGGCGCGGACCGTCCCGGCGGCGATCGCCTTCTTCACCGGCAGTTCGCAGTTCGAGCAGCCCACCGGTTCGATCGCCGCGGCCGCCGTGGTGATCACGGTGCCGATCGTGGTGTTCGTGCTGCTGTTCCAGCGCCGCATCGTGGCCGGCCTCACCGCCGGCGCAGTCAAGGGATGAGCCCGGTCGGCGGGCGCGTCCAGGGATGGGTCCGCCGGCCGGCGGACCGGGAAGGCAGAGCGTGGCCGAGATCGTCCTCGACGGGATCACCAAACGCTACCCGGACGGCTCCGTCGCCGTCCACGACTTCAACCTGACCGTCGCGGACGGCGAGTTCGTGATCCTGGTCGGCCCCTCGGGCTGCGGGAAGTCCACCACCCTCAACATGATCGCGGGCCTGGAGGACATCACCGCGGGCACCCTGCGGATCGGCGGCCAGGTGGTCAACGACCGCGCGCCCAAGGACCGGGACATCGCCATGGTGTTCCAGAGCTACGCGCTCTACCCGCACATGAGCGTCCGCCAGAACATGGGCTTCGCGCTCCGGCTGGCCAGGACGGACAAGGCCGTCATCGCCCGCAAGGTCGAGGAGGCCGCGCGCATCCTCGACCTCACCGAGCACCTGGACCGCAAGCCCGCCAACCTCTCCGGCGGCCAGCGCCAGCGGGTCGCCATGGGCCGGGCGATCGTCCGCGCCCCCAAGGCCTTCCTGATGGACGAGCCGCTGTCCAACCTGGACGCCAAGCTCCGGGTGCAGATGCGCACCCAGATCTCCCGGCTGCAGCGCCGGCTCGGCACCACCACCGTCTACGTCACCCACGACCAGGTCGAGGCGATGACGCTCGGCGACCGGGTGGTGGTGATGCGCGGTGGCCTGGTCCAACAGATCGGCGCACCACAGGAGTTGTACGACCGTCCGGTCAACCTCTTCGTCGCCGGGTTCATCGGCTCCCCGGGCATGAACCTCCTGAACGCCACCGTGGAGCAGGACACCCTGCGGACGGCGCTGGGCGACCTGGCGATGGCCGACCCGGTCCGGCGCCGGCTCGCCCGGGCCGGCGCGCCGCGCCGGGTGATCGTCGGCATCCGGCCCGAGCACTTCGAGGACGCGGCCCTGCTGGAGCGTCCGCACGGCGGCCGGACGGCGACGGTGGACGTCGAGGTGCTGGAGTCGGTCGGCTCGGACGTCTACGTCCACTTCACGGCGGAGGGCGAGGCCCTCACCCCGGGCGCCCTGGAGGAGTTCGCGGCCGAACGGAAGGACACCGGGGCCGGGGCCGGGGCGCGAGGGCGCGAGGTGGTCGCCCGGATCGGCACCGCGACCCGGGCCGTCGAGGGCGGCCCGCTGGAGCTGTGGATCGACACCGACCGGCTGCACGTCTTCGACCCGGACAGCGGCGCCAACCTGACCCTTCCGGAGGGCTGAGTACGCCGGCGGGCGGAGCCGCCGACATGCCCGAACGGCCGATCCGGGCGATCATGGGGAAACCGCGCGCCCTCGCGCGGTCGGTGCTCCGTCCCGGAAAGCCCGGAAAGGGTGGAATGCGATGTTCCAGCTCCTGTGGATCCTGCTCATCGGTTTCGTGCTCGGTGTGCTCGCCAAACTGATCCTCCGCGGACCGCAGTCGATCCCCTGGTGGCTGACCATGCTGCTCGGCGCCGCCGGGGCCTGGCTCGGCAACGCGGTGTCCGGCTGGATCGGCGTCCGCCACACCTCGGGCATCGACTGGATCCGCCACCTCCTCCAGATCGGTTTCGCCGTCGCCCTGGTGGCATTCGTCGCCCCCGCCTGGAGCAAGTCACACCCCCGCCGGTAGCGCCCCGGCCGCCTCCGCCGGGCTCAGGCGACGTGGACGCGGGGGCGGCGGTCCCGGTCCGGTTCGGCCTCGCGCAGCACCTCGCGGGTGACGGGCGCGACCTCGCCGTGGCCGAACAGGAAGAACCGCAGGAACTGGGCGAGCGGGTTGCCCTCGGTCCATTCGAAGTAGATGTGCGGCCGCTGGCCGGTGAGGTCCCGCACCCGGAGCAGCAGCGCGGCCAGCGCGTTCGGGACGCTGGAGCTCTGCAGCGCGAGCACCCGGTAGCGGTCGTGCAGCACCTCGCCGCGGACCGTCAGCTCGGCCTCGAAGTCGGACGGGTCGAGCACCGTGACCTCGACGAAGACCAGGTCGTCGTCGGCGGGGATGTCGTTGTCGGCGCGGATCTGGCGGCTCTTGTCACGGTACTCGGCGAGGTCCCGGCTGTTGGGCTCGTTGGCGATCAGCCGCAGCGGGCGGTGGGTGTAGTCGCGGACGAAGCGCTCGGCGACCTCGTCCAGCACCACGTCGGTGACGCGCAGCTCGAAGGCCCGCTTGAGCCGGGAGAGCAGCGAGAGCAGCATGATCCCGGCGATGAAGCAGGCTCCGATCTTGACCCCGTCGGGCCGCTCGGCCACGTTCACCGCCGTGGTGTAGACGAAGACCGTGGCGATCACGGCGAACGCCGCGGTCCAGCGGTGCTGCTGGGCCTTGCGGGCGGCGATGGTCACGGCGATGGCGGCCGAGCTGATCAGCACCAGCACGCCGGTGGCGTACGCGCCGCCCTGGGCGTCCACGCTGGCGTCGAAGAGCCAGGTGACCAGGAAGGCGATGGCGGTGAGGACGAGCACGGTCGGGCGCACCGCCCGGGCCCACTGCGGCGCCATGCCGTAGCGCGGCAGGTAGCGGGGCATCAGGTTGAGCAGCCCGGCCATCGCCGAGGCCCCCGCGAACCAGAGGATGGCGATGGTGGAGAGGTCGTAGACGCTGCCGAAGGCGCTGCCGAGGTACTCGTGGGCCAGGTAGGCGAGGGCCCGGCCGTTGGCCGGGCCGCCGGCCTTGAAGGCGTCGGCGGGGATCAGCAAGGTGGTGATGAAGCTGGTGGTGATCAGGAAGACGCTCATGATCAGGGCCGCGGTGGTGAGCAGCTTGCGGGCGCCCCGGATCCGGCCGGTGGGGCGCTCCTCGGTGTCGTCCGGGTCGCCCTCGATGTGCGGCATCACGGCGACCCCGGTCTCGAAGCCGGAGAGGCCGAGTGCCAGTTTGGGGAAGACCACCAGCGCGACGCCGATCATCGCGATCGCGTTGCCGTGCTCGGCGGTGAGCCCGTTCTTCCAGTCGGTGACCACGTGCGGGGCGTGCAGCACCTGCCAGAGACCGGTCACCACCACCACGACGTTCAGCGTCAGGTAGACCGCGACCAGGAACACCGCCAGGCCGATCGCCTCGCTGAAGCCCTTGAGGAAGACCCCGCCGAGCAGTGCGATCAGCACCAGGGTGATGAGCACCTGTCTGCCGCCGAGGACGCCGCTGAGATGGGGGTTCTCCACCAGGTGGGCGGTGGCGTCGGCCGCCGACAGGGTGATGGTGATCATGAAGTCGGTGGCGGCGAACCCGAGCAGCGTCAGGACGAAGAGCTTGCCCTTCCAGAACGACAGCAGTCGTTCCAGCATGGCGATCGAGCCCTGGCCGTGCGGGCTCTCCTGGGCCACCCGCCGGTACACCGGCAGCGCCCCCAGCAGGGTGACCGCCACCAGCACGATCGTCGCCACCGGGGAGAGCAGACCGGCCGCGAGGGCGGCGATGCCGGGCTGGTAGCCGAGTGTGGAGAAGTAGTCCAGACCGGTCAGGCACATCACCCGCCACCAGCGCTGGACCCGGTGCGCGGCGGGGGCCTCGGCGTGCGGGCCCGGGTGCTGCTTGGCCAGGTCGACCAGGCCCTCCAGCAGCCACGCCCGCAGACGCTGCCGTCCCGACGGAGTGCCCCCCGGATCGGCCGAAGCTGACGAGCCCACGTACACCCCTGTCCACGACTCCGGCCGCCCACGGCTCCGGACCACCTGGCCGCCGTACGGACGGCCCGGTCAGGCTATGTGACGGGGCGACCGGTCCGGCGGAGGGCGGCCGCGCGCGTCGCGCCCGCGGTGCCCTGAACGGCCGTCACGGCGGGGCCGGGAACGGTGTGGTGACACGGTGTGCTGAACCTTCGGCGCGCCGGAGCGCGGCGGGCTCCGGCCGGAGCCGCGACCGGCAAGGATGACCGCGCGGGTCGGCGGGGGCGGCCCGGCCGGGTGAGCGCGAACATGAGGGAGACGGTAGTGGCGGAGCGGCGAACGCCCGGGAGCAGGCGGCACTTTCTGGGGCTGGGACTGGCCGCCGCGGCCGGTGTCTGCTCATGCGGCACCCGCCGGCCGGACCCGGACCCGCAGCCCTCGGCCGGCTCACCGAGCAGCGGTCCCGAGCCCGCGCGGACCGGCCTCCCGTCGGAGAACTCGGCTCCCGGCTCGGCCGACTGGGAGGTCACCAACCCGGGCCCGGCCCACGCGATCGAGGGGTTCGCGGACCGGGTGAGCGTGCTGCCGGGCGAGGGTTTCGGGCTGCATGTCTCCACCGCGGCCGCCGCGTTCACGGTGTCGGCGTACCGGATGGGCTGGTACGGCGGTGCGCGGGCCCGGCTGCTCTGGCGCCGTGCGCACGTGCCCGGCGCCCGGCAGGCCGCGCCCCGGGTCGACGGCCCGACCAGGACGGTGCTGACCGGCTGGCGGCGCACCCTCGCGGTGGACACCGCCGGCTGGCCCGAGGGCGCCTATCTGCTCCGGCTGGACGCCGAGGACGGATCGGGGCAGCGGTACGTCCCGCTCACCGTCCGCTCGGCGGCCACGGCCGGGCGGACGGTGGTGATGAGCGCGCCCGCCACCTGGCAGGCGTACAACGAGTGGGGCGGCCACAGCCTCTACAACGGGCCGACCGGCGGGCTGGCCACCCGCTCGCTGCGCGTCACCTTCGACCGGCCGTACGACTACGACCACGGGGCCGGGCTCTTCCTGGTCTACGAGGCGCCGCTGATCGCGCTCGCCGAACGGCTCGGGATCCCGCTGGCGTACACCACCGGGATCGACGTCGCCCGGGAGCCCGGGCTGCTGCGCGGCGCCACCGCCGTGCTCTCGCTCGGCCACGACGAGTACTGGTCCCCCGAACAGCGCGCACAGGTGACCGCGGCCCGGGACGCCGGGACCAACCTGGCCGTCCTGGGCGCCAACTGCTGCTACCGCCGGGTCCGTTTCGAGCCGTCGGAGCTGGGCCCGGACCGGGTGGTGGTCTGCTACAAGGACGCCTGGCAGGAGGATCCGGGCTACCGGGCGGGCGCGCCGGCGACCACGGACTTCCGGGCGGGGCCGGGCGCCGACCCGGAGAGCTCGATGCTCGGCGTGATCTACGACGGCTACCCGGTGGACGCCCCGTACGTGGTCGGCTCCCCCGGGCACTGGGTCTTCGAGGGGACGGGCGCCACCGCCGGGGCGTCCTTCCCGCACCTGGTCGGCGTCGAGTACGACCGGGTGAACACGGCCTTCCCGACGCCGCGTCCGATCGAGATCCTCGCGCACTCCCCGGTGGTCTGCGAGGGCAGGCGCTCGTTCGCCGACACCGCCTACTCCACCCTGCCGGGCGGCGCCGGGGTGTTCGCCACCGGGACGATGCGCTGGGTGGAGGCCCTGGACGCCCGGGGGCCGGGCGGCAGCAGCGCCGACCACGGCATCGACGCCCGGGCCGGCGACCTGGTCCGCAAGGTCACCGAGAACGTGCTGCGCGCCTTCGCGGCGGGCCCGGCCGGATCCGCCCGCCCCGCCCGGGACAACGTCCGGGCCGTGTACGGCCGGGAGTGAGACCGGCCGGGGGCAGGGCCGGGACGGGGCACGCGCGGCCGTGGCGCGGACACGCCTTAGACTCGCACGGCCGTAGTGGACAACCGTCCGACGGGGCGAGGGCCCCGGCCGGAGATCGCGCGAGGGACAGAACATGGTCGAGGCCTCCCCCAAGGTCGTTGTGGTCGTACCCACGTACAACGAGCGGGAGAACCTGCCGGTCCTCGCCGGCCTGCTCGCGGAGCTGGAACTGCCCAACCTGCACCTGCTGGTGGTCGACGACAACTCGCCGGACGGCACCGGCGAGGTCGCCGACAAGCTCGCGGCGGACTCCGGCGGCACGATCGCCGTACTGCACCGCACCGGGAAGGACGGCCTCGGGCGGGCGTACCTCGCGGGCATGGGCCGGGCCCTCGCGGAGGGGGCCGACGTGGTGATCCAGATGGACGCCGACCTGTCCCACCCGGCCTCGGTGCTCCCGGTCATGGTGGAGACCCTGCTCGCCGACGACACCGCGGTGGTGCTCGGCTCCCGCTACGTGCCCGGCGGCTCGACCGCCGAGGAGTGGCCGTGGCACCGGAAGGCGCTGTCGGCCTGGGCGAACTTCTACGTCAACGCGATACTCGGCCTGGGCGTCAAGGACGCCACCGCCGGGTTCAAGGCCTGGCGCGCCGACACGCTGCGGGCGATCGACCTGCCGTCCGTGAACAGCAACGGGTACTCGTTCCAGGTCGAGATGAACTACCGCGCCGTCCAGCGGGGGCTGCGGATCCGGGAAGTTCCGATCCGGTTCGAGGAGCGGGTCAAGGGCGCGTCCAAGATGAGCCTCGGGGTGCAGGTCGAGTCGGCGCTCGCACCCTGGAGGCTGCTGCGCGACGGCCGCCGCTGACCGACGCGGGCCACGGCCGGGGCATTCGGGTACCGGTCGGCCGATCCGCGGTGTAAGGCGCGGTGAGCGGGAAAGAAGGGCGGCATGCCCGTTCTCCCGGAACCCCTCGTCACCGCGGTCCGGCGCCGTGCCAGGGAACCCGCCGTCGTCCTGACGGTCCGGGCCACGGTGGCCGCGACCCTCTCGTACGCGGTCGCGGTGCGGCTGAGCAGCGAACCGGCCCCGCTGACCGCGCCGCTCACCGCGCTGCTGGTCGTCCAGGTCACCCTCTACTCCACGCTGACGACCAGCATCCGCCGGGTCAACTCGGTCGTGGTCGGGGTGCTGATCGCGATCGGGTTCAGCACCGTGACGGGGCTCTCCTGGTGGAGCCTGGGGCTGATCGTCCTGGCGTCGCTGACGATCGGCCAGTTCGTCCGGGTGGACGAGTTCGTGAACGAGGTCGCGATCAGCGCGATGCTGGTCCTGGGGGTGACCCGGCTGGCCTCGCAGGCCTGGGACCGGGTGCTGGAGACGGTGATCGGCGCCGCGGTGGGTCTGCTCTTCAACCTGCTGTTCGCCCCGCCGGTCTGGGTGGACACGGCGGGCGAGTCGATCGAGGACCTGGCCCGGCGCGCCCGCCACCTGCTCCTGGGCATCGCCGAGGAGCTCGGCCGGCCCACCCCGGTGGAGCGCGCGGCCGAACGGCTGCACGAGGCCCGCCGGCTCGACCAGGCCATCGCGGACGTGGACGGCGCGCTGCGGCAGGCGGAGGACAGCCTGCGCCTCAACCCCCGGATCAGCGAGGGCCTGCTCTCCCGGCTGGTGCTGCGTACCGGACTGGACACGCTTGAGATCTGCGTGGTCGTGATCCGGGTGCTGGCCCGCTCACTCACCGATCTGGCCAAGCGGCGAGCTCCGGGCGAACGGCTGTTCCCGCAGGAGGTGGCCGTCGGGCTGGAGGAGTTGCTCGACCACGTCGGCGGCGCGCTGGTCAGCTTCGCGGTGCTGGTCACCACCCAGGTGAGCCGCAACGCCGAGGAGGCCGAGCAGCGGCTCGGCGCCGAGCTGGCCGCCGCCTGGGCCTGCCGGGAGAACGTGGCCCAGATGCTGCTGCGCAAGGTCCAGGACCACCCGGAGGCCTGGCAGCTGCACGGCGCGATACTGGCCGAGGTCGACCGGATCCTGGACGAACTCGACCTCGAACACCGCAGCCGGCGGCTGATGGAGGAACTGGACCGGGCCTCGGTCGCGAGCCGGGAGCGGTTCTCCCGACTCGCCTGGCTGCGCCGGATCGTCCGCGGCGAGCGGCTGCGGCCGGCCCGGGCGAGGCGATGACGGCACCTCGGGTCGGTCCGACCGGGGCATCGGCCACGGCTCCCGCGGGAGGGGCGGCCGGTTTCGAGGCAGGTCCTCAGGTTGGAGAGCACCACCGACCAGCCGGCCTCGGCGTCGGCGAGTCCGGCGGCGGGCAGGGGCTGGTGATCTTCCGCATGGCTTCGACGCCGGCGGCGGGCCACGGCCGGGCGGCCGGGCCACGGCCGGGGGTCACCGCGTTCGGCGCCCCCGGCCGTGGCCGTGCTCAGTGCACCCAGCCCGCGTAGCGCTGGGTGAAGCGCAAGCCGGTGGCGGCCGTCACGACGACGTCGTAGCGGCCCTGCTTGTCCAGCGGCCAGGCCAGGTTGACCTGCTTGCCGGGCTTGACCCAGACGGTCTGCGCGGTGCCCGCGAAGTCGTTGGGCGCGGCGGTGAAGCCGAGGTCGGTGAGGCCGTCGTTGACCAACTGGAGGGTCAGCCGGGAGGAGTTGACGAGGTCGGCCGTCACGATCGGTACGCCGATGTCGTTCTGGCCGTCCTGGCCGTCGCGGACGACGGTGCCGGCGAAGCGGCGGACGAAGCCGTCCGGGCCGTGGACGGTGAAGTCGTAGCGGCCGTTGGTCCCGGCGGCGTCCCAGACGTGGGTCGCGGTGGCACCGGGCGCCACGGTGTAGGGCGTGCCCGCGAACGGGAGCAGGATGTTGGGGTAGACGGTGTAAGGGAAGGCGACCGTCCCGTCGTTGCTCATGGTGCAGGTGACCCTGCCGGTCCTGCGGTCCACGTCCACGTCGGCCCAGGGCTGGTACGGCAGGTGGCGGTGCGGGCGTTCGCCGCGCTCCTGGACGGGCATGGACTGGGTGCCGGCCGCGGGCAGGGCGACGCCCGGCAGCTTGGTGCCCGCGTCGGCCCTGGCCATCAGCGCGTTGGTGTCGGGGAGCCCGGGTATCGAGAGGTCCGGTGCGGCGAAGTCGAAGCAGCTGGTGAGATCGCCGCAGACGGCCCGGCGCCAGCCCGAGATGTTCGGCTCGGTGACACCGGTGACCAGCTCCATGAAGCGCAGCACCGAGGTGTGGTCGAAGACCTGGGAGTTGACCCAACCTCCGCGCGACCACGGGGAGATGACCCAGAGCGGGACTCTGTTGCCGAGGCCGATCGCCCGGCCCTGGGTGAACTCCTCGGGCGTGCCGGGCTCCGGGGTGGGCGGGACCATGTGGTCGAAGTAGCCGTCGTTCTCGTCGTACATGACCAGGAAGACGGTGTGCTGCCACACCTCCGGGTTGGACATCAGCGACTGGAGCGCCGTGTTGACCCAGTGCGCGCCGTACGCCGGGCCTGCCTCCGGGTGTTCGGAGAACAGGTAGGGCGCGACCAGCCAGGAGATGGTCGGCAGGGTGCCGTCCTTGCAGTGGGCGTCGAAGGCGGCCGGGTCGAACCTGGTCATCGCGTTGATGTACCGCGGGTCCGTGGCGGGGAAGTTGTGGAACTGCTTGAAGTACGACAACGCGTTGTCGTCGTAGTCGCCGGTGCGGTCGTCCTTGCTGGGGTTGTGGTAGACCCGCCAGGAGACGCCCGCCTCCTGGAGCCGCTCGGCGTAGGTCGTCCAGTCTGCGACGGGGTTGTCGGTGACCGGGGTGTTGTCGATCCACGGGCCGGTGGTGCCGTCCCGTCCCGGCCCGGCGGTACCGGTCCACAGATAGAGGCGGTTGGGGTCGGTCGGCCCGGCGAGGGAGGTGAAGTAGGCGTCGCAGAGGGTGAACGCGTCGGCCAGGGCGTACTGGTAGGGGATGTCGTCCCGGGTGAAGTAGCCCATGGTGCGCTCGCCCTTGGCGGCGATCCACTTGTCCATCGCGCCGTTGTTGATCGCCTGGTGGCCGGTGGCCCAGTCGTGCGGCAGGCCGCCGGCGTTCTGCGCGTTGTACTTGGAGGTGTCCATCCGGTACGGCAGCATCACCCCGCCGTCGCTGCGGCGGGCGTCGGGCTGGCGGAACACGTCGCCGCCGTCCGGGAAGCGGAGCGCCTGCTTGTCACCGAAGCCGCGGACGCCGGCCAGTGTGCCGAAGTAGTGGTCGAAGCTGCGGTTCTCCTGCATCAGCACGACGACGTGCCTGACGTCCTTGATGGTGCCGGTGAGCCGGCCCGCGGTGGGTGCGGCGCCGGCGGGTGCGGCCGGGAGGCCGACGACGGCGGCCGCACCCGCGGCCGCGGTGGCGCCGACGAAGGTGCGGCGGGAGAGATCGGACATGACGAACTGGCCTCTCGAAGCTGTGGGAACCGGCTGGGCCGCGTGAACCGGCCGTGCCGGGTGGGCGGTCAGAGCTGCGGAGTGCTCAGAGCCGGAAGGTGGCGACGGCGGCGGCCGTGTCGGACGGCCACTGGTTGGCGGCGACGGCGTCCGGGTCGGTGCCGGTGGCGGGCCAGTCGGCGACCAGTGTGTGCGCCTCGACCAGCTTCAACGAGCCGGTGTACAGGACGTAGTCGATCCGGTCCTGCGGCTCGGGCCGGCCGCCGCGCTGCTTGCGGACCGGCGACCAGGTGAAGCCGGGGGCCTTGACCGGGTTGCGGTTCTCCTCGCGGAAGGTGTCGGTCAGTCCGGCGGCCTGGAGCACGGTGGTGACCGGCCAGGCGAGCGGGCCGACGCCGCCGTGCGCGGTGGCGGTGGCCGCCGTCCAGTCCAGGTGCGAGGGCGAAGAAAGCGCCCCGGCGAGGACGACCGGGGTGCGCCCGGCGGCGTCGGCCCGGACGGCGGCGGCCAGCGCCCTGGCCTGCTGGAGGCGGACGGAGGCGTTCTCGGCGGCCGTCACCTGGGCGGCGCTCTGGCCGTCCTGGACGGCGTAGGGACCGTAGTTCGCCTCGTCCAGGTGCGCGGCCCAGAAGCGGACGGTCCGCCCGCCGGGCAACTGGAGGGTGACACCGGCGGCGGGCAGCGCGGCGGTGACGGGCGTGACGGCGGTGAGCGGGTAGCGGCTGAGGATGCCCACACTGCCCGGGCTCTGGTAGGCGTACCAGCCGAGCGCGTCGGCGAGCGCCCGGGCCGCGGTGCCACCGGTCTCCTGGAGGGCGAGCACGTCCAGGCCCTGGGCGAGCACCACGCGCAGCTGCTTCTCCAGCGCGTCGGTGGAGTGCGTGCCGGCGTCCCAGAGGTTCCAGCCGGCCGCCTTGAGGAGCAGCGGCCCGGCCGGGTCGGCGACCGGGATCTGCACGGTGACGGTGTCGGTGGCACCCGCGCTGTCCTTGACGCCGACGACCACCACCTCGGGGTTCTTCGATGCCGCGGGGGCGGTGCCGGTCAGGGTGCCGTCGGCGCCGACGGAGGCCCAGGCCGGGCCGCTGACCTTGCGGAACGCGGCGGTGCCGGCCGGGTTGCCGGCCGGGCGGGACCAGAGCCCGCCGAGCTTCACGGTGACGGCGGCGCCGGGGGCCGCGGGGGCGGTGGTGAGCGCGTCGACCGCGCTGTGCGGGCGGACCACGACGGGCTTGGGCCGGAAGCTGAACGGGACCGTCTGCGCCAGGATGCCGTAGCCGTCCTTGGCCAGCAGGTAGGCCGTGTAGGGGCCGCCGGTCAGCGCGGAGGTGTCGAGCTGGACGTCGCCGGACGCCGCGGCGGTGTACTTCCAGAGCAGCGAGCCGCCGTTGCCGGGCCGGCGGGTGCCGTCGTAGATGCCGACCCAGTTCTTGGCGTCGGGGGCGTCGGTCGTCCAGTGGAAGGTGAGCTTGTCGCCCTCGAAGGGGTTGGCGGAGGAGGTGAGCGCCAGGGCGCTGCCTGTGGCCACGGTTGTCCTGTCCGCCGCTCGGGAGGCCGGTCCGCGGGGGGGCGGGGACCGCGGCCCGTCCGCGGCTGGTCACGGAGGCTGGGTAGGGCTGCCCGCAGTTGGCTGTACAACTGGGGGCGGGCCCCATTCATCCGAAGGTCGGCGACCAGGACATGAACGAGGTGTGACGGAACATCGGGCGGTGCGGGAACTCCGGCCCGGCCGGGCCGACGGGACGCGGCCGGGCGGAGTGGACCAAGTGGGTCCGGTGGACCGGGTGGACCGGCACCGGTCGGCGGCCGCCGGTCAGCCGGCCGGGGCCGGACCGCCGTGACCGCGCCCCTCCTCGACGAACCGCTTGAAGTCGTGCAGATCGTCGATGACCTGACGGTCCACGAAGCCCAGTGCCTCGCCGATCCGTTCCAGCAGTCCGTGCGGCTCGACGTCCAGCTGGAGCATGATCTTCGTGGTGCCCTCGCCGATCCGGTGGAAGGTCACCACCCCGGCCTGACGGACCTCGCCGGCCACGGTGGCCCACGCCACCCGCTCGTCCGGCACCACCTCCGTCGTCCGGGCCTCGAACTCCCGCTGTGCCCCGGCCACACCGACCACCCAGCGGGTCAGCCCGGGGCTCCGCCGCTCGATGCTGACCACACCCCGCATGAACCGGGGGAACTCCTCGAACCTGGTCCACTGCTCGTACGCCGCCGAGAGCGGCACGTCGACCTGGACCGACTCCTCGATCTTCGTCATCGTGCGTCCCTTCCTCCCGAGGTACCGGCCACCGTCCGGCGGCCGCTCGCCGAACCGCCTGCCCCGCCCGGGCCGGACCATGCCCGGCTTCGGCGTACCCGGTTTCGGCGTGCCCGGCCGCGGAACGGACCGGCACCGAGGCTGACCGGCTCCGGACGGTCCATCGGACCGGCCCGCCGGACCGGGACTTCCGGCCGGACCGGCGTGAACGACGGCGCAGCGGGCAGGCGGACGCCCGGCCCGGCCGCTCCCCCGCGGCGGCTGCGGAGCGGGCGGGCCACCCGGAGCATCCCGAGCGCGTCCGAAGGAGGGATCCGTGTGGAGGGGTGGAGCCTCGTCCGCCTGCTCGCCGTCGCCTCGGCGGCGGCCATCGCCGCCTACGTCCTGAACCTGGCGTCCGAGGCGGTCGCCCGCCTGCTGGCCGCGCGGGGACACACCGGCCGGGTGCCGGCCCTCCTGCGCGGCTGCCGTCCGCCGCTGCTCGCGGCCACCGCCTGCGGGCTGATCCTCGCCGGAGAGCCGTGGGTGCGCGCGGCCCCGGCGGTCCACGGGGCCGTCCGGCATCTGCTGGTGCTCGCCGCCATCGCCTCCTGCGCGTGGCTCACCGCGCGCCTGGTGCGGCTGCTGGTGGACGGCGCGCTGCACCTCGCCGTCCGCCGGCGCGACCCCGCGTGGGCGGGCCGGGCCCGGACCCAGGCCGGACTGCTCGGGCGGATCTGCCAGGCGGCCGTCGCGGTGGTCGCCCTGGGGGCGATGCTGATGACGTTCCCGGCCGTCCGCGGCCTCGGGACCAGCCTGCTCGCCTCCGCCGGACTGGTCGGTGTGGTCGCCGGGATCGCGGCGCAGAGCACCCTCGCCAACCTCTTCGCGGGCGTCCAGATGGCCTTCGGCGATCTGGTCCGGATCGGTGACGTCGTGGTGGTGGCCGGGGAGTGGGGCACGGTGGAGGAGATCACCCTCACCTCGGTGGTGGTCGCCACCTGGGACCAGCGACGGCTGGTCATGCCGATGTCCTACTTCGCGGGCCGGCCGTTCGAGAACTGGTCCCGCCGGACCAGCCGGATCACCGGGACGGCACTGATCCACCTGGACCACAGCGCTCCGGTGGCCGCACTGCGCATGGTGTTCGACGACTTCCTGGCCAAGAACGCGCTCTGGGACGGTGAGGGCAGGGCCCTCCAGGTGGTCGACACCACACCGACCACCATCGTGGTGCGCGCCCTGATGACCGCCGCCAACGCCGACGACGCCTTCGAGCTGCGCTGCCAGGTCCGCGAGCACCTGGTCGCGCACGTCCACGAACACCATCCGCACGCGCTCCCGCGGGTGCCGGTGGCGCCCGCCGCCGGGCGGCCCGGGGAGCCGTGCCCGACGGCGGCCGACCAGTGTGAGGACCCGCGCCCCGGAATGTGACAAATCTCCTTCACGACTTCGTCACACCGCCGGGAGGAATCACCTCGGACATCGCGGGTACAGGGGCACGGACCGTCGCGGAACCGATGAAAGGACCGACATGGCTGCGCCCAGTGATGCCCTCCTCGCCCCCGCGCACTCGTTCGCCGAAAGCCAGGCCCGGACGAGGGACGCGGGTCCGGGCGGTGGAGTGCCCGGACCGAGGCCCGAGAGCCCCGGGACGCCCAGGACGCCCGGAACAGCGGAGATTCCGGAGATTCCGGAGATCGCGGAGATCACGGAGATCACGGAGATCACGGAGATCACGGAGATCACGGCGCCGCGCGAGGTCGCGCCGGCCGACGCACGCGCGCTGACCCGCACACTGATGCGGCGGCTCGGCGGGCTGGAGGAGGGCACCCGGGAGTACTCCTACGTCCGGGCCACCCTGATCGAGCTCAACCTCTCCCTGGTCCGCTTCGCCGTCCGGCGGTTCAGCTCCAGCCGCGAACCGCAGGAGGACCTCGTCCAGGTCGGCACCATCGGCCTCATCAAGGCGATCGACCGGTTCGACCCGGAGCACGGGGTGGAGTTCACCACCTTCGCCCTGCCCACCATCCTCGGCGAGATCCGGCGGCACTTCCGCGACACCACCTGGGCCGTGCACGTCCCGCGCCGGCTGCAGGAGCTGCGGCTCACCCTGGCGAAGGCCCAGGAGCTGCTGTCGCAGCGACTCGACCGCGCGCCGACCGTCGCGGAGCTGGCCGGGCACCTCTCGCTCTCCCAGGAGGAGGTGATCGAGGGACTCACCGCCGCCAACGGGCACACCGTCGGCTCGCTGGACATGAGCACGGACCCGTCCGAGGACTCCAAGGGCTCCCTGCTGCACCGGCTCGGTGACGACGACAGCAGGCTGGAGAAGGTCGAAGACCTGGTCTCGCTCAAGCCGCTGGTCGCCGCGCTGCCGGAGCGCGACCGGCTGATCCTCTCGATGCGGTTCGTCGAGGAACTCACCCAGTCCGAGATCGGTGCCCGGCTCGGGGTCTCCCAGATGCATGTCTCCCGGTTGCTGAGCCGGACGCTGAAGCGGCTCCGCGACGGTCTGGACGAGGACTGAACGAACGTGTCCCGGCCGCCTCGCGGCCGGGACGCCCGTCCGGCGGCCCCCGCGCCTTGGCCGCCGGCTTTCCCCCGCGTAAGGTCGGAGGGCACTCTCTGGAGGGGAAAGACGACAACCATGCCAGTCGATCACGAGCAGTACCCGACGGCGACGGCCGCGCCCGTCGTACCGGCCGCGCTGACCGTCGAGGTCCGGCACACCGGGGCCGAGGCGGCGGTCTGCGCGGTGGCGGGCGACCTCGACATCGACAGCCTGTCCCCCGCCGAGGAGGCGCTGGCCTCGCTGGTGAAGCAGCGCCCGGCGCTGGTGGTGGTCGATCTGGAGGCCGTGGGCTTCTGTGATTCCTCGGGCCTCAATCTGCTGCTGAAGACCCGTCTGGCCGCCGACGCGGCCGGGGTCGGGTTCCGGCTCGCGGCGATCGCCCCGCCGGTCGCCCGGGTCCTGGAACTGACCGGTGCCGGCGCCGTGTTCTCGATCCACGAGTCGGTCGGCGCGGCGCTCGCCGCGTGAACGGCGGGACGCTGCCCGGTCGCGTCGCGCCCGGGCCCTTCGGCAGGTGCCACCGCGCCGCTCCGGTTCGCCGCCGGGCGGGCGGCGATCGAATCAGCCGCTCCAGGAATAACTCCGGGCCACCCGGGAATCCGACCAGACGACCTGCGACCGCGAAGAGCATGCACGGCGGAGAGCACCCAGTGCGGAGGACACCCGTCGCGAGGCACGCTCACCGCGAAGAGCACGAAGGGGTGAACCGCATATGACGAGGGGCCGGGGCACCCTGGACGACAGCCGGTCCGGCGTCGGCCCGCCGGCGGCCGGCCAGCGACGGCGGCTGCTGCTGGCCGGGCTCCCCAAACCGGTGGCCCGTGCCCGGGCGTTCACCCGGCAGGCGCTCGCCGACTGGTCGTGGCTGACTCCGGAGGACGGCGCCGACCCCGACGTGGTCGACGACGTCATGCTGCTCGTGGCCGAACTGGTGGCCAACGCCATGATGCACGGCGGCGGCCCGTTGGAGCTCCTGCTGGACGCCACCGGCGAACGCCTGCGGATCGAGGTGAGCGACGGCGAGGCCGCGCTGCCGGAGCCGCAGCTGCCGCACCGGCCCGGCCTGCCGGGCGGCCACGGGCTCCTGATCGTGCAGCGGACCGCAGACCGCTGGGGCGCCGATCGGCACGCCCGGGGCAAGGCGGTCTGGGCCGAGGTCGAGGCCCGGCGGCTGGCCCCGGGCCTGGCGGCCGGCCGCTGAACGAACGGTCAGGACGCCCGGGGCGGGTGTTCCGACCGGATACTCGGGGCGCGCTCGGGCTGGGCGGCTCGGGCTCGTACGGAGCGCACGCCGAGGCGGCCCGGGGCGGTCACCGGCCCCGGGCCGCACGGCCGTCCTCCGGGGCCGCTCAGCCGGACTCCCCCACCAGCTCGGCCACCGTGTCGGGCCACCGGACGAGCCGGTGCTCGGCGCCCGGCGCGACCTCGTCGTACGTCCGCGCGAGGAAATCGGCGAGGTCCCGGGCCGGCAGCACCACCACGGCGCAGCCCTCGTCCCCGTGGAACTCGACGCCGACCAGGTCGGGCGACCACGGCCCGACCCGGAGGTCGCCCAGACCGGCGGGCGCGCGCAGCCCCGTACCGAACAGCTCTCGGGCGGCCGTCCAGGACAGTGAACCCTCCGGCTCGGCCGAGGCGTTGGCCCCGAAGCCGAGCGAGAGCGCGAAAGGGTCGCCGGGGTCGTACCGCACGGCCATCAGCACCGGTCGGGGTCGCGGCCCGACGATGCACGCCTCGATGAAGTCCTCGATGATCTGGGCCACGGTGCGCCCGCCCTCCCTGGTCGTGAATCCGCTGCCCGCCCGGTGTCGGGCGCGATCTGTCGGACTTGCGTTGATACCGCCGCTGAGCTGGGAATTCTCGATGGCACCGAAGTGCAGCAACCCCATAGAGTCGGCGGGCCCGCCCCGGTCGGGGCGATGGTCTCACCGGTTCGCGCGTCGAGAGCGCGCGACGGTCCAGGAGTTGACGGTCTGATGATGTGTGTGGCTTGCGGGGTGCGCCCCGTGGCGAGTGGGAACTGGCGCTGCTTCGGCTGCGCGGAGGCGGCGCCGGAGTGGCCCGCGGCGTACCGTTCGCCGCACGGCCTGGCGGTGGCGCTCTTCGTTCTGCTGGGCCTCGACGGGTTGATCTCCCTGGGGCTGGTCGCGACCGATCTCTGGGCCCACACGTTCTACGGCCGCCTGATCGACGGGACGGACGACGTCGACAGCGGCCTGCTCGACACCCTGAGCACCCTGTCCGACGGGCTGAGCGGGCTCGCCGCCCTGGCGATGGTGGCCACCGCCGTGGTGTTCGTCATCTGGTTCTACCGGGTGCGGCAGAACGCCGACCTGCTGACTCCGAACGGGCACCGCCTCGGCAAGGGCTGGACCATCGGCGCCTGGATCACCCCGCTGGTCCACCTGTGGTTCCCCTGGCGGCTGATGGTGGACTGCTGGCAGGCGAGCGCCCCGCCGGCGGCGGACGGCCGACGGCGCACGATGCCGCAGACCATCCTGACCCTGTGGTGGTCGGCCTGGGTCGGTTCCCTGGTGATCGGGCGGATCTCGAACACCCTCGCGGACTCGTCCGATCTGGACATCGTGCGCGGTGCGGTCCTCCTGGAGGCCGTCGGGGAGACGATCAGCCTGGTGGCAGCCGTGCTGGCGATCGTCGTCGTCCACCGGCTGACCTCGATGCAGCAGGCCCGCCGGACGATGATCGATCCGTTCGCCGCCGCCCTGGCGGTCAGGGCGGTCGCGGGGCACGGAGTGGCGGCGGCGACCGGCCCCACGGCGGCCGATACCTCAGGGGTCGGTACGGCAGGGGTCGGTACGGCAGGGGTCGGTACGGCAGGGGCGGCCGCCGCCGGCCCCACAGCCGCCGAGCCGCCGCGCTGAGCCGGGACCGCGGCTCCGCCGCAAACGCCCCGGGGTGTCCGACGGCCGGCGCGGCGGGCCGGCGGCACGGGCGGGCTCAGCCGAGTCCGCGGGCGTGGCGCAGACGGGCGGAGACGGCGTCCGGGTCGACGATCGGGGCGGGGTAGCCGGCGGGCGGCGGGTCGAGGCGCCACGGCCGGTGGGCGGCTCGGCCCGCGAGCCCGGCCAGCTCGGGCACCCAGCGGCGGACATAGGCGCCGTCCGGGTCCAGCCGGTCGGCCTGGGCGAGGGGGCTGAGCACCCGGTTGGGCCGGGTGTCCGTGCCGGTACCGGCCACCCACTGCCAGTTGAGCTGGTTGTTCGCCAGGTCTCCGTCGACCAGGAGGTCCAGGAAGTGGCGGGCGCCGATCCGCCAGTCCTTGTAGAGGGTCTTGGCCAGGAAGGACGCCGTGACCAGCCGGGCGCGGTTGTGCATCCAGCCCTCCTCGGCGAGCTGGCGCATCCCGGCGTCCACCAGCGGGAAGCCGGTCCGGCCCTGGCGCCAGGCCTCGCACTCCTCGTCGTCGGGCAGCCAGCGGTCGCCCCGGGGCCGGTAGTCGCGGTGCGCGGCCTCCGGGCGGGCGGCGAGCACCTGGTGGTGGAAGTCCCGCCAGACCAGCTGCCGTACGAACGCCTCGGCGCCGCTGCCGCCCCGGCGTTCGGCGGCCGCGACCAGTTCGGCGGCCGAGAGACAGCCGAAGTGCAGGTAGGGCGAGAGACGTGACGTGCCGTCGGCGGCGAGGTCGTCGTGGAGGTCCCCGTACTGTTCGAGCGGGTAGGCCTGCCACCGCCGCCGCCCGGCGCTCTCGCCGCCGGGCGGCAGGCCCGGCGAGTCGGGGGCGGCGACCGGGACGGGCTCGCTCGCGATCCCGTCGGGCGTGCGCAGCACCTTCGGCACCCGGTGCAGGGTGCGGCGCGGGGTCTGCTGCCAGGCCCGGAAGTACGGGGTGAAGACGGCGTAGTGGTCCTTGCCCTCGGGGGTCACCGCGCCCGGCACGGCCACGGTCAGGGAACCGTCGTGGACACGCAGCCGCTCGCCGAGCCGCTCGCGCAGGGCCTGCTCGCGACGGTGCGCGAAGCCGCTCACACCGGCGGCGACATGGACCGAGACGGCGTCCACCTCGGCGGCGAGGCGGGCGGTCTCGGCGGCGACGGGGCCGCCGCGCAGCACCAGCCGGCCGCCGAGCGGGCGCAGCGAGGCGTCCAGGTCGGTGAGGCAGTCGGCGAGGAAGGCGGACCGGTTGGGCGGGGCGAAGCCCACGGCGGCGACGGCCGGGTCGAGGACGAACAGCGGCACGACCTCGTCGGCGGCGTCGGCGGCGGCCCGGAGCACGGGGTTGTCGTGCAGGCGCAGGTCCTGGGTGAACAGGGCGATGGAGACGGTCATCAGTGGCGGCCCGGTGGTTGTGGTGACGGTTCCGGAACAGGGTCGGGGTCGGGGGTCGGCGGGGACGGCGCCCGGGGTGGGCACCACGGCGAGGCATGTGAGCCTGTCACCCGGCCGGGCACACGGCAGGGCGGCGCGCCGGACGACGGGCCGGTACCGGGCCGTCGTCCGGCGGTTGTTCGGAGCCGGCGACGGTGCGGACGGGTCTGCCGGAGCGGCGGCGGTCGTCTCGTCGTCGCGGGCCCCTGCGGGGGCGGGCGCAGCTCGGCCGGGCGGCGTCCGGCCATGACCTCCCCGGGCCGCACCGGCACCGGGGGCCGGCGCCCCCTGTACCGAGCCCGTCGCACGGTGGTCGCCGCAGACGGACCGGCCGGGTGTGTACCGGCCGGTCCGGATCGGCGGATGCGGGGCCGGCGCCCGGGGCGGGCCGGGTCAGGCCAGGGTGAGGAAGAGCTTCTCCAGCTCGGCCTCGCTCATCGGCGGGGCGTCGGTGTCCGCGGCCGCCATGCACTGACGCATGCCGCTGGCCACGATCTTGAACCCGGCCCGGTCCAGGGCCCGTGAGACCGCCGCCAACTGGGTGACGACGTCCTTGCAGTCCCGACCGGCCTCGATCATCGCGATCACTCCGGCCAGCTGGCCCTGCGCCCGGCGGAGGCGGTTCAGGACCGCTCCGACCGCTTCCTCGTCCACCTGCATGTCCGGGCCGCCTTTCATGGTGATGACCAGTCCCCCAGTGTACCCCGCGGGGTATCGCGGCCCTTGCGGCAAAGGACCGGCTCCGGGGCAGGGCCCGGCTCGCCCGACGAGCACGGGCTCACCCGATCAGGTGAAAGCGGAAAAATCGCGTGCGCGGAGAGCGACAGCCGATCTACCTTGAGTCACCCGAACGCACATCCGGGCCGCCCGGCGCCCGGATCGACAGGGAGGACCACTCATGACATCCACGATCCATGGCGCACGTCCCGCCCACCCCGAGAACGCGGACGAGCCGCCGCGCCCGCGCGTGACCGTCCCCGACGGTGGGCCGATCACCGACGCCCGGCGCCCGGCGGCCGCTGAAGGGGCGTCACATATGAGGCAAGTGAGCCATTTCCGCACAACAGCGGGTGAAGTGACCATCCGTGCACGGGGATCCACCTGAACACCTAGGCTGTCCGCCAATAGATCATCAGATCATAGGTGCGGGGAGGCAACGGTGGAGTACGAGACGATGCGGGAGCACGGTGAGCCCTCCGTCCCCGCCGATCTGCACCCCGAGATCCCGCATCCGGCCCGGATGTACGACTACTACCTGGGCGGGAAGGACAACTTCCCCGCCGACCGCGCCGCCGCCGAACGGGCGCTGGCGGCGAACCCCGAGTTCCGGTCCACCGCACGGGCCAACCGGGCCTTTCTGCACCGGGCGGTGCGGACGGCGGCGGCCCTCGGCCTCGACCAGTTCCTTGACATCGGCACCGGCATCCCCACGGCCGGCCATACCCATGAGATCGCGCAGACCGTCAATCCGCGATCGCGGGTCGTCTATGTGGACAACGACCCGATCGTGCTGACTCATGCGCGCGCCCTGATGGCCGGGACGCCCCTCGGCCGGACCGCCGTGCTCCAGGCCGATCTGCGCGACCCGGCCGACGTCCTCGCCGCCACCAAGGCCGAGCACCTGCTCGACTTCGGACGCCCGGTGGCACTGGTCCTCGCCGCCGTACTGCACTTCCTGCGGGACGAGGACCGGCCGTACGAGGTGGTGCACACGCTGCTCGACGCACTGGCGCCCGGCAGTTGTCTGATCCTGTCGCACGGCACGGCCGACTTCATCCCCGCCGAGGTCCGCGACCGGGTCACCGGGGTCTACGACAGGGCCACCGCCCCACTGGTCGGCCGCAGCCGGGAGCAGGTCCAGACGTTCCTGGACGGGCTCGAGGTGCTGGACCCCGGAGTCGTCACCGTCCCGCTCTGGCGGCCGGACGGCGCTCCCGGCGAGGGCGCGGAGCGGGTCAGCATGTACGGCGCGCTGGCGCGCAAGGCGTAGGCGGCACGGGCCCCGAGCGGTAGGGGCCCCGAGCGGCGCGCGGCGAGGCCCCGCCGAAGCCGTCGGACAGGCCGTCCAGCCGGTGCACTCCGCACCACCCCAACGCGCCAGTAATCCCCAGCGGGGATCGGGGGGTTAGCCCCATGCCCCGGACCGTCAGCACCGGGATACCGTACTCGAACCGGCTCCACAGGGGGGCCTTCACCAGCGACTTTCTCAGATGTGGGGTAGAGGAATGCGCCAGCAGCGCCGCTACGTCGGAGCCCTCGTGCTCGCCGGGATCACCGTGGGCGGACTCAGCGCCTGTTCACCCGACAAGAACTTCAAGGACGACTCCGCGATCCCGGAGAAGATCACCTCCGTCCGGCTGGACAGCACCACCGGAAGCGTCACCCTGCACGGCCGGGCCGGAGCCGACACGGTCTCCGTCCACCGCTCGGTCGACTACTCCGGCGACAAGCCCGGCACCACCGTCACGGTGGAGAACGGCGCGCTGGTCCTGCACGGCTGCGGACGCCACTGCTCGGTCGGCTACACCGTGGAGCTCCCGGCCGGGCTGCCGATCAGCGGGCAGACCTCGAACGGGGCGATCAGCCTCTCCCAGGTCGGCCAGGTGAACGTGTCCACCACCAATGGCGGCATCACCCTGGACGGCGTGGCCGGCCCGGCCGAGGTGAGGACCACCAACGGCGCGATCAAGGGCACCGGGCTGAACGGCGACCACGTCCAGGCGGAGACCAGCAACGGCCGGATCGACCTCACCCCGGTCAGGGCCCAGGACGTGAAGGCGAAGACCTCCAACGGCGGCATCGCCCTCACCGTCCCGGCCGACGCCTACAAGGTCTCGGCCGACACCGACAACGGCAGCAAGAACATCGGTGTCGGCAACGACCCGAACGGCCGGTACCGGCTCGACCTCCGCACCTCCAACGGGGGCATCACCGTCCGGACCTCCTGACGGCCGGGCCGGGAGCTCACCCGGTCCAGGTCCGCACGTCCAGAAGTGGCGGGTCGAGCGGCCAGGGCGGGGCGGCGGCCGTGGCCGCGAGGCGGAGAGCGCCGAGCAGCGGCGGGCCGTCGGGCCGACGCGGGCGGGCGGCCGGCAGGACGGCTGCCAGGGTGGCCACGGCGGCCCCGCGAACCGATGGTAGGTTGAACAGGCCTCCGGTCAAAGCGATCTGAGGCTCCGTCAGCGCGGCGGCTCCGGCAGCAGCAGCCGCGCTGACGGCGATCTCCTCCCCCGCCCGCCGGACGATCCCGCCCGCGACCGCGCAGCCCGCCTCCGCCGCCATGGCGACCTCCGGGGCGAACGCGGCCAGCAGGGCGGCACGGTCCGGGCGCGGCTGGAGCGCGGCGGGCAGGCCGGTCACCGGGCCGTAGCGGCGTTCCGCCGACTCCAGCAGGGCCGGCGAGCCACCCGCACGGCCGTCGTACGCGCGCAGGGCCGCCTCCAGACCGGCCCGGCCGATCCAGGCGCCGCCGCCGCAGTCGCCGAGCAACTGCCCCCAGCCGTCGGCCCGTCGCCAGCCGGTGTCGGGGTGGAAGCCGATCGCCACCAGGCCGGTGCCCGCGGCCACGGCCACGCCCGGCCGCGCCCCGAGCGCGCCCGCGTAGGCGGAGATCGCGTCGCCGGCCAGGACCAGCCGGCCCGCTCCGGTGGCGCGGGCCAGCGGGGCGGGCAGCTTCGCCGCCAGGTCGCGGCCGAGCAGTGCCATCCCGGTGGCTCCGATGGCAACGGCACTGACGCACCCACCGGTTCGCCCGTCCGCTCGCCCGTCCGCTCGCACCGAGGCGGCCAGCGGGCCGAGGGCGGGGAGCAGCTGGCCGAGCAGGGCGTCCGCGTCGTGGCCGGCGCCGGAGATCCGGGCAGGGCTCGCGAGTTCGACGGTGCGCGCCCGGGACAGGTCGGCGGGCCAGGCGTCGGGGGCGAGGGCGAGCCGGATGCCGGAGCCTCCGACGTCAATGCCGATCACCCAGGAGCCTCCGGCGGCTTCGGCCTGGGCCGATGTCCGGTCCACAGCACCCCTCCCAGTGATGTTGCTCTTCCACATCCCGAGACTTCTGTGCGAGAAGCCTCGACATCCCGACGGGTGTCAACCTCAGGTGTGTCCGAAGTGTGCCATCACCGCCCCGGGAAGGAGACCGCGCCGTACACCGTGCCGCCGCCCTCACCACCCGGGCGCACGTGGACTTCTGCCGCGCCACCACCGCCGCCTGTCACGGCGCCGCGCCTGCCCAGGGGTCCGGGCGGCCGGCGGGGACACCGGCATCTGAGGTCCAGTCACCTCTGGGCAGACCGCCGCGCGGAGCCGGGAACGGCCCCGCGCGGCGCGGTGACGGCTTGGTGGCGGCTCAGGAGCGGAGGTCGAAGACCAGGCGGGCCGAGACCTTGCCGGCCAGCACCTCCTCGATGCAGGTGTTGACGTCGTCGAGTTTGCGGGTTTCGCGGATGACGCGGGTGCGGCCGAGGGCGTGCAGGCGGAAGACCTCGGCGAGGTCCTGGCGGGTGCCGACGATCGAGCCGGTCACCTTGGTGCCGTTCAGCACGGTCTCGAAGACGGGCAGTTCGAGCTTCCCTCCGGCGGGCAGGGCGACCAGCACCAGTGTGCCGCCGCGGCGCAGCGAGGCGTAGGCGGCCTGGAAGGAGGCGTTGCTCACCGCGAGCGCGATGGCCGCGTCGGCGCCGCCGAGTTTCTGGACTTCGGCCGCGATGTCCTGGGTGCGGGCGTCGAGGACGTGGTCGGCGCCGAGTTCCCGGGCGAGGGCGAGTTTGTCGTCGGTGATGTCGACGGCGATGGTCTCGGCGCCGAAGACGCGGGCGTACTGCAGGGCGAGGTGGCCGAGGCCGCCGATGCCCGAGACCAGGACGCGCGTGCCGGGGCGGGCGCCGGAGACCTTCAGCGCCTTGTAGGTGGTGACGCCCGCGCAGGTGAGCGGTGCGGCGTCCAGCGGGTCGATGCCGTCGGGGACGGGCACCACGTAGTCACCGTGGGCGAGCGCGTACTCGGCGTAGGCGCCGTCCACCGAGTAGCCGCTGTTGTGCTGGCCGAGGCAGAGCGTCTCCCAGCCCGAGACGCAGTGGTCGCAGCGCCCGCAGGCGTCGGCCAGCCAGGCGATCGCCACCCGCTCCCCCGCCTTGGTGTGGCGGACCTGCCCACCCACCGCCTCGACGATGCCGACACCCTCGTGGCCGGGCACGAACGGCGGACTGGGCTTGACGGGCCAGTCACCATGGGCGGCGTGGATGTCGGTGTGGCAGATCCCGGACGCCTCCAGGCGGACCAGCACCTGGTGCGGCGCGGGCGTCGGGACCGGGCGGTCCTCGATCACCAGCGGCTGGGCGAAGTCTTGGACGACGGCGGCCTTCATGGTCTCTGCCTTTCGAGCGGGAGGACTTGGGCTGTTTCCATCCCACGCCCACCGCGCCCGTCCCGTAAGGGCCGAAGAGGACCCACCCACCCGGGCCGATGGTCCCCGCCCGCCCTGACCAAGGTCGCCCCGGCCAAGGTCGCCCCCGGCCAGACCCCGGCCCGGGTCAGCCGGGGTGGAAGATCACCCGGACGTCGGCGTCGACGGGCAGGATCAGCACGTTGCCCTCGTTCCAGGTCCAGGTGTACGGAATGAGGAACATCCGGTTGTTCGACTGGGCCAGCAGACGCAGGCCGCGATAGCGGTAGTGGAAGCGCTGGGCCGGCCCCGGGTCCGGCAGTGCCCGCTCGTCCACGCCCTGCCACTGGAGGTAGAGACGCTCCGTGGTGTCGACGATCACGGCGGGGCGCAGGGCGAGGTTGCCGGCGAGGCGGTGCGCGTCGCTGGTGCCCTTCTCGTGGGCGTAGCCCCCGGCGGCCCAGAACGAGCAGAGCGCGATGATCGCGACGCTGATGCCGAGCGCCGCCCGCTCCCCGGGCAACGGGTAGGGGGCGCCGGCGCTCCGCACGGCCAGCACCCGGGCGAGGACGGCCAGCAGCAGGGCGCCGCCCAGCAGGAGCGGCGTGCCCATCGCGCCCGCGTCGATGGTCTGGAATCCGGCGAGGAAGCCGAGCACCAGGAGCGGAACGGCCAGGAGCCCGATGACGCGGCAGAAGCGGCGGACGGCCCGGGAGGCACCCGGGTCGTCGCGGACGGCGCTGGTCGCGAAGTGGTAGGCCAGCGCCGCGAGGAGGGCTCCGCAGAGGACGGCTCCCACCGGGAGGTAGAGCGCGGCGGAGCTGCGGAGCAGGTAGTCCTGGGTGGCGAAGCCGAGCGTCGCGGCGTCCACGCCGAAGAAGCTGTAGAGCGCGTCGGTGTAGGCGTAGCCGAAGAAGAGCAGCAGGGCGGTGACGAAGGTGGTGGGGGCGATCCACGAGGCGATCCGGCCGATCCAGCCGCTCCAGGTCTCCGGCCGCGCCGCCGGCGCCTCCTGCGGCGGCCCCTCCTGCGACGGGCTCCCCGGTGCGGAGGCCGCCGGTTCAGGGGCCGCCGGTTCGGGCGCCACCGGCTCCGGGCCGCCGGCCCCGGTGCCTCCGGGCGGCTCCTGCTCCGCAGGCCTCAGGGCGTGCTCGCAGACGCTGTTCCGCCACCGGGCGCCCCGGGCGTGGCCGGCGGGTAGGAGCTCCCGCCCCCGGGCGAGGCGGAGCCCGGGCTGCCGCTCTGGCCCTCCGACGCGCTCTCGACCACGACGTGGCCCGAGGCGGTGGCGTTCCGGCTGGAGCCGCCCACGGTCACGGTGAGGCAGATGACGCGTTCACTGCCGGCCGGTGGCCTCGGCCCCGGGAGCGTGAACGTGACCGTGGTGCTGCTGCCGCCGACCACGGTGACCGTCCGGCTTCGCGGACTCGCCGGCGCGGACCTGGTGTTCCCGGTGCAGTCGACGACCTGGCTGATCTCGGCGGTGAACGTGCTCCGGGACGAACTCTCCAGGAAGACGCGGACCGTCGGCCAGATGCCGCTGGCGCTCGCCGACACCTCGCCCGCGGCGTTGAACCCGCCCTGGTTCCCACCCACCGAGGTCCGGTTCTCCGAGGGCTGCCGCCCCCCGCCTTCCACGGGCGGCGAGGACTCGGGCTCGGCCGTTCCCGACGCCCCGGCCGATGCGGCCGGGGACGCGGGCCCGGCACCGCCGCCCCCGGAGCAGGCCGCGAGCGTCGAGACCACCAGTGCCGCCAGAAGCCACCGGACCGGTCCTCCTGCTGCGCCGCGCGGTGCGGTTCGCGGTGTTCCGGGCATGCGGTCCCCCATCCAGGGACGAGAAGAGCACGGGCGGGGCCGGTCGGTCCGCCCCGCCGCACGCTACCCGTTCGCACACGTTCCGTCTGTCCGCCGAGCGGGTGGCACGGCAGACCCCGGCAGCGGGGCCGGCGGCCCGGGTCAGGGCGTCGGCCGCCCACCGCGGACCAGGCCCGACTGGTAGGCGATGGCGACGAGTTGGGCCCGGTCGCGGGCGTCGAGCTTGGCCATGGCGCGGTGGACGTGGGTGCGGACGGTGAAGGGGCTGACGTACATCCGCTCGGCGATCTCCTCGTTGGTCAGGCCGGTGGCGGCCATGGCCATCACCTCGCGCTCGCGGGCGGTGAGGACGGACAGCCGCTCGGGTGTGCCGGTGGGGGCGGGGTCGGGCTGGGCCAGGAACTGGTCGATCACGGCCCGGGTGGCGGCGGGCGACAGCAGGGCCTCGCCCGCCGCCACCGTGCGCAGCGCCGCGAGCAGTTCCTTCGGGTCGGCGCCCTTGCCGAGGAAGCCGCCGGCGCCCGCCCGCAGGGCCTGGGCGACGTACTCGTCGATCTCGAAGGTGGTGAGGATGAGCACCCTCGTCCCGGTGAGCTCCTCGTCGCCGCAGATGGCGGCGGTCGCCGTCAGGCCGTCGACGCCGGGCATCCGGATGTCCATCAGGACGACGTCGGGCCGGGTGGCCCGGGCGAGTTCGACCGCCTCGCGGCCGTCGGCGGCCTCCCCGACCACCTCCATGTCCTCGGCCGCGTCGATCAGCACCCGGAACGCGCCGCGCAGCAGTGCCTGGTCGTCGGCGAGCAGTACGCGAATGGTCATGACTGGTCCTTGTCCTCTCGGGCGGCGGCGGTGCGCAGGGGCAGTTCGGCGGAGACCCGGAAGCCGCCGTCCGGGCGGCGGTCGGCGTGGAGCCGCCCGCCGACGGCGGAGGCCCGCTCGCGCATGCCGATCAGGCCGTAGCCGGTCGCGTCGGCCGCCGGGCCGGGGATCGCGGGCCAGGGGGTCGCGGATCGCGGGGCGGCGGGCCGGGGGCCCGGCGGGCGGGGCGCCCCCGGTCGCCGGACGGTGGACGCGCCGTTGGCGACGGTGAGGGCGACCCGGCTGCCGGAGTACGCGAGGGTCACGTCGGCGGTGGCACCGTGCGCGTGCTTGGCGACGTTGGTCAGGGACTCCTGGACGATCCGGTAGGCCGTCAGGTCGACCCCGGGGGACAGCGGACGCGGCTCGCCCTCGACGGCGAGCCGGACCGCGAGCCCGGCGCGCTCGAACGAGTTGATCAGGCGCGGGAGCTCGCCGAGCCCGGGGGCCGGCTCCAGCGGCGCCTGCGGGTCGTCGGCGCGGCGCAGCAGGCCGACGGTGGCCTTGAGCTCCTGGAGCGCCGAACCGGTGGCCTCGGTGAGGTGGCTGAGCACCTCGCGGGCCTGGGCGGGGTGGGTGTCCATCAGGTGGACGGCGATGCCGGCCTGGGCGTTGGCCAGGGCGATGTGGTGGGCGACCACGTCGTGCAGGTCGCGGGCGATCCGGATCCGCTCGTCGGCGACCCGTCGCTGGGCCTCCTCCTCGCGGGTGCGCTCGGCGCGCTCGGCGCGTTCCTCGATCGCGGCCAGGTGGGCGCGGCGGGTCCGGATCGCGTCACCGATGGCGCCGGGCAGCAGGACCCAGCTGATGACGCCGAGTTTGTCGCTCAGCGGCGCACCGGACTGGACGGCCAGGGCGGTGGTGCTGAGCAGCACGGCGGCGATCACCGTGGCGTTGCGCGCGGTGGACCGGTCGGTGCGCACGGCCAGGAAGTAGAGGGCCAGCACCACGGGGCCGACCAGGGCGGGGGTGAGCCGGAGGCCGGTCAGTGTGAGCAGGATGCCGAAGCCGAGGGTGACGGCGGTCACCGCGCGGGGGTAGCGGCGGTGGGCGAGCAGGGTGAGGCTGGACACGGCCGCGAGGACGACGGCCACCGGGTCGGGCGGGCCGTAGTGGCCGGCGCGGTCGACCATGGTGCTCACGCAGGTCAGCGCGGTCAGGACGATCACGGCCAGGGTGTCCAGCAGGCGGGGGTGGCGGCGCCGCACGCGCTGCCAGAGGTCGGTCATTCTCGTGCTCTCCGAATCCAGGGATGCCCTGGCGGCACCCTTGGCCGGGGTTCTGCCAGTACGGTCGCCGGCCGCCGCCGCGGGGCGGTGACCGGCAGGCCGGGGGCCGTCGGCGCGGTGGTCGACGGCCCCCGGACGGAAGGGGAACGATCTAGACGCCGACGGAGTGCCGAACCGGTTCCGGCCGGGGCGCCGGGGTCTGGAGCCGGGCGCCCTCGACATCGATGTCGGGCAGGATCCGGTCCAGGCTACGCGGCAGCCACCAGGCCCTGCGCCCGAGCAGTGCCAGGGCGGCCGGCACGATCGCCATCCGGACCACGAAGGCGTCGAAGGCGACGGCGGCGGCGAGGCCGAGACCCATCATCTTGATCATCGGCTCGTTCATCCCGATGAAGCCGGCGAAGACGCTGATCATGATGAACGCGGCGGCGGTGACGACCCGGGCGTTGTGCCGGAAGCCGGTGACCACGGCCTCGCCGGGTTCCTCGCCGTGGACGTAGGCCTCGCGGATCCGGGTGACCAGGAAGACCTCGTAGTCCATGGCCAGGCCGAACACCACGCCCACCATGAAGATCGGCATCATGCTCATCACCGGACCGGTCTGGTCGACTCCGATCAGCCCGGCCAGCCAGCCCCACTGGAAGACCGCGACGACCGCGCCGAGCGCGGCGGCCACCGACAGCAGGAAGCCGAGCGCCGCCTTGAGCGGGACGAGGACGGAGCGGAAGACCACCAGCAGCAGGACGACCGCCAGGCCGACGACGACGACGAGGTAGGGCACCAGCGCGTCGGTGAGCTTCTGGGAGACGTCGATGTTCATCGCGGTGGCACCGCTCACCAGAACGGTGGCGCCGGTGGCGGTCTTCAGGTCGGCCGCCTTGCCGCGGATGGCGTGGACCAGGTCCTTGGTCTCGGCGGCGGCCGGCCCGGTGGACGGCACGGCGGTGAGCACCGCGGTGTCACCGGTCCGGTTGAACATCGCGGGCGTGACCGAGACGACGCCCGGCAGACCGGAGACGGTCTTGGCGACCCGGTCGGCGGCGGCCTTGGGATCGGCCACCCCCTTGACGTCCACCAGGACGCTCAGCGGGCCGTTGAAGCCGGGGCCGAAACCGTCGGAGAGCAGGTCGTAGGCGCGCCGCTGGGTGGTGGAGGTCGGCTTGGACTCGTCGCCCGGCAGCCCCAGCCGCAGGTCGAGGGCGGGCGCGGCGAGAATGCCGAGGCCCAGCACGCCGCCCACCAGTACGGCCACCGGGCGGCGCAGCACGAAGCGGGCCCACCGGGCGCCACCGTTGGCCCGTTGCCGGACCGTGCCGCCGTTCCGTATCCGGCGGGGCAGGACGCGGCGGCCGAGGAAGCCGAGCAGGGCCGGCACCAGGGTCAGGGCGACCAGCACCGCGATCACGACCGTCCCGGCGGCGGCCATGCCCATCTTGGCGAGCACCGGGATGCCCACCACGGAGAGCCCGGCCAGCGCGATCACGACGGTGAGCCCGGCGAAGACCACGGCGGAGCCGGCCGTGCCGGCGGCCCGCGCGGCGGCCTCCCGGGGCTCGTGGCCCTCGGCGAGTTCGGCGCGGTAGCGGGACACGATGAAGACGGCGTAGTCGATGCCGACCGCGAGGCCGAGCATCATCGCCAGGGTGCTGGTGGTGCTGGAGAGGCCGAGCGTGCTGCCGAGCGCGGTGATCGCGGCGATGCCGAGGCCGACCCCGACCACCGCCGTCAGCAGCGGCAGTCCGGCGGCGGCGAGCGAGCCGAAGGTGATCAGCAGGACGAGGGCGGACAGCGCCATGCCGATGGCCTCGCTGCTGCCGCCCATCTCCGACTTGGGCAGCAGCGCGCTGCCGCCGATCTCGACCGTGAGGCCGGCGTCGCGGCCGTGCTGCGCGGCCTGTTCGAGGGCGTCCGTGGCGGCCGTCGACAGGGCGCCGGGCTTGGCGTCGTAGCCCACGGTCGCGTAGGCGGTGGAGCCGTCCTCGGAGACGGCGCCGGCCTGGAACGGGCTGACCGCGCCGGTGACCTGCTCACCGTGGGCGAGCTCGGCGACGGTCCGCTCGACCGCCTGCTGGTTCGCGGTGGCGGTGATCTTCTGCCCGGACGGTGCGACGAAGACCAGTCGGGCCGAGGCCCCGTCGGCCTTGGCGCCGGGGAAGCGCTCCTCCATGAGGTCGAAGGCCTTCTGCGCCTCCGTGCCCGGCATGGCGAAGCCGTCGTCGGGGGCGGCCGGCGCCTTGGCGGCCAGGACACCGGCGGTCGCCAGCAGCGCGACCCAGAGCAGGGTCACCAGGCGGCGCCGGAGAAAGGCCCATCGGCCCAGGCGGTACAGGAATGTGGCCACGGAAGAGCAGACTCCTTCGAAGGACGATCACAGTGCGCGCCGGGGCGCCCCCGGTGGCCTCGCGGCCCGGGTCGCCCGCAGCATGGCCATCCTCGGTCGGCCGGGGCCGTCGGGTCGTCCTCGCTCCGCAGACACTTTCCGTACTGCGCATGCAGTAGGAAGCGGTCCCGAACGGAGTACGGCGGGCCTCCCCCTACGGCGCCGCGCCCCCGGTCGCGTCACCCGGGCGGGCGGTGACGACGGGCCGTGGGCGGCCGGGCGAAGTAGCGTGATGTGCCTGGCCTGACCCTTTTGTCCGGTCCGTCCAGATCCGACCCTTTTCGATGATGTGCTCATCCCGCTGCCGGAGGTGGCCCAATGGGGGTTCCAGCCGCTCGCATCGTGTTCGACGAGAGCGACCGTACGGCCGTCGCGGACGCGGTGACGGAGATCCTCGCCACCGGCGCGCTGACGCTCGGCCCGTGGACCGAGCGTTTCGAGCAGGCGTTCGCCGCCGAACACGGCGCCTCGCACGCGGTCGCCGTGGCCAGCGGCACGGCGGCCCTGGAGGTGGTGCTGCGCACCGTCGGCGTCCGGGACCGCGACGTCGTCGTCCCGGCCGTCACCTTCTACGCGACCGCGGGCGCCGTCGTCCACGCGGGCGGCCGGCCCGTCCTCGCGGACGTGGACCCGGCGACCTTCGCGCTCAGCCCCGAAACCCTGGAGGCGGCCCTCACCCCGGACACCGCCGCCGTGGTGCTGGTGCACATCGGCGGGCTGATCACACCCGAGGCGGACGCCCTGCGCGCGGTCTGCGACCGCCGGGGCATCCCGCTGGTCGAGGACGCGGCCCACGCCCACGGCAGCAGCTACCAGGGTCGGCCCGCCGGGTCGTTCGGCCTGGCCGGCGCCTTCTCCTTCTACCCGACCAAGGTCGTCACCAGCGGCGAGGGCGGCATGATCCTCACCGAGTCGGCCGAGCTGCGCGACGAGGCGCGGATCTACCGCGACCAGGGCAAGGGCTCGTTCACCACCAACCACCACGTCCGCTTCGGCGCGTCCTGGCGGATGAGCGAGCTGAACGCGGCCGCCGGCGCGGTGCACCTGCGCCGGCTCAAGGAGTTCGTGGAGACCAGGCGCGCGGTGGCCCAGCGGTACGACGCGGCGCTCGCCGGGCTGGACGGTCTGCGGACGGTGGCCGAACCGGCCGGCTGCCGCGGCAACTACTACAAGTACGTGGCGCTGCTGCCGCACGGCGTCGAACGCGCCGCGTTCAAGCGGACGGTGGCCGAGGAGTACGGCGTCCGGCTCTCCGGCGAGGTGTACGACCTGCCGCTGCACCTGCAGCCCGTGTTCGCGCCCTACCGGACGGCGCCGCTACCGGTGGCGGAGGACCTCTGCGCGCGGCAGATCTGCCTGCCGGTGCACTCCGACATGACCGCGGACGAGACCGACCAGGTGATCGAGGCGGTCTCGGCCGTCCACCGCCGGTTCGCGGGATGACCCCCGGGCGGCCGGTCCCCGGCAGGCCCGGGACCGGCCGCCCGCACCGACCGAAGAGACCGGACTAGGAGAGAGAACGTGCGCGTAGCCGTCACCGGGGGATGCGGATTCATCGGCTCACACGTCGTGGACCGGCTGCTGTCGGCCGGGCACGAGGTGCTCGCGGTGGACGCCACCGACAAGTACCTCAACCCCGACGCCGAGCACTCCCGTATCGACGTCCTCGACCTGCCCGCCCTGACCACCGCCCTCGACGGCAGCGAGGTGGTCTTCCACCTCGCCGCGATGGCCGACGTCGAACAGGTCTCCGCCGACCCGGTCCGGGCCGTGCGGACCAACATCGACGGCACCGCGACCGTCCTGGAGGCGGCCCGGCGCAGCGGCCTCAGCCGGACCGTACTGGCCAGCACCGTCTGGGTGTACGGCGCCGCGCTCGCCGGGGAGGGGCCGGAGGGCGAGGAGCAGGAGGTGGACGAGCACGTCCCGGTCGAGCTGGAGCGCAGCGGGCACCTGTACGTCGCCACCAAGCTCGCCGCCGAGATGCTGGTGCACAGCTACCGGGAGCTGTACGGGCGGCACTTCACCATCCTGCGCTACGGCATCCCGTACGGCCCGCGGATGCGCGACGAGCTGGTGGTGGCCCGGTTCGTGCAGGCGGCCCTGGCCGGGCGGCCGATCACCATCGCGGGCGACGGCCGGCAGAGCCGCAACTTCGTCTACGTGGAGGACCTCGCGGACGCCCACGTCCGCGCCCTCTCCCCCGCCGCCGAGGACCAGACCTTCGCGCTGGAGGGCTCGGCCGCGGTCTCCGTCCGGGACATCGCCGACACCGTCGACCGGTTGCTCGGACCGGTCACCATCTCGCACATCGAGGCGCGCGCCGCCGACTACGCCGGGCGCCGCATCTCGTCCGCCCAGGCGAAGCGGCTGCTCGGCTGGTCACCGCGGACCAACTTCGCCGACGGGGTGCGGCGGTACGCGGACTGGTACCGGGACGCCACCGGCGCCGGGCCCGACCCGTCCTGAGCCGGGGCTCCGCCGTGCCACACGCCCTGCTGGTCTCCGGTTCGCTCGGCCAGGGGCACGACGTGATGGCCCAGGCGTGCGCGGACTCGCTGCGGGCCCGGGGCTGGACGACGTCCACGGTCGACGCGATGGCGCTGCTCGGGCAGCGCGCGGGCGCGGCCGGGGAGGCGGTCTTCCGGCGGCTGCTCGACCTGCCAGGGGTGTACGACGCCCTCCACTTCTCGGCGCTGCGGCCGGGCGCGCGGCTCGCGCTGCTGGCCGACGCGGCGGCGCGGGCCCGGCTGGTGCCGGCCCTGCGGGAGCTGGTCGCGCGGCAGCGCCCGGAGCTGGTGGTGTCGGTGTTCGCGACCGCGAGCTCGGCGGTGAACCGGTTGCCGGGGCGGGGGTTCCGGCATCTGGTGCTCTGCACGGACGTGACGCCGCACCGGCTCTGGGTGCAGGACGGCACCGACCTGTTCCTGGTCACCTCCGAGGTCGCCGCGTGCGCGGTGCGGCGCTACCGGCCGGACGCGGCGATCGCCGTACTGCCGGCACCGCTGCGCGCGCCGTTCTACCGCCCGCCCGGGCGGGCGGCGGCGCGGGCCGGGCTGGGCGTGCCGGCGGACGCCCGGTGCGTGCTGCTGATGTCCGGCTCCTGGGGCCTCGGCCCGCTCGCCCGCACGGCGGCCGCTCTCGCCGACGCCGGGCCGCACGTGCTGGCCGTGGCCGGACGCAACCGGGAGCTGGAGCGCCGGCTGCGCCGGGCCGCCGACGGCCGCCCCCGTCTGCACCCGTTCGGGTACACCGACCGGATCCCCGCCCTGATGGCCGCCGCCGACCTGGTGGTGACCAGCTCCGGCGACACCTGCAGCGAGGCCCGCGCACTGGGTCGGCGCCTGCTGCTGCTGGACGTCGTCCAGGGCCACGGCCGCGACAACCTGCAGCACGAACTGGAGCTGGGCCACGCCGACGTCACCTCCGCCCGCCCCGCCGAGGTCGTCCGGAGCGCCCTCGCCGCCCTGGCCCGCCCCGCCCCGGCCCCGTCACCCGGCGCCTCCCCCGAGGCCTGGCGGACGGGCTTCGCGGCGGCCCTGGGACGGGTGGGCCTGGCGGCGGAGTAGCGGGGGACGCCCGGTCCGGCACCGCTTGCGACAGCGGTGCCGGACCGGACCGGGAACACAGGGACTACTGGAGGGCACGGGCGAGCCGCTCCCACTCGTCGATGTAAGCCATGGATTTAGTCATCCGTTTGACCGCAGTGGAGATGCAGCGGCCCGGGCCACGCAGTTGCCGACTCATCCCGCCCAGACTTTCCCCCGCCGCCCCGAAGAGACCGAGCCCGTCCATTCCCTCTCGAGTGGCCTCGGCCATCCCGATCACCTGGGCGAGGAAGTCCCTCGCGTCTTGATCGCGCTGCTCGATCGGGGTGGCCTCAACAAGGTGCAACGCCGCCCTCACTCCCCCGTCGATCGTGGTCATCCGCTTCGCGAAGCGAGTGGCAGTCCGCTCCAACTCCTGCGCCGGAGTACTGATCGAACCGGCGTACGCAGTCACCACGGCCATCCGGGCGCTCATCGGGGCACCCGACCGGGAGGTACGCTCCATCTCCGCACTGGACAGGTCCGCGGCGGTGCCGATGCTTTCGATCAGGGCACTCATGCTTTCCATATCAGCCGTCAGTAAACCCAGTTCGTCCTCCAGTGCGAGGAGGTGGTCCAGGATCCCCGGTGTGCCATCGTCCTCACCCGACAGCTCGCCCTCGATCGCAGTCTCGGTGTCCACGGCCTGTAGTGCTCGATGGATCCTGGCCGGAGTCAGCAGATCGAATCCGCTGCGGATTCCCCCTTCGAGTGCGTTCTCCAGGTCTTTCCGGGCGTCGACGAGCCCGCTTGGCGAGCGCGTGAACTGGATGGTCCTGATCAGCGCGATATCGAACGGCAGCTGACCATGCTCTCCGATGTGGATCGTGGGCTTGCCCGTTGCATGCCGAAGCCCCAGTTCGTACATGACGTTCGCGTTCCCCTCGCTCACGTCGGCGATGACGAGGTCGTCCTGGAGCACATGCCGACAGATCTGCTCGGTGATCTCTCCGGCGTGGGCAATCCGATCCGCCCGTAGCGGATCGATACCGAACTTGGAGCAGGCGGGCAGGACCACTTTTTCGAAGGTCTCAAGGGAATCCTCGTACGCCCTCAGCGCGGGGCTCCCCGCCTGCGCGAGCTTGTTCCCGATCGGGCCGATGACAAAGCAGGTCCGGGCGGTGTGCGGATCCTGAGGCGGCTCTGCCGCAGCAACCGCTGTCATAACGGTCATGAGAAGTCTTCCATTCCAGGAGGTACGTGGTGCCACTGGGCTGCGTAGTCGGCCCCTGCCTCCAAGTCCACGGCGTAGACAGGGCGTTCCTCGATTCCGAGGGAACGGAGCAGGAGAGCGGTCGGGATCCGATAGCGGTGTCCCAGCCGGAAAACCGAACAGGGGAAAAGCCCCAGCCGAATCAGCTTGTAGGCGGTTGCGGGGCAGACCCCAAGGGCGCGTGCGGCAGTCCGGAGGTCGACGGTCAGCGGCAGTTCGAAAGCCTCCGCGAAGGAGACGGGCCGCCCGGTCACCGTCCTGCTCCGGCCCGGTGCAACGACAGAGTTCCGATCAAAGACCCCTCACCCGGTCGTCGGGCGCGAAATACAACGTCCCGCAGCCCCAGACGCTCGGCCAGCGACCCAAGGCGCTCACCCTCCACACGCCTCGGCGACACGGTGAAACGAAGTGGGGCGCAGAGCCCCTCCGGGCGATTAGGAGGCGCGATGTGCAGTTCCCACCCCTGGACGGCAGCAACCTCCTCGTCAACGCTCCGGTGGGCGAACGGCGCCGCCGCGACAGCCCTGACATCGGCCGCGGGCACCTCCCGCGACACACGGCTCGCATAGCTCCAGGCGCGATTCCTGGCGAACTTGATCAGATCATGACCGGCGGTCGGCCGTTCCGGATCTACGGTCTCCAGCGCTTCCAGGACAGCCAGCATCGCCTCGGCCTCGACATCGACGCGCGAGGCCCGAAACCGCTCGCAGACGTGGCGGATCGTACGGGACAGGCCCGGTAGCACCAGCCACACGACCAACAGCCGCCATGGCATGCCGTGCGTCGCGCCCTGCTCAGCGCCCTCCTGCCGGGCCGAGAGGATCGCCTGCCTCCAGATCGAACGGCGCAGGCTCACGCTCGGTTGCGTCCGATAGAGAGCCTCACGCGCTTCAGACGGTGAGAGCCTCACCGGACCGCAGCCAGTATGAACCACCAGGCTCATCCCGCTCGCGAACGCCGGCACCTCCATCCACTCATCGATGACATCGCGCACTCGGTTGAATCTCAACAACGCCACGGGTCCACTCCTCGTCCGAGGTTCTCGTCGGAAAGTGCGCCGGCAGCCCGGTCGCAGGCTTGCGCAAGGCGGATCAGGCAACCACGGAATACGAAACAGGCCGTCGGGGACTCGGGGTCGGCGCCTCGCCTCCTCGAAGACGACTGCGATCCGCCCGGTGCGGCGTAATAGTGAAAACCACCCGCAACAACACCCACCACGGCCACGCCTTCGCCGACCTGCTGACGGCTTTCCCGGTAAGGGTGCTGCGGCTCCCCCACCACTGCCCGCTCACTCACCGACAGACCCCCGCTGCCCCTTACCCGGCTGCGGATCGAAGTGAAGGCCTCCAGTGACATTGCCGATGAGCGCGACGCCGTTTCCGACGCGCTGTGAAGCGCCCCCGCGCATCAGGCCGCCAGCCGGCGCGCATGCGTCCGCATCCCGGCCGCGCACGCCGTTCGGCCTGTCCATCTCCTCTGTATCGGCCGCGACATTGAGAAGATTTCCGGATGGCGAGGGAACATAGACCCAGGCACGCTGGCTGAAGGACTTTCCCGCGACCCCGGCAACCACCTCGGCGCAGCGGTCGGGATGCAGCCCCGAGTATCCGCCGAGGACAACGTCCTCGTAGACCCGATCGGAGATGATCGCCGCCAGGTGGGTAGCACTCTCGCTCGTGTCCGCGAGGAGTTGTCTGACCGGGTGGGAGTCCAACAGGCGGTGCACATCGTTCCGCGCGGTTCCGTTGCCGTCCCCGGCGGCACCGGAGTCCGGCAGCGGGCCGACGTGAACGCTCGCGCGAAGCCTGATCCGCGGCGCAGCACACCTCGCATTGTATCTCCCGAGTTCATCGTCCAGCACGTTCAGAAACGGCCACACGATGAAGGGGAGATACGATGGAGGGAAGCCGAAGACGACACCGTCACCAGTATTCGCAGGGAAGGCTTTAACTTCCTTCAGATCCCCCAGTCCAGCACGCTCCAGCGCCTCGTCCACCAACGCGGGGATAAGGCAGCTCGTCGGAGCATGCAACAGGGCAGGCAAACTGGTGAAACTCTTTGCATCGACTGCCAGCAGACCCTGATATTCGGGCAGCGAGCGGCTTGTGGTCCAGGGTACGGGCGGAAATTGCAGTTCAGACATGGGGCTCTCCGAAGGAAGCGCTGAATCGACCGGGCCGCCGGTAATACGACCCGATCAGAGCTTTCTCGTTCACCGGAGAGCCCTATGCGCAGCACTGCGCATATCATCAAATATTGTGATGCGAGTCACATCTCAGCGCCGCACCCCCTCCGCATACGCACGCGAGACTCCGCAATACCTCAACCTTCTTGATCTCGATGAGCTGGCGCCGCGTGGCCAGGACTCCCGACTCCCGCAGCTCGGCCAGAGCCGGTCGCAAAGCACCCCTGGTCACGCCGACCGACTGGGCCAGCTCTTCTCGTGTCAGCCCCGCCACCCGGAGAGACGCCGTGAACTCAGCAAGCCGGAGCAGTGACCTGGCCAGCCTGACCTCCAGCGGCAGAGCCTTGAGCTCACTACACTTGAGTTCCGACTCATGTCGCCTCTCCTGCTCCCGCCACAACAGATCGAGAACCAAGTCGCGCTGCTGCTTGACGAACCAGAGGAAACGGTCAGTGGGAAGAACGACCGCCCTGCACGGCCCCACTGCCATAACGTCAGCATTTCGCGCCCGACCGCTGAAGGCCGACATCTCCCCTAAAAGCGTGAGCGGTCCCCGAAATCCGAGGAACCTGCTCGTACCATCAACAGTTCGCAGAGCAACCCATACCGCACCCCGGGTAAGCAACAGCACACTGGTGCCCGCCTCTCCCTGACTCAGCATCAGGTCTCGACTTCGATAACTTTTCTCTGGGCCCAGCTCCCGCAGCTTCTGCCAAAGCTCATCCACAGCCACTTCCGGCCTCCTGTGAAACGGGGGCACCTGATATCGGCCCCATGCCTCAGAGTTGTACCGCTGAGCACAGGTTTCGTCCTGGAGCACGACGGAAGAGCGCTCTGGTGGATCAACCCGGACGAGGCCCGCATCGATCGATCTTGGAGGTGTCCGCCCACAGGACGCCGACCTCGCATTGCATCGATCACAGCGTAAGTTGCCGACGGCCGCAGGTCGGGCTCGGTCAGGTGGTGTGCAGGGCCGGCGTCCACAGGCGGCTGTCGCGGCCGGAGGGCAGGCCGTGGTCGCGGAGGGGGCCGAGGGTGAGGGTGTGGGTGCGGCAGTGGGTGGCGATCAGGGGGAGGGCGGCGAGGGTGGCGCGCCAGGAGTCGGGGGCGGAGGTGCAGTCGGAGTCGTGCAGCAGGAGGGTGGCGCCGTCGGTGAGGCCGGGGCGGGCGGTGGCGTAGACGGAGGCCGCGGTGGCGTCGTCGGTCCAGTCCCGGCCCCAGGCGGTCCAGAGGACGGTGCGCAGTCCGAGGCGGTGGGCGGCGAGGGCCGGGCCGGCCGTGAGGACGCCGTAGGGCGGCCGGTACCAGCGCGGACGGGCGCCGCAGAGGTCGGTGACCGCCTCGGCGGTGCGGCGCAGTTCCCACAGGTCACGGGCGGGCGCGGGGTACCACGGCCGGCGGTGGTACCAGCCGTGGACGGCGACCTCGTGGCCGCGGGTGACCAGTTCGCGGCCGAGGCCGGGGGCGCGCTCCAGCATCGCGCCGAGCAGGAAGAAGGTGGCGCGCACGCCGAGTGCGTCCAGGGTGTCCAGGACGTACGGGGTGCTGCGCGGGTCGGGTCCGTCGTCGAAGGTCAGCGCCACATGACCGGGCGCCGAACCGTAGCCGGCCAGGTGCCGGGCCGCCGTGCGGCGCACGGGCGGCAGCCGGACGGCCGCCGGCGCGAGGTGCAGGAGCTGGAGGCCCGCGGCCACTGCCGCGGCCCGGCGGGCGGCGCGGGCCCGGTCCATCGGTCTGCGCCTCCCCCGCCTCAGCCGAACCGGGCCGCCAGGCGCCGGAACGCCCCCGGCGCGACGCCGTGGAGGCGCGCGGGGAGGCCGAGCCAGTGCGGGACGAAGAGGCGGTCGCGGTCGGTGGCGATGGTCGCGAGGACGGCGTCGGCGACCCGGTCGGCCGAGACCGGGCGCGGCCGTTCCCGCTGGTAGGGGGTGCCGCGCCGGGCGAAGAACGGGGTGTCCACCGGTCCGGGCAGGACGAGCCGTACACCGACGCCGGTGCCGCGCAGTTCGTACCGGAGGCTCTCGGCGAACATCGCCAGCCCGCCCTTGGTGGCCGCGTAGACGGCCTCGTCACGGACCCCGACCTGGCCGGCGATCGAGCCGAGCAGGACGATCCGCCCGCGGCGCCGTTCCAGCATGCCGGGCAGCAGCAGCCGGACCAGCCGGAGCGGGGCGGCGAAGTTGACCTCGATCATCCGGTCGAGGGCGTCGGAGGGCATGGTGGCGAACGGTCCGCGCCAGCCGAGGCCGGCACTGGCGATCAGCACGTCCACCCGCCCGGCGGTGGCGAGGGCGGCTTCGGCCAGGCGCAGCGGACCGTCCGGTTTGCCGAGGTCCTGGGGCAGGGCGTGGCCTCCGGTGCGGGCGGCGACGGCGTCGAGGCGGGCGCGGTCGGTGCCGGAGAGCAGCAGCTGCCAGCCGGCGGCCGCCAGGCGGGTCGCGGTGACGGCGCCGATGCCGGAGGAGGCGCCGGTGACCAGAACGACCGGGCGATCGGCGGCGGCGGGGCCGGGCCGGCGGGCCCGGTGGGGTCGTCGGTGGACCTCGTCCGCCATGGTCACCTGCCGCTCTGTCCGTGCCTCGCCGTCCGTTTTGTCCGGCAAGCCACCTTCGCACGGCGGCGCCGCCCGGGCTACCGGGGCGGGACCGCCGCCTCCGTCTCCTGCTCGGCGGCGGCCCGGGCGCCGGCGGCGGCCTCGCTCTCCGGTTCGCCGAAGCGGGAGAGCAGGAAGGTGCCGCCGACGGCCACCGCGAAGCCGGTGAGCGCGCACCAGGCGTAGCCGGGCCGGGCCGCGTCGCCCAGCACGACGACCCCGACCAGCGCCGGACCGAAGGTCTCGGTGACCGTTCCGGCGGCGGTCGCCGCCGTCACCGTGCCGCGCTGCAGCGCCAGCGCGTACGCCAGGTACCCGCCGAGGCCTCCGGCGGCGAGCGCGTACGTCGCCGGGTCGGTCAGGAAACCGACCGGGCCGGTGGGGTCCAGGACGCGGACGGCCAGGCTGGTCACGCCGAAGCCGGCCCCCGCGAGCAGGCCGAGGCCGGCCGCGGCGGCGTTCCCGTCACGCCGGACCAGGACCAGGGTGAGCAGCACCATCACCACCGTGGCGGCCAGCAGCGCCCAGTGGAAGACGGGCCCGGCGTGCTCGCGGCCCTCCCGGCCCGAGCCGAGTGCCAGCAGGGTGAGGCCGACGACCACGGCCGCGATCCCGCAGACGTCCCCGCGCCGCAGGCGGGCGCCGAGCAGCCGGACGGCGGCGAGCGCGGTCACCGCCAGGCTCGCGTTGGTGAGGGCCTGGACCAGGAAGAGCGGCAGGCTGCGCAGGGCGACGATGCTCAGGGCGAAGCCGGCGATGTCCAGTGCCGTGCCCAGCAGGAACTGCCAGGACCGGGCGAGCGCGGCCAGCAGCCCGGCCCGCACCCGGTCCGCCCGGGGGGCCGTCCGGGCGCCGCGGGCCTGGAAGACCGACCCGAAGCCGAAGCAGACGGTGGCGACCACGGCGGTGGTGAGTCCGAGCAGCATGGCTCTCCCAGCCTCGGCGGCAGGATCCACCCCCAGTCTGTCCCCGCGCCCGGCGGACCGCACCGGCGGTCGGGTGGGACCGGGGGGCCCTACGGCTTCAGGGCGACGGCGGCGTAGGAGGCGGCCTCGGCGTCGCCGACCGGGCCGGCGCCGTCGCCGGGGTGGTCGGGGCGCCAGCGGGGGGTGGGGACGAGGCCGGGGGCGACGAAGGCCCAGCCGTCGAAGAAGCGGGTGAACTCGGACCGGGTACGGGCCTGCGCGGCGGTGCCGCCGGCCTCGTAGACGCGGACCAGCCGGGCGACCTCCTCGGGGGCGAACTCCGGGGTGACGTGGGACATCACCAGGGCGCTGCCCGGGACCAGGGAGTCCTTGAGGTGCTCGACGATCTCGTAGGCGCCGAGCGCGTCGGGGACGAAGTGGAGCAGGGCGTTGAGGGAGAGCCCGACCGGGCGGGTGAGGTCGATGGTCTCGCGTAGCCGGGGTGAGGCGAGCAGCGCGGCGGGGTCGGTGACATCGGCCGCGACGTAGGCGGTGCGGCCCTCGGGGGTGCCGGTGAGCAGGGCCTGGGCGTGCGAGAGCACGATCGGGTCGTTGTCGGCGTAGACGACCCGGGCCTGCGGGTGGATCCGCTGGGCGACCTCGTGCAGGTTGGGCGAGGTGGGGATGCCGGTGCCGATGTCGAGGAACTGGTCGATGCCGGCCCGGGCGAGGGCCCGGGTCGAGCGGTGCACGAAGGCCCGGTTGGCGCGGGCGGCGGCGCGCAGCCAGGGTGCGACGGCGAGCGCCTGGCCGGCGGCCTCGCGGTCGGCCGCGAAGTTGGTGAGGCCGCCCAGGTAGTAGTCGTACATCCGGGCCGAGTGCGGCACGTTCAGCCGCAGGTCGGCCCCGTCGTAGTGGCTCATTGCGCTCCCCCCGGGGTGACGGCCCCGGCCCGGGGCGTCGGCCGGGCCCACGACGGCCGGGCCCACGGCGGCCGGGCTCTGTGCGCAGGACCCGATGACAGGACCTGGTGGCAGGACCTTTCGATAGGTGCCCATCGCACCCGGGGACCAATCACCCCCTGTCACAGCCGGGTTCGAGGCAACGAACGATCATCAGATCAGAGAAGATGACAATCTGTGTTCGAATTGCAGCCTGGAGTAACAGAGCTGATGGAATGTCGGTGGGCACCAGACAGCCCCCACCCTCAGGCGGCCCGGCATGCAGACCACGGCCGCGGAAAGCAGGCTCGATGACGATCGACAGGGGTGTCCGCCCGCGCGGGCACCGGGGCGGGCCGACGGTGGCAAGCCCGGCCGGGGCGTACGGCGACGGTGGGTACGGTGAGCACGGCGGGCCCGGTGAGTACAGCGGGCCCGGCGGCTATGGCGGCTACGGCGAGCGCGACTACCGCGACGGGGGCCGGGGCGAAGGCGGACAGACCGCCGAGGAGCCCGCCAACATCCGCCTGGAGCTGGCCTATTCGGCGTTCTGCGAGACCCATGAACCGGCCTGGCGGGCACTCGCCCTGACCCGGATAGGCAACCGCGCGGACATGGCGCTGGTCGTCGAGGCGGTGAAGGAGGACCTCGCGCGCTGCTGGCCGCATGTGCTGCGGTTCGAGGAGCCGGCCGCGTACGCCTGGCGGCTGGCCAACCGGCACGTCGCCGACTGGGTGGCCGGCGAGGAGCCGGTCGAGGTGGAGGCCGTCACCTTCGCCGCCGTGATCGGCGCCTTCAAGGACGTGGCGAACGGCCTGCTGCACAGCGAGGCGGACGAGGTCCGGCTCTACGCGGCGATCCTCGAACTCCCGGACCGGCAACGGGATGTGATCGTGCTGCGCTATCTGCTCGGCCTGCACGTCAAGGTGATCGGCGCCTACCTGGGCCGGCCGGTGGCGACCGTCCACTCCAATCTCCGGCACGCCAGGGACCGGCTCGCCAGACGGCTCGGGGTCCGCGAACTGCCCGACCGGGAGGGCGGTCAGTGAACCCCCGGCCCCGGCCCGAGGCGCTCACCGAACCGGGCGCGCCGCTGCTGGTCCCCCGGGCCGAACGGGCGCACGCCGCACGGATCGCGGCGCTGCGCCGGGCCAGGCTGACGGCCGCCCCCGCGCACCTGCCGTCCGAGCACGAGCAGGCCGCCTTCGAACTGGGCCTGGTGGTCGCCCTGGTGCTGAGCGCGCCGGACGCCTCCCGGGGCCTGGACCTCCTGGTCGACGCGCGGCGGATCCAGCCCGAGGGCGCGGAGGTGTTCGGCGCCCTGCTGTACGCCACGGGCCGCGCGGAGGGCGCGGAGTTCTGGTGGCGGTTCGCCGCCGGCTCCGGGAGCGGCACGGCGGCGTACTGTCTGCACCTGCACCACCTCAAGCTGGGCGAGACCGACGACGCGGACTACTGGCGGGCCTGGTCGGACCAGCTCACCGCCGCCGAACGCCCGGGCGGGACAGGCCCGTTGCGGGTGGGCCGACCGCTGCTGCCGGACGACGTGCGGCGCGACGTCCTCTCCCGCTGCCATCGCGGCCTGGCGCCGCGACTGCCGCCCGCGCTGGTCGCGGTGATCGACCGGCTGCCGCTCCAGGACGACGCGGAGGAGCCGGGTGAGGTGCCCAGCCCGTGGGGGCTCACCTCGGGCACGACCTCCGCCTGCTCCTGGGACGGCCCATGGGGCGACACGCAGAACAAGGGGCCGAACGAGTGACGCGGTGACACGTCCGGGTGAAGCTGCCGCCGCGCCGAGCGCACCCTTTCAGGTGAGCCGGACGAGCCGGGCGGCGACCTCCGGGGCGCGACCGCCCCCTTCGGCGGCCACCGGCAGGGCGTCCCAGGGCGGTGGAGCACCCGGCCCGGCACGGTGGACGACGTAGTGATGGGGGGCCATCGCGGTGTCCCGCCCGGGCAGGGCGGCGACCACGGCGCGGTGGGCGGTCAGCGGGGTGAGCGTGCCGTCCGCGGTGAGCAGCCGGGCGACCAGGCGGCCGTCGGTGAGTTCGACCCGTGCGGCCGCGGTACCGCCGAGGGCATGGGCGAGCAGGGCGCGAACGGCGTCCAGGTCGATCCAGGAGCCGTCGATCCGGTGCCAGTCGCCGCTTCGGACGGTCGGCCGCAGGGCGGGCAGGGAAGGCAGGCCGGCCAGCGGCAGCGGACCGGCCGCGGCGGCCTTGAGGACGGCGAGCAGACCGTGCGCGAACTCCGCGGTCTCCGCCCGGTCGAGCACCTGTGGGCAGGTGACCAGGGCGAACTCCAGGCTCCCGGAGATCCGCAGGATGTTGAACATGATCCGGACCGGGATCGGCTGGTCGGGCAGCCAGGTGAGCTCGGGGTCGGCCACGGGCGCCGGGCGGGCGTCCGACATGGACTCCGGGATGGTGAGGCTGAGGTCGTTGACGACGACCTGCCGGGCGAAGCGGGAGCCCCGCAGATGGGCGACGTCCTCGATGGTCTGCCAGACCTTGGCGGCGTCCATGGTGCTGTTCCAGTAACCGGCGAGGGAGGCGGACTTGGCGCGGCCGATCAGCTCGTCGAGGTCGGCGGCGTCGGCGTCCAGGGTGAGCAGGGCGTCCTGGGCGAGCGTGCCGACATGGTCGGCCAGCACGGCCCGCTGACGGTTGGCGGACAGCGCCGAGATCACCAGGGCCGGCTGGTCCGCGCACCGGGCGACCAGGGCGGCGAAGGCGGCGAGCAGGACGACGGACGGGCTCGCCCCGGTCCGCCGGGAGGCCGCGGCCAGATCCTCGGCGGCCGCGCGGGAGCGCAGGACCACCGCGGCGACGCCGTCCGGAGGGCCGGTGATCCGGGAGTCGGCGAAGACGGCCTGCGGGCCGGTGGCGAGGAGTTTCTCCCAGTGCCGCAGGGACGCCGCGGCCTTGCGGCGGCCCTGGTCGCTCTGTTCGAGGGCGGCCACCTGCAGCGGGGTCCGCGCGGTGGCGGGCGGGAGCTCCTTGCCCGCGGCGAGGGCGAGCCAGTCCTGGATGAGCAGCGCGGTGGCCGCTCCGTCCGCACCGGCGTGGCAGACCACCACGATCAGCCGCAGCACCCGGTCGGCCTCGGTGAGGAGGGTGAAGCGCAGCCGCGGCGCGACCGTCAGGTCGAACCCGACAGCGACCCCGATACGCCCCAACTCATCGGCCAGGCGGTCCAGTTCGACGGCCTGGAGGTCGCCCGCTTCCACCGTCGTGACGGTGAACTCGCCCTCCGGGCACACCTCCTGACGGTCGGGGAAGGCGCCCGGGCCGGGGCCGGGCGGGAAGGCGGTGCGCAGCGATTCATGGCGTTCGACGAGAGCGCGCAGGGCGTCGAGCGCGGCGGGCAGGGTGGTGTCGTCGGGCACCGGCCAGACGGACTCCTTGTTGATCTGCTCGGGGTTGTCGCGCCGGATGCAGCGGATCATGTTGTCCTGGCCGAGGGTGAGCGGCCCTGAGCCGCTGCTCGCGCCACCGTACCGGACCGTGATCCGTCGGCTGGTCTCTGTCACGTGATACGCGCCCTTCGGCTGGCCGGGGTCTCGGCGGGATGCGGATCGGGACGCTATCAGCGGCCCCGAGAAGTGGTCCAGACCAGAAATCTGGGATAACTGACGGATCGTCAGCTTTCTTGCCGGGAAAGGACTGTCGTCAGATTCCAGGCTCGGCTTCGGACCTGGACCGGCCGCTCGCCGACGACCGCGACGGCGGCCCGGAACGGTCCGGGGACGGGGGTGTCGTGGACCTGGCACGGGCCCTCGCCCAGGGCGCCCACCTCGGCCAGGCGCAGCGGGGCCGGTCCGGCCAGCGGCAGGCCGAAGCCCTGGACCAGCCGCCCGCCGTACGCCTTGACGCAGGCCTCGCGGCGGCACCAGAGCCGGGTGAAGCGCTCGGCCCGGGCGGCGGGCGAGGGCGCATCGGCCAGGAATCGCGCTTCGGCGCCCGGGAAGTAGCGGTTCGCGATCCGGGAGGCCACCCGGGCGTCGCGGATCTCCTCGACGTCGGCACCGACCTCCCGGTGCTCGGCCAGCGCCAGCACGGCGAGGGTGCCGGAGGCGGAGTAGCTGATCCGCAACCGGCCGTCGTCGGTGACCGGTTCGGGCTTGCCGTGCGGACCGTGACGCCAGACGACCTCGGCGGGGTGAATACCGAGGCGCTCGGCGACCAGCAGCCGGACGGCGCCGTGGACGGCGGTGAAGCGGCGGCCGAGCAGCCGGTCGGGGCCGGCGGCGCGGGCGCGTTCACGGGGGTCGAGCAGGTGCCGAAGCCGCTGGAGCACGGGCTCGGGCTGGTCTGTCGGGATGACCCAGAGGTCGATCAGGTCGGCCGGGCCGGTCGGGTCCGCCCGGGCGATCGGGCCTGCCCGGTCGGGCAGTTCGGGCCGGACGGACGGGCGGGCCGGGTCGGCCGGAACGGACCGGCCGGGCAGTTCGGGCCGCCCGGACGGGCCGGTCGGAACTGCCCCGTCGGACGGCCGGGGCCGCCCCGCCGGGTCGATCGGTCGGGTCAGTTCGGGCAGGTCGGCCAGTTCGGACAGGTCGGGCCAACTCACAGGAACGGTCGGGCAGGTCGGGCCCGGAGGGTCGGCGCAATCAGCGGAATCGGCAGGGTCGGCGGCCGGCTCGGCCGTCACGGGCCGGGCCGCAGGGCCAGGGTGCTCAGCACGCCGAGCCTGCGGTCGTGGCCGGCGACCAGCACCGGCCGCTGTTCGGCCTGCCAGCCGGGCAGCCGCCCGGCCAGCTCCGCCCAGACCCCGGTGAACGGCTGGGCGGCGGAGGCCGTCACCGCCTCCCCGGAGTCGTCGCCCACCGCCAGGCCCGGGCCCAGAACGAGCGCGAGGCCCGCGCCCAGGGTCTCGGCCTGCGCCCGGACGGCCTTCTCCAAGGCCTCCGACGCCGGCTCCGGCTCCGATGCCTGACGTACCGTCAGTCCATCCCCGTCCGCCTCCTCGCAGACCAGGACCACGACACAGTGCCGCTCGGGCAGTTCCACCGGCTCGGCCGGCCGGTAGTGCAGCGCCGCCTGCTCGACGACGACCACCACCGCACGGCGGCAGACCCCGGTGCGCTGGTAGTCGGCGGCGATCCGCAGCGCGGTGAAGGCGGCGGCCGAGCCCTGGTCGCAGACGGCGAAGGCCAGCGGCGAGCCGGGACAGGACCGGCTCATGGCGAGCGAGGCGGGGGCGCCGGGGCGGACGTCCGGGGTGTCGAACGCCAGGATCAGCAGGTCCACCGGTCCGCTGTCGGCCAGGGCCTCGCCGAGCAGGCCCTCGGCCATCTCCGCGTAGGAGTGCCCGACGCCCTCGCCCAGCAGGTCCTCCCGCAGCGGCAGGCCGTACGGGCGGACCAGGTCGGAGACGAAGACCCGCAGGTCCGGGTCGAGCGAGGTCTCCGACCGGCCGTCGACGTACCTCGCCAGGACCTTGCTGATCCGCAGGCCCCGGCCGGTCTCGGCGGCCACCCGGTCAGTCCTCGGGGATGACGTGCCCGGCGACGTAGTCGGCCAGTTTCGTCACCGAGCGCAGGTCGTCCTCGTCGATCTGCTCGACGTCCACCTGGATGTCCAGCGACTCCTCGACCTCCAGGATGAGTTCGATGGTGCCGGCCGAGGTGAGGCCGAGGTCGTCGAAGAGGCAGGCGTTCTCCGGGATCTCGGGGAGGTCGCGCTTGAGGACGCGGGGCAGCAGCTCGCCGATGCTCCGCAGGATCCGGTCGCGCAGTTCGGTATCGGTGGTCTGGACCGCGGGTTCTGACATGGGTGTCCCGTCCCGTCGTACGTGGAATGTGAATGGGGGGCGGCCGGCCGAGGTGGTCGTCCCCGCCGCGCCGATACGTCGCCCGGGCCCGCCAGGCTGACGGTACGTCAGTGTTCGACGGCCATGGCGGAGAAGGTGGCTCCGACACCGGCGGCGGCGATCAGGTAGCGGTCGCCGCGCTGGAGCAGCCCCCGCGTGGTGGCGGTGTGGAGATTGATGAGGCTGTCCGCAGCGAAACTGTGCCCGACCTTCGGCACGTTGTCCAGCACCACCCGGTCGACCGGGTAGCCGATCCGGCGGCAGATCATCCGCCAGGAGGCCTGGTTGACGTTGTGCGGAAGCACCGCCGCGAGGTCCGAGAGGTCCAGACCTGCCTGGTCGAGGGCGGCCTCCATCGCCTCGATCATCACCGCCGGGTACTCCCGCTGGTAGCGCGCGAGCAGGTCCGGGTCCTCGGCCAGCCGGCCGTCGAACTCCGGCCGGTGGCGGACGGCGTAGGAGAGCACCCGGTTGCGCTCGCCGGTGGCGCGGACCAGGCAGGCGGCCGCGCCCTCGGCGAAGATCCCGGTCTCGGGTACCACCTGGGCGTCCTTGGTGAAGGTCTTCTCCCCCGCCAGCACCAGCGCCAGCGCCTCCGGATCCGGGTCGCCGGCCAGCAGCCTGCCTGCCAGGTCCACCGCCAGCAGGCCCACCGCGCAGGCGTGGTGGGTCACCGTGAAGGCGTTGGCGTGGGACAGGCCGTAGCGGCCGAGGAGCTGGTGCAGCGGGTTGAGCGGGTAGGGCACCGCCACCGGCATGCTGCGCGCGTGGATCACGAACCGGACATGCCGTTCGCGTCCGCGCAGCTGCGGTAGGGCCTCGACGGCGGCGCCGAGCAGGTCGGGCAGCGTCCCGTCCGGGTCCAGCCGTAACTGGTCCAGGCCGTGGAAGCGGCGAAAGAGTCGAAGTTGACGTGGGGTCAGGCCGATCCGCTCGCCCACCGCCTCGATGGGCACGGTGAGGTGGGGGAGGTGAACGGCCACTGCCTCCAGTGCTGTCACGCGGGCTAGTATTCCGACGCCCGACGGGTCGCACAAGTGATCTCGGGCCGTTCTGAGACTCACACGCCCCGTGCCGTCGAGCAGGTGGAGCCCCCCGATGACCGATCGTGAACCCCCCGATTCCCCCGCCCCGGTGAGCCCGGAGCTGATCGCGCTGCTGCTGGAGGCCGCCGAGGCGCCGCCCGAATGGGCATCGTTGGTGACCCCGCAGGCCCGGCTGGACGGCGACCTGACGCTGGACGAGGTCGAACTGGCGGCCCTGGCCGCGAAGCTGCGTGAGCGCTACGGCCCGGCGGCCGATCTCGACCGGCTGCGCGCCGGGCTCGACCTGGCCGGCCTGGAGGCCCTGACCGTCGCCGACGTGCAGCGGCTGATCGCGGCGCAGGTGCGCCGATGAGCCGCTTCCTGCTGGTGGTGCCGCCGCTGACCGGGCACATCAACCCGACGGTGGGCCTCGCCCGCGAGCTGACCGCGCGCGGGCACGAGGTGGCCTGGACGGGGACGGAGTCCGTGCTGCGGCCGCTGCTCGGGCCCGGGGCGACGGTCCTGGGGACGGGCACCCGGGCGTTCCGGGCGCAGGGCGGACACGGGCTCGCCGCCCTGCGGTCGCTCTGGGAGGGCTTCATCGTCCCGTACGCGCGGTTCACCGCGAAGCCCCTGGACGCCGTCGTCCGGGAGTACCGGCCGGACGCGCTGCTGGTCGACCAGCACACCCCGGCCGGTGCGCTGGTCGCCCACCGGCACGGGCTGCCGTGGGCGAGCCTGGCGCCCGGCGCGATGGAGCTCGGCCGGCCGTTCCGGACGCTGCCGCAGGTCGAGGCGTGGATGACCGGCCTGCTGGGCGGGCTCTGGCAGCGGGCCGGACTGCCCGGGGAGGAGTACACCGATCCCCGTTTCTCCCCCGCCCTGGTGCTGGCGCTGACCGGCTCCGCGCTCACCGGCCCGGAGCCGTTCCCGGACCACTACGCGCTGGTCGGGCCGGTGCTGGCCGAACGGCCGGCCGACCCGGACTTCCCCTGGGAGCGGCTGCTGCCGGGGCGGCGGCGGGTCCTGGTGACCATGGGCACGCTGGCCGGGGACATCGGCGCGGACTTCCACGCGCGGGCGGTCCGGGCGCTGGAGCTGTGCGGGGACGACGTGCAGCCGGTGATCGCCGCACCGCGCGAGCTGCTGCCCGAACTGCCGCCCCACGCGGTGGCGGTGGACCGGGCACCGGTGCTGGAGCTGATGGCCCGCGGGGCGCTGGACGCGGTGCTCTGCCACGGCGGGATGAACACCGTCGGCGAGGCCCTGGCACACGGGATTCCGCTGGTCACGGCACCGATCCGGCACGACCAGCCGTTCGTCGCGGCGCAGGTCGCGGCGGCCGGCGCCGGGCTGCGGGTACCGTTCGCCCGGGTCGCACCGGAACTGCTGGCGCACCGGCTGCGGACCGTCCTGGACTCGGCCGCCCACCGGGAGTCCGCCGTCCGGGTGGGTGCCGCGCTGCGCGCGGGCGGCGGGGCGGTGACGGCGGCGGACCGGCTGGAGGCGCTGGTCACCGGCGGGGCGGCCGCGGTGCCCGGCGCGGCGCCGACGGCCGAAGAACATGCACATCCATTGGTCTAGGCCATTGTTTCCCGACCGTCGGAGACTCTAGGGTGGGCGCGCAGCACCGTTTTCTCAGGTGCCCCGGCAGCCCATCCCAGCACGGGAGTTCTGGTTGATCGAGACCAAGGGACTGCGCAAGTCCTATCGCAAGAACACCTCCCGCAAGCGCGGTGAGAACACCACCGTCGACGCCGTCCGCGGCATCGACCTGTCCGTCGCCGCAGGCGAGATCTTCGGTTTCCTCGGCCCCAACGGGGCCGGGAAGACCACCACCATGCGGATGCTCGCCACCCTGATCCGCCCGGACGGCGGGCAGGCCCGGATCGCCGGGGCCGACCTGCTCACCGACCCGGCCGAGGTCCGCCGCCGGATCGGCTACGTCGCCCAGGGCGGCGGCACCACCGACACGGTCAGCGCCCGCGAGGAACTCGTCCTCCAGGCGAGGATGTACGGCGCCGCCAAGGCACCGGCCCAGCACGCCGCCGAGGCCGCGCTGAAGGCCTTCGACCTGGAGGAGTTCGGCGACCGGCCGTGCGTCACCTACTCGGGCGGCCAGCGCCGCCGGGTGGACATCGCGCTCGGGGTGATCCACGCGCCCCAGGTGCTCTTCCTCGACGAGCCGACCGTGGGCCTGGACCCGGTCAGCCGCGGCCGGCTCTGGGAGGAGATCCGCCGGCTGCGCACCGAGGGCATGACGGTCGTGGTGACCACGCACTACCTGGACGAGGCGGACGCGCTCTGCGACCGGGTGGCGATCGTCGACCACGGCGAGGTGGTGGCCGAGGGCACCCCGGAGTCGCTCAAGCGGGAGATCTCCGGGGACGTCGTGCTGGTCGGGCTGGAGCCCGGCGGGGCGGGCTCCGAGGAGGACGGCTCCACCGCCGAGCGGGCGGCCCGGGCCCTGCGCGCGCAGCCGTACCTGCACCGGCTGGAGCTGCAGGGCGAGGACGGGCTGCGGCTCTACCTGGACGACGGCGCGGCGGCCATCCCGCAGCTGCTGCGTGTCCTGGACGGCGCGGGCGTGACGCCCGGCACCGTGCAGCTCCAACGGCCCAGCCTGGACGACGTGTTCCTGGCGCGGACGGGCCGTTCGCTGAAGCAGGCCTGACCCGCCGCGGCTCCGGCCCTGTCTCTCTCCCCCTTTTTCCAGCCCCTCTCCGCCTCCACGCTCCGACTCCACCTTCTGGGGACACCGATGAAGCTCGCCCGCGACACCTGGCTGGTCTTCCAGCGGCAGTTGCTGCTGATGATCCGCACCCCGGTCTGGATCGCCGTCGGAATCATCCAGCCGGTCTTCTACCTGCTGCTGTTCGCACCGCTGCTCAAGAAGGTGCTGGCGCCGGACGGCGCGTCCTCCTACGCCGACGCCTACCAGGTGTACGTACCGGGCCTGTTGGCGGTGCTCTGCATCTTCGGCGGCCTGTTCACCGGCTTCAGCCTGCTGGGCGAGCTGAAGGCCGGGATCATCGAGCGGTCCCGGGTGACCCCGGTCAGCCGGCTGGCGCTGCTGCTCGGGCGGGCGCTGCGGGAGATGGTGGCGCTGCTGGTGCAGGCGGTCATCATCACCGTGATCGCCCTGCCGTTCGGCCTGCGGGTGGGGCCGGTGAACCTGCTGCTCGCCTATCTGCTGCTGGGGCTGCTGGCGCTGATGACCTCGGCCGTCTCCTACGGCATCGCCCTGATGGTGCCGAGCGACGCGGCGATGGCCCCCGTGGTGAACACCATCGCGCAGCCGATCGCGCTGCTCTCCGGGGTGCTGCTGCCGCTCACCCTGGCGCCGGACTGGCTGCAGCAGACGGCCCGGTGGAACCCCTTCTACTGGGCCGTGGAGGGCATGCGGGCGCTGTTCTCGGGCCACCTCGGGGACAGCGCGGTCTGGCAGGGGCTGCTGGTGGTGGCCGTGATGACGGTGGCCGCCGTGTACTGGTCGGCGCGGCTGTTCTCCACCCGGGTGCGCTGAGCACCGGCGGAAGCGGGGGCGGGGCCCATTCGGCCCCGCCCCCGCTTTCGGCTGTCACGCGCCGTCGACGACACGCTGCGTGACCGGCCACGGGCGGGGAGGGGCCGCCGGATCCTGCCGACCGGGCGCGGCGAACGTACCCTCGTGCCCGGGGCCCCAGGCCGCCGGAGAGCACGACTCGATGACAGGAGGAGCCTCATGACAGGCGAGCAACCGGTTCTCGTGACCGGCGCCACCGGCAGTGTGGGCGGCGTGGGCAGGCTGGTGGCCGACGCGCTGCGACGGCGTGGCCTGCCGGTCCGCGCCCTCGTCCGGGTGGATGACGAGCGGGCCGAGGTGCTGCGCGCACTGGGTACCGAGGTCGTGGTGGGAGACCTGACCCGCGGTGCGGACGTCGCTCGCGCGTTGGACGGCTGCGGGCGGATGTACTTCGGCATGGGCGTGTCCGCGCAGTACCTGGAGGCGACGGTGACCGTGGCCTCCGCGGCCCGCCGGTACGGCGGCCTGGAGGTGCTGGTCAACATGAGCCAGATGACCGTCTCGCAGATGGATCTCACCAGTACGGCCGAATCGGCGCAGCAGCGCCAGCACTGGCTGGCCGAACAGGTCCTGGACTGGTCGGGCCTGCCCGTGACACACGTTCGGCCGACCGTGTTCCTGGAGAATCCGCTCTTCCGGGTCTTCGCGTACGAGTCGATGGCGAGGGACGGGACGATCCGGCTGCCCTTCGGGTCCGGCCGCACCTCCCCCGTCGCGGCCGCGGATGTCGCGGAGGTCATCGCGACGGTCCTGGCGGACCCCGCTGCGCACGTCGGCCGCCGCTACGAACTGACCGGACCCGTCTCGCGGGACCTGACGGAGCTGGCCGCGGAGTTCTCCGCGGTGCTGGGCCGGCCCGTTCGCTACCTCGACCCGCCGTACGACCGGTGGGTCGACCGGGAGTTGCGCCCGCTGGGGCTTCCCGGCCACGTCTTCGAGCACCTGGCGACCATGGCCCGCCTGCACGCCCTCAACCGCTACGACCGCGCCACCGGCGACATCGAGCTGGTCACCGGACGGCCGCCCACCGGGCTGCGGGAGTACGTCCGGGACAATCCCGGCCTGTTCCCCTCGGCGGCCCGCGCTGACGCCGGAGAGAACCCGGGCGGGCCGGCCGGGCGGTAGTGCCGTATCCGTCGCTGGTGCGGCCGATGGTCCCATGACCCCGAACGCGCCAGGCGGTGACCGATGTCGCCCGGCGCGTTCCAGGGCGAAACGCCCGGTCAGGCGCTCCCGGCCGTCAGGTGCTCCCGGCGGTCACACCTGGGCGCGGACGAAGCGCGCCAGGCTCTCGACGCCGTCCGCGATCTGCTCCGTCGTCAGTGAGCTGATGGAGAGCCTGAGCCGCCGCTCGCCCCCGCCCCCCGGGTAGAACGGCGCCATCGGCGTCCAGAGCACCCCGTGGTCGCGGGCGCACCGCTCCATGGCCGCGTCGTCGGCGGTGAACGGCACGGTCAGCACCGCGAAGAAGCCGCCCTCCGGACGGTTCCACGCCAACCCCAGGCGCCGGCGCTCCGGTTCGGGGAACCGCCGTTCCAACTCCCCCAGCAGCGCCGTCATGTTGGCCGCGTAGTAGGCCGTCGCGCGGGCGTTGGCGGCGCGCAGCCGGCAGTCGTGGTGCAGCAGCATGCCGCCGATGACGGCCTGGCTCAGCGCCGGGGTGTTGACGGTCGTCATGCTCTTCAGCTTGGCGAGTTCGTCGGCGAGCAGCGAGCGGCGCCCGCCGGGCCCGGCCACCTCCTGGTCGGCGACCACATAGCCGAGCCGGGCGCCGGGGAAGCAGGTCTTGGCGAAGGAGCCGAGATAGACCACCTGGCGGCGGTGGTCGAGCGCCTTCAGGGTGGGCCGCTCGCCGGGGTCACGGGCGAAGAAGCCGTACGGGTTGTCCTCGATCACCAGCAGCCCCTCGTCGGCGGCCGCGTCCAGCAGCCGGGCCCGGGCCGGGACGGGCATGCTGGTGCCCGAGGGGTTGGCGAAGTCGGGGACGACGTAGAGCGCGCGGGGCCGCCGCCCCCCGGCCCGGACGGCGGCCGCGGCGGCCCGGACGGCCTGCGGGTCGGGCCCGCCGTCCGGGCCCTCGGGCACCGGGACGGTGGTGAGGTCCAGCAGCCGGGCGGCGCCGGTGACGCCGACGTAGCAGGGCGAGCTGACCAGCAGCACGTCGTCCGGGGTGGCGCAGAGCGCGCGCAGGGTCAGCAGCATGCCCTCCTGCGCGCCGACGGTGAGCACCAGGGCCTCGGGGGCCACCGTGAGGCCCTCGTCGTTGGCCAGGGTGCGGGCGACCAGGTCGGCGACGATGCCCTTGGTGGGCCCGTACTGGAACAGGGCGGTGCGGACGGCGTCCCGGTCGAGGCCGCGGTCGGCCAGGTGGGCGAGGTAGGTGTCCAGATAGGTGTGGACGTCCTCGGGTTCGAAGAAGCCCTCGTAGGGGCGGCCGGGGGCGAAGGAGACCGCCCCGGGGTAGCGGGTGGTGACCTCGTTGAGGAAGGTCATCGCGTCCAGCAGCGGGTCCGAGAGGGAGGCGTGGAGCTCGCCGAGTGCCAGCGGCGGCGCGGCGTTCACCGCAGGGCCCCGCGCAGCCGCTCGGCGGCGTACCGCTGGGCCTCGCCGGCGGCGTCCAGGACGCCGGTCATGGCGAAGAATCCGTGCGGCACGCCCTCGTACCGGCGGGCCTCGACCGGGACGCCGGCCGCGCGCAGGGCCTCGGCGTACTGCTCGCCCTCGTCGCGCAGCGGGTCGTACTCGGCGGTGATCACGGTGGCGGGCGGCAGGCCGGCCAGGCTCGGGGCGCGCAGCGGGGAGGCGTGCGGGTGGTCGCCGTCGGCGGCGTCGGCGAGGTAGTGGCCCCAGTACCAGGCGACCGAGCGGCGGTTGAAGAGCAGCGGGTCGTCGTGCTCGCGCAGCGAGGCGGTGTCGGCGCGGTGGTCGGTGTTCGGGTAGACGAGCAGTTGGTGGCGGAGGGCCGGGCCGCCCTCGTCGCGGGCGAGCAGGGTGAGGGCGGCGGCGAGGTTGCCGCCCGCGCTGTCACCGCCGACGGCGAGGCGTTCGGGGTCGATGCCGAGGTCGGCGGCGTGGTCGGCGAGCCAGCGGGCGGCGGCACGGCAGTCGTGGACGGCGGCCGGGAAGGGGTGTTCGGGGGCGAGGCGGTAGCCGACCGAGGCGGTGACGCAGCCGACGGCGTTGGTGAGGCGGCGGCAGATCGCGTCGCTGGTGTCGGGCGAGCCCAGGGTCCAGCCGCCGCCGAAGAGATAGAGGAGGGCGGGCAGCCTGCGGCCGGTGGGCTCGGGGCGGTAGAGCCGGAGGGCGAGCCGGCCGCCGTCGGGGCCGGGGACGCGGTGCTCCTCGACGGCGGCGACCGGTTCGGGGGTGCCGGCGGCGGCCCGGATGTCGGCGAGGTCGGCGGCTCGGGCCTCGGCCGGGGTGAGGGTGTAGAGCGGGGGCGTGCCGGCGCTCGCGCGGCGGTCGCGCAGCGCCTCGGCCTGGGGGTGCAGTGGCATGTGGTCATCCCATCGGGCTGGGGGGTCGAACGGCCTGCGCCGGGGCCGGGCTTGCGCACCGGGCCCCGGCGGTCGGCCTGAAGGGCGGGAGGTCGGGCCCCGGCGGACGATCGGCGAACGACCTCGCGGGCGGCGGGTCACCGCCCGGCGGGCATCCGGGGGACGGCCCGGCGGGCAGTGGCCGGTGTCCGCCGACGAACGTCGAACGGCCTTACGGGCAGCGGGTCGTGGCCTGTCGGGCAACCTGCGGACGGCCGCCCGGGCAGGGGTTCGGAGCCCGCCGGACGAGCGGGGGCCCGGCTCTCAGCGGTCGGCCTCGACGTAGACGGTCTCGTCCGTGCGGAACGCGGTGTCGAGGTCGGCGACGTCGGCGCGGACACCCTCCCGGTAGGCGCAGTGCCGGATCTGCCCGGGCTCGAAGCCGGCCAGGGTGAGCACGTGCCGCAGTTCGTCCAGGTCGTAGATCCACTGGTGGCCGTAGTAGCGGAAGATCTGGTTGACCAGGAAGGCCGGGCGCTGCGGCATCGGCGGGCCGAAGCCCATGGTGGTGAGCCGTCGGCGGTGCTTGGCGAGGAAGCCGTCGTCGGTGGTGTAGCCGGCCAGGTAGCGGGCCAGGTCGGGGGTGGTGATCCGCAGGACGCCGCCGGGGCGGAGCACCCGTCGGGCCTCGCGCAGCCAGCCGACCGCGACCGGCATGGTGACGTGCTCGATCAGGTGCTCGGCGTAGACCCAGTCCACGCTGGCGTCGGCGAAGGGCAGCGGTTCGGCGATGTCGAGCTGGGTGAACCAGCGGTCTCCGTCGACGCGGTAGAGGGTGCCGGGTTCGGTCGTGGTGCCGGGGGCCCGCAGGGCGGTGAGGTCGGTCCCGAGGCCGGCCGGGTGGGCGGTCCGGAAGGCGGCGAACTCGATTCCGGTGAGTCCGAGTTCGCGGAATCCCTCGTGATCGCGCGGAAGGCCGGTGGGGGCCGGTTCGAGCTTCTGACAGGTGGCGACCCCGGCGCTGAAGCCGTCGAGGCGGGCGGCGAGGCCGTCGGGGTCGTCCCAGTCCCAGCCGGGGAAGGCGTCCTGCTTCTTCATGGCGTCGGTCTTTCTGTGCGGGTGCGGGCCCTGGTCCGGCGGGGCGGACGGGCGCGGCCCCGGCGCGGGGCCGGGGCCGGTTCGGGGTGCGGGCCGGGCTGCTGGGCGCAGGCCGGGCAGGTCCTGACGGGCCGGGCCCTACGACACGGGCCAGGGGGCGAGGGCGGTCCGGTTCAGCTCCGCGAGCCGGGGGCGCCCCAACAGGGCCATGGTGTGCTCCAGTTCGTCCCTCAGCAGGGTGAGGACACGGGCCACCCCGGCCTCTCCCCCGGTGGCGAGCCCCCACAGGACCGGGCGGCCGACCAGGACGGCGCGGGCTCCGAGGGCGAGCGCGACGGCGATGTCGGTGCCGCTGCGCACACCACCGTCGAGCAGGACCGGGAAGTCCGGCGGAAGGGCCTCCACGACCTCGGGGAGGGCGGCGAGGCCGGGCAGGGCGCCGTCCAGCTGGCGGCCGCCGTGGTTGGAGACCACGACCGCGTCGACGCCGTGCTCGGCGGCGAGCCTGGCGTCCTCGGCGGTCAGGATGCCCTTGAGGACCAGCGGCAGTCGGCTGCGCTCACGTATCCAGGCCAGATCGTCCCAGGTCAGAGTGGGGTCGAACTGCTCCCGGGCGTGGTCGGCGATGCCCGAGGAGCCGGCGTCGGCACGGTGGCTGGCGGCCATCAGGGCCGGGTCCAGGTTGACCGCGCGGATCTGCGGCGGGACGGCGAAGCCGTTGCGCAGGTCGCGCAGCCGACGGCCGATCCGGGGGGCGTCCACGGTGAGCATCAGGGCGCCGAAGCCGGCCGCCTCGGCGCGTTCGATCAGCGCGGCGAGGGCGTCGCGGCGGCGCAGCCAGTACAGCTGGAGCCAGAGCGGGCCGGTGGCCGCGGCGGCGATCTCCTCCAGGGTGCGGCTGGCGAAGATCCCGGCGACGAGCAGCGCCCCGGCCCGGCCGGCCGCGCGGGCGGTGGCGGTCTCCCCCTCCGGATCGACCAGTCGGTGGTAGGCCATCGGGGCAATTCCGACCGGCAGTTCGAGCAGGCTTCCGAGCAGGGTCTGCGCGAGCGAGCAGACCGAGACGTCGACGAGCGTACGGGGCCGCAGTGCGTAGCGGCCGAACATTTCCGGGTTCGCCGCCATGGTGCGTTCCGCACCGCTTCCACCTTCGATGAAGTCCCAAATTTCTGGGGGAAGTTCGGCGCGCGCAGCGCGCTCGATCCCGGCCAGCGTGAGTGGTCCCACGGGCATCCTCGTTCCCGGACGGCCGCGCTCGGACCTGTCCCGGAACGGGAGCGTAGGAGGTCCAGACCACATTGGTATAGACCTTGATTTGACCAATCGTCTGTGCAATCGTCTGGCAACGGAATTGGCCGTATTGGTTTGAACGGCGTCCATGTCAAATCTCCTCACTGCGTGGAGTGGCGTTGACCGGCATTTCCCTCTCTTCACCTCCGCCCTTCTCGCCCCCGCACACCGACGCCCCGGAACACTGGGCGGAACGGTTCCTGCTGGCCGGCCCCGGGGGCGAGGAGTGCCTTCGTTTCGGCACGCCCCTCGACCGCGACGCCCTGCGCGCCCTGGTCGAGGGACAGGCCGAGCGGCTCTCCGCCGCCGGCCTGGGCCCCGGCGGGACGGTGGCCCTGCGGCTGCCGCCCTCCACCGCCTTCGTCACCGTGCTGCTGGCCAGTTGGCGGCTGCGCGCCCAAGTGATCCTGCTGGACCACCGCCTGACGGACCATGAGATCGACCTGGCGGTCGAACGGCTGGCCCCACAGGTGCTGGTAGGGTCGGCACACCGGCCCTCGGGGTCGCTGCGCGGCTTCTCCGAGGTCGAGCCGGTGGCCGTCCGACTGTCGAACGGCCGGCCCGCCGGGACCGGGCACGCCCTGGTCCAGCTCAGCTCCGGGTCCACCGGCCCGGCCAAGGTGATCGCCCGCACCGCCAGTGATCTGATCCGCGAACTCGGCTGCTACCAGCAGCTGGTGGACTTTCCCGGCGAGGGCGAGCGGGTGGTGCTGCTCTCCTCGGTGGTGCACGTTCTCGGACTGGTCGGCGGGCTGCTCAACAGCCTGCACGCCCGCGCCCCGCTGACCGTGCCGGAACGGATGACGGCCGCGGGCATCCTCGCCACCGTCGCCGCCGACGACCGGCCCACCACGGTGATCGGCGTACCCTTCCACGCCGAACTGCTGTCCGGCACGGCCGCACCCCCGCCGCTGCCGCAGCTGCGCCGGATGATCGTGGCGGGCGAACTCGTCCGCCCGGGACTGCCGGACCTCTTCACCGCCCGCTACGGCGTGCCGCTGGGCACCATGTACGGGATGACCGAACTCGGCGTCATCGCGACCGATCTGACGGCCGGTCTGCACCCGGCGAAGGAGCCGGTCGCCGGGATGGAACTACGGATGGTGGAAGGAGAGTTGCAGATCCGGACGGCCGCCTCGCCGTATCCGGGGCTGGACGATCCGACCCGCTGGTCGGACGGCTGGCTGCACACCCGGGACGCCGCCGTGCTGGACCGGGCCACCGGGCGGGTCACCGTCCTCGGCCGCCGGGACTCCCAGGTCTCGATCGGCGGCCTGAAGGTGGACCTCACCGAGGTCGAGCAGACGCTCGCCGCCCTGCCCGGGGTCCGCGAGGCCGTCGTGGTCTTCGACGCGGGGGCCGTGGAGGCCTACCTCGCCGTCGAGGAGGGCGCCGACCCCGCCCTCGTCCAGGACGGACTCGCCGGGCGGCTCGCCGCCTACAAGCGGCCGCGCCGCCTCGCCTTCCTGCCCCTCCTCCCCCGTACCGCCACCGGGAAACTGCTGCGCGACCCCGCCGCCCTGCGCGACGCGGCCACCGCCGCGGTCCCGACCTGAGACCCGGCCCGTACCCGACCCCGACACCGCGCGCGCCGCACGCGCGCGAGCACAAGGAGCACACCATGCAGGACCGCATCCGCGAGTTCGTCCTCGCCGCACTGACCGAAATGCAGTACGACGTCTCCGAGGTGACCGGCGACACCGACCTCGGCCCGGCCGGACTCGACCTCGAGTCGCTCGCCCTGGCCGACCTGTCGGTGCAGGTCGAGGACGAGTTCGGGGTCAAGTTCGACCTCGACGAGATGGAGTCCACCGCGCTGATGACGCTCGACCAGTTCACCGCCGACATCGCCACGCGGATCAACGCCACCACCGCCGCCGCCACCACCGCCACCGCGGGCAGCCCGGCGTGACCGGCACCGCACTCCCCGGCCGGGCCGAGGTCCTCGGCATGCTGGCGGCGTTCGGGCAGCGCACCGCCGACACCGTTCCCGAAGAGCTCGGATCGCTCGAACTGACGTGGCTGATAGCCGAGTTCGAGCAGCGCTACGGCATCGAGCTGGATCTCGACGACGAGCGGTTCGAGGCCGTCCGCACGGTCGACGCCGCCACCGAGCTGCTGCGCGAGGCCGTCCTCGCCGCCGCGCCCGCCGGAGCCGCGCAGCCATGACCGGCCACGCCCCGCCCGCCGTCCGGCCCGTGGTCACCGGACTCGGCGTGCTCAGCGCCGTCGGCCGCGGGCTCGACGCGCTCGCCGAGGCGACCGCCCACGGCAAGGCCGCGTTCGGCCCGGTCACCCGGTTCGACGTGTCCCGGCGTCGGACCACCCGGGCCGCGCTGCTCGCCGAACCGGTGGCGCTCGCCGACGCCGTGCTCGACGTCACGGCCCAGGCCTGCCGGCAGGCCGGCCTGACCGCCGCGGACGGCGCAAAGATGCCCGTCCTGCTGGCCCTGCACAGCGATCTGCGGACCAGGGAGGTCACCGCGGCCGTCACCGCGGGGGCCGGAGCGGCCCTCGGGGTCCGGGGCGTCACCCGGGTCTACACCGGCGCCTGCGTCGCGGCCGGGACGGCGGTGGCCGACGCCGCCGCACTGGTCGCCGCCGGCCGGCACACCCGGGTCCTGGTCGCGGCCGGGCACCTGGTGGAGCCGGGCGTCTTCGGAGCCTTCGACGCCGGCCGGGCGCTGGCCCGCGACGGCGAGCTGCGCCCGTTCAGCGCCGGACGGACCGGCACCCTGCTCGGCGACGCGGCCGCCGCCGTGGTCGTCGAGGCCGGGCCCGCCGCCGAGCGGCGCGGCGCGCCCGTGCTCGCCCGGCTGGCCGGCTGGGGCCGGGCCGGCGACGCCCACCACGTCTGCCGCCCCGAACCGAACGGCGACGGGGCGGCGCGGGCCGTCGAGGCGGCACTCGCCCGGGCGGGCGCCGACCCGACGGAGGTCGGCTACGTCAACGCCAACGGCACCGGCTCGCCGCTCGCCGACCTGGCCGAGGCGCGCGCGCTGCGGCGGGTCTTCGGGGCGCATGCCGACCGGCTGCCGACGAGCTCCAGCAAGTCCGTCCACGGCCACGCCCTGGAGGCCTCCGCACTGCTCGAACTCGCCGTCACCATAGCGGCGTTGCGCGACGGCCTGCTGCCGGTGAACGCCGGCTGGCTCGGCCCGGACCCGGACGTCGGCCTCGACCTGGTCCTGGACGGCCCGCGCGCCGCCCGCCCCCGCTACGCGCTCAGCCTCAACTCCGCCTTCGGCGGCGCCAACACCGCACTTCTGGTGGCCGCCGGATGAACGGACCCCGCATCCTCGCCGAGGGCCGCTGGCCCGACCCGGAGCTGCCCGGCGGACTCCCCCCGCTGCCCGGCTTCTCCGCCTCCTCGTTCAGCCCGCTGGTGGCCGAGGCCGCCGAGCGCTGTCTCCGTGCCCACCACGGCGCCGACGCACCGGCCCCCGGCCGCACCGCCCTGCTGCTCGCCAGCAGCGGCGGCGACCGGGCCACCGCGCGGGCCATCGACACCGCCGCCTCCGGGCAGCGGGTGCCGCCCCTGCTGTTCTTCCAGTCCAACCCCAACGCCGTACTCGGGCACATCGCCGCCCGCTGGGGCCTGACCGGCCCCGTCGTGGCGATCAGTCCCGCCGAGGCCGTACCCGGGCACGTCCCGCAGGACGCGCTCGACCTGGCGGCGCTGCTGCTCGCGGACGGCGACGCCGACCAGGTCCTCGTCATCGCCGCCGAGCAGGCGGACGACGACGGCCGCCCCGACCGGGCCGTGGCCCTGCTGGTCGCCGCCGGCTGACCCCCCGGCCGCCCCGGCCGGACACCTCCGCGCCCTTCGAGCACCCCGCACGGAGCGCGCCCCACCGCGCCCACCCACCGCCATCGGGCGGACGGCCCCACCCGCCGCGCGCCGCCGCAGCACACCCAGCACCATCGGAGGATCCACCACCGTGAGCATCCGCAGTATCCGCACCCTTCTGGCGGACGACCCGGACGTCGGCGCCGGCAACGTACTGACCAGCCGCATGGCGCTCGGCCTCGGCCTGGACGAGCCGCTGCTGGCCTTCGACACCCCGGTGGACGGCCACGCCGCCTGGCACCCCTTCACCCTGCGGGAACTCGACCGCGCCGTCCGGGCCCGGGCCGCGTCCCTGCACTCCCTCGGCATCACCCGCCGCGACCCGGTGGTGGTGTACGCGACCGACGCCGCCGACCACGTCCTGGCCTTCCTCGCCCTCACCCGGCTCGGTGCCATCCCCGCGCTGCTCAACCCCAACGTGGACGGCGAGCGGGCCGCCCGCTACATCGGCCGGCTCGGCGCGGCCGGCGTCCTCGCCGACGGCCCGCACCTCGCCGCCCTCGCCGGCCACGACACCGGCACCCCCGTGCTTCCCGAGATCGGCACGCTCGGCGCGGGCGACCCGGACGCCGCCCCGGCGCCCTACCGCCACTGGTCCGGCGACCCGGTGGCGATCACCCACTCGTCCGGCACCACCGGCATGCCCAAGGCCGTGGTGCACTCGCACGCGAGCCTGTACGCGGCGATCCGCCACCGGCTGCGGATGCCCCGCCCGCAGGGCCAGGAGCGGATGCTCAGCGCGCTGCCCGCGCCGCACGCCGCCACCCTGATCGCGGTCAACCTGGCGCTCAGCTCGCACACCGAACTCGCCCTGCTGTCGAAGCAGTCCGGCACCGGAGTGCTGGACGCGATCGAGCGCCGCCGGCCGACCGGGGTGATCGGCTTCGCCGCCACCTGGGCCGAGCTCGCCCACCACGACCTCAGCGAGCGGCACCTGGACTCCGTCGCGCTCTGGTGGAACACCGGCGACTGCGCGCACGAGGTGCACATCCGCCGGCTGATCGCCGCGGGCAGCCGGGAGACCGTCACCCGCCAGGGCCGGGTGCGCGCCCCCGGATCGCTGTTCGTGGACGGCCTCGGCTCCACCGAGATGGGCCACTCCCACTTCTTCATCACCCACGGCCCCGGCACCGAGCGCTACGGCCGGTGCGTCGGCCGCCCGCACGCCTTCGTGGACTGCGAGGTGGTCGGCCCGGACGGCGAGCCGCTCGGCCCCGGCGAGGTCGGCGAACTGGCCACCACCTCCCCCACCCTGGCGCTCGGCTACTGGAACGACTCGGCCACCACCTTCCGCACCCGGCTCCGCGGCCGCTTCCTCACCGGCGACCTGATGTACCGGGACGAGGAGGGCTACTACTACCACGTCGACCGCGCCGTGGACTCGATCGAACTCGGCGGCGGCAAGCGGCTGTTCACCGCGATGTCGGAGGAGCGGGTACTGGCCCGCTGCCCGGACGTGGCGGACTGCACGGTGGTCGCCGTCCGGGACGGCGACCGGGTCGTCACCGACGTGCTGCTGATCCTGGCGGCCGACGCCGACCCGCGGACCGACCGGACGAAGGAGGTCACCGCCGCCCTCGACGAGGCCACCGCCGCGACCGTCCGGCAGGTCCTGGTCGTGGCGGGCGACGACATCCCGCTCGGCCCGACCGGCAAGGTCCGCAAGGTGCTGCTCCGGCAGCGCTACCTGGACTCGGCGGGCGCCCGATGAGCCCGGCCGGCGGGCGCCCCGCCGCCGTCATCACCGGCATCGGCCTGGTCACCCCGCTGGGCCGCAAGCCCGCCGAGGTGTTCGACGCGCTGACCGCCGGCCGCTCCGGCATCCGGGCCCTGCCCGAGGGCCACGCCGCGCACGGCTGGCTGACCGCCGCCGGGCTCGCCCCCGCCGTGGACGGCCGCGAGGTGCTGCCACCGACCGAGACCCGCTGCGTGGACCGCTTCGTGCTGCTCGCCCTCGCCGCCGCCGACGACGCGCTCGCCGACGCCGGCCTGGTGGTCGGCCGGGACGCCGACCCGCACCGCACCGCCGTCGTCCTCGCCACCGGCGGCGGCGGGCTGGAGACCTTCGAGCAGCAGTCGCACCGGCGGCTGGAACGCGGCCGGCCCGGCGTCAGCCCGTACCTGCTGCCCGGCATGCTCTCCAACATGGCCACCGCCCGGATCGCCATCAAGCACGGTATCCGGGGCTACAGTTCGGCGATCGTGACGGCCTGCGCGGCCGGCGCCCAGGCCGTCGCCGAGGGGCTTCGGCTGATCCGGGCCGGGGACGCGGACGTGGTGGTGTGTGGCGGCAGCGAGTCCTCACTGCACCCGACCATCGCCGCCGCTTTCACCAACGCCCGTGCGCTGTCGAGTGGTTGGGACGACCCGGAGCAGGCGAGCCGGCCGTTCGACGCCCGCCGCAACGGCTTCGTGCTCGGCGAGGGCAGCGCCGTGCTGGTCCTGGAACGCGCCGAGCACGCGGACGCGCGCGGGGCGGCCGGCTACGCCGACCTGACCGGCTGGGGCGCCTCCACCGACGCCCACCACCCGACCATGCCGCGCCCGGACGGCGCGGGCGCCGCCGACGCGATGCGCTCCGCACTCGCCAACGCGGGCCTGTCCCCCGCCGACATCGGCTACGTCAACGCGCACGGCACCGGCACCAAACTGGGCGACGTCGCCGAGACGGCCGCGCTGCGCTCCGTCTTCGGCGGGGACGGGCCCGCCGTCAGCTCCACCAAGGGCGCGACCGGCCATCTGCTGGGTGCCGCCGGAGCCCTGGAGGCCGTGGTCACCGCGCTGGCGGTGGCCCGGGGGACGCTGCCGCCCACGGTGAACCTCACCGACCCCGACCCCGCCTGCGATCTCGACCACGTCCGGGGCGCGGCCCGGTCCGCACCGCCGCGCCCCGCGCTGAGCAACGCCTTCGCCTTCGGCGGCCACAACCTCAGCCTGATCTTCGGCCCGGCGTCCACCCGGGCCACCAAGTAGCGCTCCGCCCACCGTCTTTTCCGTACGTCCGGGGAGAACCGTTGTCCATCCAGACCATCACCCATGTCGAGTACCACTGCGCGGACGCCGACAAGACCGCCGCCGGCCTCTGCGCCGACTTCGGTTTCACGGCCGAGGAGTTCACGCCCGAAACCTCCACGCCCGGGGCGTCCGGGCCCGACGAACCCACCGGACAGCCGGAACCCGGGCTGCGGGTCGTGTGGCTGCGCCAGGGCGGCATCCGGCTGTCCCTCGCCTCGGCCGCCGACCCCGACCACCCGGTGGCCCGGTTCGCGGCCCGGCACGGGGACGGCGTCGCCGTGCTCGCGCTCGGCTGCACCGACCCGCAGGCCGCGCTGGAGCGGGCGGAGCGGCACGGCGCCCGGGTGCTCGACCGGGCCGGCGGGCTGGTCGCCGGCTTCGGCGACGTGGCCCTGCGGTTCACCGCCACGACCGCCACGAGCACCACCGCGACCCCCGCCGGAGCCGCCGACGAGGGCGGCGAGGGCGGCCCGAAGGACCTGCTGGACGCGCTCGACCATGTCGCGATCTGCGTCCCGGCCGGCGAACTCGGCCCCGCCGTACAGTTCTGCGAGGCCGCGCTGGGCCTGCACCGGATCTTCGGCGAGTACATCGAGGTCGGCGAGCAGGCCATGGACTCCAGCGTGGTGCAGAGCGCCTCCGGCGACGTCACCTTCACCCTGCTCGAACCCGACACCACCCGCCGGCCCGGCCAGATCGACGACTTCCTGGACGCCAACGAGGGCGCCGGCGTCCAGCACCTGGCCTTCCGCACCGCCGACATCGCCACCGCCGTCCGGACCGCCCGCGGCCGCGGCGTGGAGTTCCTCACCACCCCGGGCGCCTACTACGACGCCCTGGCCGAGCGCCTCGGCTCGACCGCCATCCCGATCGAGACCCTGCGCGAGCTCGACGTCCTGGTGGACCAGGACCACGGCGGACAGCTGTTCCAGATCTTCGTCCGCTCGACGCACCCGCGGCGGACGCACTTCCTGGAGCTGATCGAGCGCCAGGGCGCGGGCACCTTCGGCACCGCCAACATCAAGGCCCTGTACGAGGCCGTCGAGCGGCAGAAGTCCACCGCCGCCGCCTGACCGGACCCCGCCCCGCCGAAACCCACCCTCGCCCTCTCCCCGAGGAGGCCCACCCCATGACCACCGCAACCGAGTTCCGGCTCACCGACGCCGAACGCGCCCTGCTGCCCACCCCCGAGGAGGTGGCCGGCTACCTCGAACACGGCTGGTACCTCTCCCGCCGGCTGTTCAGCGACGAGGAGCTGGACACCCTCCAGGCCGCCACCGAGAAGTACTACGAGGGCCACCGCGACCGCACCCTGGCGGTCCGCCCGCCCAACCTCGCCTCCTGGGAGCCCGCCCACGGGCCGATCCAGCGGCACAACGACTACGTGCACTACGAGAGCGACGCCATCGGCTCGATCCTGCGCAAGCCGCTGCTCGGCGCCGTCGCCGCGCTGCTCGCCGAGGCCGAGGAGATCCGGGTCTTCCAGGCCACCCTGATCTACAAGCCGCCGGTGCCCGGGGAGCCCAGCAACCAGGTGCCCTGGCACTTCGACAGGCACTACTGGCAGACCTCGACCTCCGACCGGATGCTCACCGCCTTCCTCCCGTTCCACGACTGCGGGGAGGAGAACGGCACCATCACCATGGTCGACGGCAGCCACCGCTGGCGCGAGCTGGACTCCGGCGAGGACTCCACCCGCCACTTCGCCCAGCGCTCCCGCGCCGAGCTGGAGGACATCCTGGCCGCCAACGCCGCCCACAACGGGCAGCAGGTGCGCAAGGTCCCGATGGTGATCCCGCGCGGGCACGTCAGCTTCCACCACTGCCGCACCTACCACGGCAGCGGCGCCAACCTCTCCACCGCGCCGCGCCGGGCGGTCTCGCTGCACCTCCAGGACGGCGCCAACGAGTACCGCCGGCACGAGAAGGCGGACGGCAGCCCGGTGGTCTACAACCACGACGTGGTGGTCCGGCGCACCGCCGACGGCCGGCCCGACTACGCCGACCCGGACATCTGCCCCACCGTCTGGCGGGGAGAGACCGGGTGACGACACCGCTCGACACGCCGGAGCGGCGGTACCGGATGCTGCGGCTGATCCGCGGCTTCGAGGAACTGGCGCTCACCCTGGTCAGGTCCGGGGTGATCACCGGCGGCATCCACCCGTACATCGGGCAGGAGGCGGTCGCGGTCGGCGTCTGCTCCGCGCTGGGCGACGGCGACCGGCTCACCAGCACCCACCGCGGTCACGGCCACGTCCTCGCCCGGGGTGCCGACCCGCGCCGGCTGCTCGCCGAACTCGCGGGCCGGGTCGACGGGTTGAACCAGGGCCGGGGCGGCTCGATGCACGCCGCCGACCTCTCACTGGGCATCCTGGGCGCCAACGGCATCGTCGGCGCGGGCGCGCCGATCGCCGTCGGCGCCGCCTGGGCCGCCCGGCAGGCCGGCGAGGACCGGGTCGCGGTCGCGTTCTTCGGGGACGGCGCGCTCAACCAGGGCGTCCTGCTGGAGTCGCTCAACCTGGCCGCGATGTGGCGGCTGCCGGTCGTCTTCGTCTGCGAGAACAACGGCTACGCCACCACGCTGCCCGCCGCCACCGCGGTGGCGGGCAGCGCCCTCGGCCGGGCCGCCGCCTTCGGCATCCCGGCCGCCGAGGTCGACGGCATGGACACCGAGGCCGTCCGGTCGGCCGCCGAGGAGGCCGTCGGGCGGGCCCGGGCCGGCGGCGGCCCCGCCTTCCTGGAGTGCCGCACCTACCGATTCGAGGGCCACCACACCATGGAGCGCCGGATGAAGCTGCGCTACCGCACCCCGGAGGAGGTGGCCGGCTGGCGGGCCCGCGACCCGCTGCTCCGGGCGGCCGAGGCCATCGGCGCGGCCCGCGGCGAAGCACTGGACGCCGAGGTGGCGGCCGAGCTGGCCGAGGCCGAGCGGTTCGCCCTCGCCTCCGAACATCCCGACCCCGCGGGCGCGTTGGACCACCTGTACGCCGACGGGACCAGGCCGCGGGCGGGGGCGGTGGCATGAGCCGGCTCTCCTACACCAAGGCGCTCAACCGGGCGCTCGCCGACGAACTGGCCGCCGATCCCTCGGTCTGCCTGTTCGGCGAGGACATCGGCGCCGGGCTGGCCGGGCCGACGCTCGGCCTGCTGGACCGCTTCGGGCCGGACCGGGTGGTGGACACCCCGCTGTCCGAACAGGCCTTCACCGCCATGGCGGTCGGCGCGGCACTCGCCGGGCGGCGGCCGGTGCTGGAGTTCCAGATCCCCTCGCTGCTCTTTCTGGTCTTCGAGCAGCTCGTCAACCAGGCCCACAAGTTCTCGCTGATGAGCGGCGGCCAGGCGAGCGTCCCGCTGACCTGTCTGGTACCCGGTTCCGGCTCCCGGGACGGCTGGGCCGGCCAGCACTCCGACCACCCGTACAGCCTGTTCGCGCACGCCGGGGTGAAGACCGTGGTGCCCGCCACCCCCACCGACGCCTACGGCCTGCTGCGCTCGGCCGTCCAGGACCCGGACCCGGTCGTGGTGTTCGCGCCCGCCGCGGCGCTGCCCGTCCGGGAGAACGTCACCTGGGAGCTGGCCCCCGTCCCGCTCGGCTCGGCCCGGGTGCACCGCACCGGGACGGACGTCACCGTGGTCGCCGTCGGCCACCTGGTGCACGACGCGCTGGCGGTCGCGCAGGAGGTCGCCGACGACATCTCCGTCGAGGTCCTCGACCCGCGCACCCTCCACCCCTTCGACTGGCCGGCGCTCGCCGCCTCCCTGGAACGCACCGGCCGGCTGGTGGTCGTCGACGACTCCAACCGGAGCTGCGGCATCGGCGCCGAGGTACTGGCCACCGCCGCCGAGGAGATGCGCCTGATCGCCCCGCCCCGGCGGATCACCCGCCCCGACGGAACCGTCCTGCCCTTCGCCCCCGCACTCGACCGCGCCCTCCAGCCGGGCCGGGAGCAGCTGCGCCACGCCCTGTACGCCGTCATGAAGTAGCCACCCCGGCACGGCCCTTACCACCACCCCGCCCCAAGGAGTCTCCATGTCCACCAACCGCTACCACTGGGACCGTTCGCACCCCGGCCTGACCGGCCTCCAGCAGGCCATCGACCCGCTGCGCCGCGAGGTCGTCGGGCACACCGTCTACGGCGGGCTGAACAGCGTCGAGCGCGTCCGCACCTTCCTGGACCGGCACGTCTTCGCCGTCTGGGACTTCATGTCGCTGCTGAAGAGCCTGCAGCGCGAGCTGACCTGCGTCGACGTGCCGTGGGTTCCGAACGGGCCGACCGCGAGCCGTCGGCTGATCAACGACATCGTGCTGGTGGAGGAGAGCGACGAACTCGGCGAGGGCTTCACCAGCCACTTCGAGCTGTACGTCGAGGGCATGCGGCAGGCGGGCGCCGACCCGAAGCCGGTCGAGGCCTTCCTGGAGCTGCTCCGCTCGGGCACCGCGGTGCCCGAGGCGCTGAAGACCGCCGGGGTGCCGCAGGCCGCCGTCGACTTCACCGCGACCACCTGGGAGATCATCGAGAACGCGCCGGTGCACTGCCGCGCGGCGGCCTTCGCCTTCGGCCGCGAGGACCTCATCCCGGACATGTTCGCGCAGGTCATCAAGATCGAGGACCCGGACGGCGGGCTGACCGTCTTCAAGGACTACCTGGCCCGGCACATCGAGGTGGACGGCGAGCAGCACACCCCGATGGCGATGCAGATGCTGATCGACCTCTGCGGCGACGACACCGCCAAGTGGGAGGCCTGCGCCGAGACCGTGCGCACCGCGCTGCGGGCCCGGGTCCGGCTGTGGACGGCGATCGAGGAGGCGTTCCCGGCCTGATCCCGGGGCACGGACGGGAGGGGGGCGGCCGGCCGGCCGCCCCCCTCCCGTCTGCCAGGTACCGCTCCCTCAGAGCACCTTGGGAACGGTGGCGGCCAGCGGCGGCAGCACGTCCGCCGGGTCGCGGAAGCGGTGCAGCGCCGCCCGCCCCTCGGCGCCGCGCAGCCGGGCGGCGAGCCGCGCCGGCAGCACCACCGTGGTGAGGAAACCGGTGCCGTGGAAGCCCTCGACCGTCCAGGAGACCCACGGCAGCGGGTAGTTGGCGGCCGGGCTGAAGAACACCGGCCGCTGGCCCTGGAACCGCAGCTCGTACGCGCCGAAGCGGCTCCAGTTGGAGAAGCTGAAGCGCCGCCGCTGCGGGTCGAAGCCGAGCGGCATGCAGTCGCGCAGCCGGGCCCGGCCGATCGCCTCCAGGAAGCCGAGGTTGGCGCGCAGGTTGAGGTGCCCGGTGGCGAAGTCGTCCAGCGCCGCCCGGAGTGCGCCCGCGAGCGCCGCGGGCCCGTCCTGCGGGGTCTGCGGCAGGTGGACCTCGCTGAGCAGGTTGCCCACCAGGGCGGGTGGCAGGCCCAGCCAGCGGCGCGCGTCGACCGGCACGGTCAGCCAGCGCTGTTCCCGGTCGTCGTCCAACTCCCGCAGGACGCTGGTGACATGGGCACAGAGGACATCGCCCGAGGAGAGCCGGCGCCCGGCCTTCGCGGTGAAGTCCTCGCGCATCCGGGCGATTTCGGCGTCACCGAAGTACAGCTGGACGGTCCGGTTGGCCCGTGGCCCGCTCGCCACCTCGCGGGCCAGCTGGGCGGCCTCCTCCGGCCCGGGCAGCCGGAAGCCGGGCCGGCCACAGTCCTCGGCGGGCAGCACCTTCTCCAGCAACGCGTCCTGGTCCTCGACCAGTTCGGCCTCCGGCAGCTCCTCCCCCTCCACCGCGGCGGACCAGGCGCGCAGCAGCAGCATGAAGCTCTGCAGGTCCCCGATCGCGTGGTGCCAGGAGCAGCCCAGCACCGTGCCGCCGCCCGAGGGCCGGGTGATCCGGACGGTGAGCAGCGGCAGACCGCCCGCCCGCGCGGCCGGGGCGTCCACCGGGTCGACGAGCTGCGCGCCGACCGAGGTGACCCGGCCCATCGCCTCCGCGAGCGTGCCGTCCACCTGGTAACTGTCCATCGGCACACCGGAGTCGTCGCAGACGGCGGTCAGCTCCTCCCCGTCCGTGCGGAGCCGGCCGGCGAACACCGGCACCCGGTCGAGGGCCCGCGCCAGCCCGGCGGCGAGCCGGTCCTCGTCCAGGGTCTGCTCGAAGAAGAGGACCACCGAGACCGAGAGGTCGGCCAGCATGGTGTCCATCAGCCCGCAGCGCAGTACCGTTCCCGGGGCCCGGCCGGCCCTGACGGTCCGGGAATCGCGCAACTGGGGCCAGACGCTCATGTTCCATCCCGGAGGGTTCGCGGGGAGTCGTGCACGTCACCCCGAACGGCAGGGCCGCACTCCGATACGGCGGGGCGGCACCCCGAACGATAGGGCAGTGGCCGGTCACCGATCCAGTGGTCCAGTCCAATTCATTGGCGCCGGCGGGGAACCGGACCGGCCCCGGCGGCCCGGCGGCGATAGAATCCGAGCTATGGGAGAGGGCGCAGGCGTGCCCACCGCGCCGCCGATGGTTCTCGTCACCGACAGGGACTCGCAGCTGATCGACCCCGGCCGGGCGTACCACGTCGGCCGCGACCCGACCAGCGAGATCGTCCTCGACGACCCCCGGGTCTCCTGGCACCACGCCGTGCTGCGGGCGGCCGACGGGCACTGGCTGCTGGAGGACGTCGGCAGCACCAACGGCACCTTCGCCGACGGCCGCCGGGTCCGGCAGGAGGACGTCGGCCCGGGCACCCGGCTGCGGTTCGGCAGCCAGGCGGACGGCCCGTCCGCCACTCTCACGGACCTGCCCGCGCCGAAGCCGGGCGACCGGCCGTCCCTGGTCGCCCCGGCGGCGTCCGGTGTCTTCCGGCGGCCGAGCGCCGTACTGCGGCTGCCCGACCGGACGGTGCAGATCGGCCGGGCGGACGACAACGACCTCGTCCTGGACGACCTGGTGGTCTCCCGCCACCACGCGGAGCTGCGCGCCCGGCCCGACGGCGGTCACGAGATCGTCGACCTGACCAGCCACAACGGCACCTACGTCAACGGCCGGGCGGTCGAGCGCTCCCCCGTCGGCCCGGCCGACATCATCGGTGTCGGGCACTCGGTGCTCTGCCTGGCCGGCGACGAACTCGTCGAGTACACCGACACCGGCGAGATCTCGCTCAACATCCAGGGCCTGGTCGTCCGGGTCGGCGCCGAACGGCGGGTGCTGCTGGACGACGTGAGCTTCCCCCTCGCCGAGAAGGCGCTGCTCGCGGTGGCCGGCCCCAGCGGCGCGGGCAAGTCCACCCTGCTCAACGCCCTGACCGGGCTGCGCCCGGCCGACGAGGGCACCGTCCTCTACGACGGGCGCGACCTGTACCGGGACTACGCGGAACTGCGCCGCCGGATCGGCCTGGTGCCCCAGGACGACATCCTGCACACCCAGCTCACCGTCCGCCGTGCCCTCTCCTACGCGGCCGAACTGCGCTTCCCCGGCGACACCGACAAGCGCGAGCGGGAGGCCAGGGTCGACGAGGTGATCCACGAACTCGGTCTGGACCGCCGGGCCGACCTGGTCGTCTCGCGGCTCTCCGGCGGCCAGCGCAAACGCGTCAGCGTCGCCCTGGAGCTGCTGACCAGACCGTCGCTGCTCTTTCTCGACGAACCCACCTCCGGCCTCGACCCGGGCATGGAGCGTTCGGTGATGCAGATGCTGCGCGGCCTCGCCGACGACGGCCGCACGGTGGTCGTGGTCACCCACAGCGTGCTCAGCCTGGACGTCTGCGACCGGCTGCTGGTGCTCGCCCCCGGCGGCCGCACCGCGTACTACGGCCCGCCCGGCGAGGCGCTGCCGTTCTTCGGCTTCACCGAGTGGCCGGAGGCGTTCGAGGCGTTCGAGAGCGAGGACCACGAGGCCTGGCAGCGCCGCTTCCGCGAATCCCCGCAGTACGAGCGGTACGTGACCGCCGAGGCGCTGCCCGCCGTCCACCCCGGGCCCCGGACCCCGGCGGAGGGGGCGGCGGCCGGTCCGGAGCAGCCGCAGGGCTGGTTCTCCCAGCTCGGCACGCTCGTCCGCCGCTACACCGCCGTGCTCGCCGCCGACCGGCTCTTCCTGACCGTGATGACCGCGCTGCCGTTCCTCATCGGCGTGATGTGCCGGGCCATGGCGGGTACCCGGCTGACCTCGGACAACGCCCTCAACTGCCTGCTCACGCTCTGCATCGGCGGCCTGCTCACCGGCTCGGCCAACGCGGTGCGCGAGCTGGTCAAGGAGCGGCCGATCTACCAGCGGGAACGGGTGGTCGGACTGTCCAGATCCGCGTACCTGGTCTCCAAGGTGGTGGTGCTCGGCACCGTCACCGTCGTCCAGGCGGCCGTCCTGACCGTCGTCGGCCTGGCCGGGGTCACGCTCACCACGGCCGTACCGGACGGGGTGCTGATGCCGCCGCTGCCCGAGCTGATCCTGGCCGTCGCGATGCTCTCCTTCTGCGCCATGATGCTCGGCCTGCTGGTCTCGGCCGCCGTCCGCAAGGAGGAGGCCACCATGCCGCTGCTGGTGCTCCTCTCGGTGGTGCAGATCGTGTTCAGTGGCGCCATGCTGAAGCTGCACGGGGTGCCAGGCCTGGAACAGTTCGCCTGGCTGGTGCCCTCCCGCTGGGGCCTGGCCGCGATGGCCAGGACCATCGACCTGCACACGATCCTGCCGACCGCCATCACCGCCGACCCGATGTTCCGCCACGACGGCGCCGGCTGGCTGCTCTCCATGGGCATGCTGGTCGCGCTCTCGGTGGTCCTGGGCGTGGCCGTGCTCGCCCTGTTGCGCCGGCAGGAGCCCGCGATCATGCGCGGGTAGACCGCCCCGGAGCCCGCGAGGGCAGCCGGGGGAACCGCCGAGCCAGGAGCCGAGGAAACCGCCACCCATGGACGAGTTCGCGTTCCGCCCCACCCACGTCGCCCCGCCGGACGGGATGGCCACCTGGGCGGCCCCGGACCCGGCACAGCCGTCGGTCCGGCTGGATCCGCTGCTGCCGGTGCGGCTGGTCGGCCGCCAGGGCTACTGGGCGCACGTGCTGTGCTCCAACGGCTGGTCCGCCTGGGTGGACGGCCGACTGCTGGTCAGTCTCCCGAACACACCGCCCGCCGCCACCGGGCCGCCCGCCCGGACCGCCGACCCGCGCCCGGCGCTCGCCGAGGCCGAGGGCGCGCTGGCCCGCTACCGGGGCCTGCTGGAGGAGCTCGCCGCCGGGGACGCGGACCTGGAGGTCTTCCGGGAGCGCGCCCGGGGTCTGCGGATCGGGCTGGTCATCGACGGCGAGGAGCTCTGGCTGTTCGACCCGGCGCGCGACCGCTGGTGCTACTGCGACGGGCTCCAGCTCCAGACGTACGCCGCCACCGACCGGCCCGCCGGGCCGGTGCCCGGCTCGTACCAGCGCACCCGGACCGGTGAACCGTGACCCCGCCGGAGCGGCCCCGCGACGAGGACCTCCCGCCGGAACAGCCCGACGGCGACGACGCGGCGCTGGACCTGCCGTCGGGCATGGTCGGCCGACGGGTGGCGGGCTACCGGCTGGAGTCGGAGATCGGGCGGGGCGGCATGGCGGTCGTCTACCGGGCGAAGGACCTGCGGCTCGGCCGGACGGTCGCGGTGAAGCTGCTGGCACCCGAACTGGCCCGCAACGAGGTGTTCCGGCAGCGGTTCATCCACGAGTCCGAGGCCGCCGCCGCGATCGACCACCCGCACATCATCCCGGTGTTCGAGGCGGGCGAGACCGACGGCATCCTGTTCATCGCGATGCGCTACGTCGAGGGCGGCGACCTGCGGGCCCTGATCGACCGGAGCGAGCCGTTCACGGTCAGGCGAGCGGCCCGGCTGGCCCTGCAGATCGCCTCCGCCCTGGACGCCGCGCACGACCACGACCTGGTCCACCGGGACGTCAAGCCCGGCAACGTGCTGGTCGCCGCCGGCACGGACAGCGAACACCCCGTACACCTCTACCTGGCCGACTTCGGCCTCACCAAGAAGTCGCTCTCGCTCAGCGGGCTGACCGGCGTCGGCCAGATCGTCGGCACCCTGGACTACGCGGCGCCCGAACAGATCACCGGACGGCCGCTGGACGGCCGGTGCGACCAGTACAGCCTGGGCTGCGTGGTGTTCGAGATGCTGGCCGGGGCGCCGCCGTTCCGCCGGGAGAGCGATGTCGCCCTGCTCTGGGCCCACCTCAACGACCCGCCGCCCACCCTGCGCGAACACCGCCCCGACCTGCCCACCGCCGTCGACGCCGTACTGGCCCGGGCGCTCGCCAAGGCCCCCGAGGAGCGGTACACCAGCTGTCTGCGGTTCGTCGCCGAACTCCGCGCGGCCGGTGCGGTGGCCGCCGGGCCCGCACCGACCGGCCAGTGGCGGTCGACCGGCCCGCCGACCCGGGTCGTACCACCGCACGACGCGGCCGCCCCTCACTCGCCCGCCCCTCACTCACCCGCGCCCCGCTCGCCCGTCCCCCGTTCGCCCGGCCCCCGTTCGCCCGCCGTGCCGGAGCCCCCGGCCTGGGCCTCACCGGTGGTCCACCCGCCGCGACGGTGGCCCGGACCCTAGCCCGGTCCGCTTGTCCGGGCCGCTATCCCGGCGGGACCGGGCCGTTCACCGCCGGCTGCCCCGTCTCGACCTCACCGCGCCTACCCACATGAGCCGCCAGCAGGCCCCCCAGCCAGCCGGTGACCAGCCCCCAGCCGGCCGCCAGCGGCACCGCCACCCAGAGGTCGGGGCGCAGCGCCAGGGTGCCGCCGCCCAGCCCGGCCAGGGGATTGCCGCCGCCGAGAACGGCGCCGAGCAGGTCGCCGAGGCCGCCCTCGCCGACGCCCACGCCCAGCACCGAGAGGCCGTAGTCGGCCGAGACCCGCGACCAGACGCCGACCAGCAGCACGGTGACGGCCGCCGCCACGCCGAGCCGTACCGCGTGCTGCCAGAGCCGGACGCCGCGCGGCGAGCGGTAGGCCGCGAGGAAGCCCGCCGCCAGCAGCAGGACGGCGGCCAGCGGCAGCAGCCACCAGGCGCGGGCGTCGTGGTCGGCGAGCGTGCCGAGGCCGACGGTGGCGTCCTGTCCGTTCGGCGCCCGCAGCACCTCGGCCAGCGCGTTCGGCACCGGCAGGCCGACCGCGCCGACGAGGTGCCCGTGCCACTCGGCGCCGAGCCCGACCCCGAAGGCGAGCCAGACCAGGTTGGGCAGCGCCAGCAGGACGACGGCCATGGTCTCGCGCGCGTTGCCGTGCACGACGGCCGTCACGGCGCCGGCCACCACCCCGATCACCACATACGCCAGCAGGACCAGCAGCATCGCGAACGCGGCCGGCCGGACCGCCTGCTGGAACGGCACCAGGCCGCGTGGCAGCGGCGCCCGGCGGGACACCGCGAAGGCCGCCGCCAGCACCACCAGCAGCCAGAGCAGCCCGAGACCGACGGTGCTCGGCGGGTCCGCGTGGAAGCCGACCTCGGGGGTCAGGCCCAGGGCGCCGCCGAGGACACCGGCGAGGCCGCCGCCCAACGGGACCACGAAGGTGTGCCGGGCACCGAGGGTGAGCAGCACCAGCGCCACCACCCAGAGCACCGCCGTACGGGCCACCCGGCCGAGCAGTTCCCCTCCCCCGGCGACCGCCCGGAAGCGCAGCTGGCGCAGGAACACCTCGGCCATCACCAGCGCGCCGACCAGGCCGACGGAGAGCGGCATGGCGGTGATCCCGGCATCGACCTTGGCGAAGAAGCCCGCGCCGCCGTCCAGTTGGACGGAACCGCCGACCGCGAGGGCCAGCGTGCCGGCCAGCACGGAGGGGAATCCACCGTCCGGAAGGCCGTTGGCGCCCGCCAGCCAGAGACCGAGCGCGGCCACCGCCGCCATCGCGGCGAGTCCGGCGACCACCACGGCCAAGGCGTCCAGCCAGCCCCGCAGGGCGCCGGGCGGGCCGGGCGGCACGGGGTGCGGCTCCTGGTGCATGCGGGCTCCTGGTGGACTCGGGTGCCCCCCTCGCGTCTGACTCCAGATTCACCCAGGAGCGGCCGCCGCGCGCTGCACACCCTCGGAGACCCGCTGTTGCGGGGGTTGGGAAGCCGGGCAGAAATGGAAGCCAGTGGCAGGAGCTTCCTGTGCCGGCCGTGTTCGCCGGCCGCCTGCGAAACGGAGCCTCGATGAGTGCCCAACCACCCCCGCCCGGCCCCCCAGCCGGCCCGCCGCCGGGGCCGTCGCCGGGCCCGCCGCCCAGCCCTCCCTCCGGCCCGCCGTCCGGGCCCCCGGCGTCCGGGCCACCGTCCGACGGCGGCGCGGGCCCGCCGACCGCTCCCCCGTCCGGCCCCTCGGGCCCTCCAGGACCGGGGGCGCCGGGTGGGCCTGGCGGGCCTGGCGGTGCTTCCGGCGGGCCCCGGACGCCCTGGTGGCGCTCGGGGCGGAAGCTGACGCTGGTCGCCGGCGCAGTGGTGCTGGCGGCGGTGGCCACGGTGCTGATCGTCAGCAACCAGCACAACGATGCCGTCCCGACCGCCAACGAGGTCGCGCTCCAGCAGCCCTCCGATCCGGGTCAGGCCCCGTTCACCCAGTCGGTGGAAACGGCCGGCGTGACGGCCCCGGCACCCGCGTCCCCGCCGGCCCAGCCGACCGGTCGGCCCAGCGGGGCCCGGACCACCGCCGCACCGGCGGCGGGCATCCACAGCGTGGAGGGGACGTCCCCCGGGCTCTACGCGGGGTCGATGTCCAAGCCGAGCTGCGACGTGGAGCGCCTGATCACCATGACGTCCTCCGGGGACGTCGGCCGCGCCTGGGCCTCCGCGCAGGGCATCAGCCAGTCCGCCATCCCGGGCTATCTGCGCTCGCTGACCTCGGCCTACCTGCGGGTGGACACCCGGGTGACCAACCACGGTTACAAGAGCGGCGCCGTGATCGGCTACCAGTCCGTGCTGCAGGCCGGCACCGCCGTCCTGGTGGACGCCCAGGGCGTGCCGCGGGTGCGGTGCGCCTGCGGCAACCCGCTCAAGCCCCCGGTGCTGGTGAGCGACGCCGAGTACACCGGCAAGGCCTGGCCTGGCTTCCGGCCGACCACACTGGTCGTCGTGGTGCCGGCGCCCCAGCCGGTGACGGAGATCGTGCTGGTGAACGTCGACACGGGCACCTTCTTCGCCCGGGCCACCGGGCGGATCGAGGTGATCGACCGGCCCGTTCCGGGGCCCAGCGGGCCGCTGGCGGTGGGCATTCCGCCGGCCGCGCCGATGAAGCCGTCGTCGCCCTCGGCGTCCGTCTCCGGGGCCACCTCGGCTTCGACCTCTGCCTCGTCCCCGGGCGCGTCGTCCGGCTCTTACTCGGGCTCGCCGTCCGGCTCGTCGTCGGCTTCGACCTCTGAAGCAACCTCCTCCTCCGGGCCTTCGTCCGGCTCGGCCTCGGCGTCGAGCTCGTCCGGTAAGCCGTCCGGGCCGTCCTCGGCGCCGGGCACCTCCTCGGGCGGGTCCTCGCCCACGTCGTCCACCTCGCCGGCGCCCGAATCGTCCGGGCCGTCGTCCACCCCTGGGTCGTCCGGGCCTCCGTCGGCACCGAGGCCGTCCGGCCCGTCCTCCGCGACCGGCGCGCCGTCCACCGCGACGACCGCGACGAATCCGGCGACCGGCCCGACCACGGTCCTGCCCCCGACCGGCACCGCCGCCCCGGGCCGTTCACCGAGCTGACCGGTCGAACCGTCCCCACGCCACCATTTAAGTTGGATTATCAAACTCGCCAGGCTAGGGTGAGTTTCAGATTCCAACCAACCGGCGACGAGGGGACGACGAGCGTGCACAGTCCACCGGCGGAGACCTCCGCCGCAGACCGGCCCCGACCGGCCCGTCCGCACCCTGGGCACCCCCGTCGCCCCGTCGCCCACCAGCCGCCGGTCCCCCTCCCTCCCCGGGCAGTCGGCGGCCCTGGCGGAGCGGCTTGAGATCCGGCCGCCCCCCACCTGCCCCGTTGAGTCGCGTCCCGCGAACCCCGCCGGCCCGGCCCGGCGCGCTCCGGCACACCCCCTTCCGCACAACCCCACACACCCCAGCCATGGAGAGCCCAGTGAAACTCGCCCGCCGTACCGCACCGGCCACCACAGCCGGCGCGGATCCAGGGCCCGCCCCCGTCCGCCCCAGCAACGGGACCAGCACGGGAGCCGGCACCGCGACCCTCACAGCGAGCGCCCCCGCGACCGCCACGACCCACCCGGGGGCGTCCGATGTCGCGCACTGACCGCAGCGGACTCGTTCTACTGGCCGCCTGCCTCGGCCTGTTCACGGTCTTCGTCCAGACCACCCAGACCATCGGCACCCTGGGCGCGGTCCGCGAGGACCTCGGCCTCGACTCCGCCGACCTGGTCTGGGTCCCGAGCATGTACACCCTGGTCGTCGCCTCCGTCGTCCTGGGCGCCGGCGCGTTCGCCGACCGGTGGGGGCGGCGGCGGATCTTCCTGCTCGGCGCCCTCGCGATGGCCGTCGGCGGGGTGGTCCTGGTGTTCGCCGGGAGCCTGTCCGCCGTGCTGGCCGGCCAGGCGATCGCCGGGCTCGGCGGCGCGCTGATCACCCCCAGCTCGCTCGCCCTCATCACCAACGCCTTCCCCGACCCGCGCCGCCGGGCCGGCGCGATCTCCGCCTGGGCGGCCACGTCGGGGCTCGGGCTCGCCCTCGGACCGATCACGGCCGGGCTGGCCCTGCGCTGGTCCACCTGGCACACGGCGTTCTGGCTCGGCCCGGTGATCGCCGCCCTCGCCGCCGGCGCCGCGCTGCTCGGCGTGCCGGAGTCGCGGGTCGAGGGCGGGCGGCTGGACTGGCCGGGACAGTTCCTCGTCACGGCCGGGCTGGCGCTGCTGATCTACTGGCTGATCGACGGCGGGCACCACAGCTACGTCGGCGGTCTGCCGCTGGCCGCGGCCGTCGGCGCGGCCGTCCTGCTCGCCGTCTTCGCGGTGGTCGAACTGCGCCGCGACCACCCGCTGCTCGATCTGCGGCTGATGCGCGACCCGTCGTACAGCGCAGCCCTGCTGCTGGCCGCCACCGTGCTGTTCGGCTTCGTCGGGCTCTCGCTGCTCCAGGTGCTCTGGCTGCAGCAGGTGCGCGGGCTGACCGCCCTTCAGGTGGGCGTCCAACTCCTGGCGGAGTTCGGCACGTTCATTCTCGCCTCGGTGGTCGCCGGGATCCTCGGACGGCGGTTCGGGGCCGCGCCGTTGATCGTCGTCGGGCTGCTGCTGGCGGCGGCGGGCGCCGCGCTGTTCGCCACCGTCGAGCCGACGGACGCGTTCGGCGGGTACGCCCTCTCCCTGGTGGTCTTCGGCTTCGGCTGCGGCCTGGCCAACGCCCCCTCCACCGCACTGGCGGTCGGGCACGTACCGCGCGGCAAGGAGGGCGCGGCGGCCGGGACGGTCAACGCCGCCCGCCAGGTCGGCGCGGTGCTCGGCACCAGCGTCCTCGGCACCCTGATGACCACCCGGTTCGAGGAGCGCCTCGGCGCGCTCGGCCGGCCCCGCCCGCAGGACGTGGCGCAGGCGTTCACGGACGCCGTCGGCCACGCGGCCTCCGTCGGCGCGGTCGTGCTGCTCTGCGGTGTCGCGGCGGGCGCCTGCCTGTTGGCCCTCGCCCGTCGGCGGGGCGGTCCCGCTCCGGCGGCGCACCTCCCGGCGCCCGCCGACGGGGGCGCGGAGGTCGTCACCCTGCCGACGGCCGACTCCCGGACCTCCTGATCACCCACCACCCCCCGCTGCCACCGCCGTTCACCTCTCGGCGGTGGCAGCGCCACGCGGCCGGACACCCCGGGGCGGCCGGAAGTCCGCTCAGACCGCCGAACCCTCAGCCGGTGACGGCGAGTTCGGCGACCACCGCCCGGTGGTCGGCGCCCGGCACGGTGTGCTCGGCCACCGACACCGCGCTCAGCGCGTCGCCGTGCAGGACGTGGTCGATCTGGATCACCGGCGGCAGAAAGGGGAAGTCGGCGTTGTCCTCCGGCCAGGTCGGCGCACCGCCGCGGCCCAGTTCGGCGTGGGTGTCCGCCAGTCCGGTGGCGAGCAGGTCGCGCATCGGCGCGTGGTCGAGGGTCGCGTTGAAGTCGCCGAAGAACACGGCGTTGCGGGTGCTGTCGGCCGCCGCGGCCCGCAGGCCGTCGAAGTCCTCCGACCAGCGCCGGGCGTCGCCCAGCGGGTAGTAGGTGTGCACGGCGGTCAGCCGCACCGTCCGGCCGCCGACCGACACCTCGGCCGCCACCTGCGCCGAGGCGGAGACGGCCAGTGGGGTCAGCGGCAGTCGCGAGTAGAGCGCGGTGTCCTGGCCGGCCGGCAGTTCCCGGTACGGCAGCAGCTCCGCGATGCCCGCCCGGTCCAGGGCGGCGGCGGCGGAGCCGCTCAGCTCCTCCACCGCGAGGACGTCCACCCGCTGTTCACGCACCAGGCGGACCAGTGCGGCGACGTCCACCTGCCCCATGTACGCGTTGCTGGTGGCCAGCCGGAGCCGGGGCGCGTCGGCCGCCACCGAGCCGCCGTCCGGCACGAAACGCGGTACCAGCCAGATCAGTTGGACCAGCGTGAGCAGTCCGGCCAGACCCGCCGCCCACCACGAGCGGAGCACCAGCAGGACGCCCAGGGCCAGGACGGTGGTCAGGGCCGCGTACGGCAGCAGCACCATCGGCAGGGCCAGCGACGTCCCGTCGTCCCAGCCCGCCAGCCGCACCACGACCAGGGCCGCCGAGAGCAGCAGCCCGACCACGCAGAGCACCACCAGGGCCGTCCGGGTCCGGCGCCACCAACCCCGGCCGCTCGCCGTCCTGTTGCCCGATCTGCTACGCACGCGGTTCCCCACCCGTCATTCTCGCCACCCCTGCGGCGCCCGGTCGTCCGGCCGCTCCGGCTGAAGACGCGGAGCGGCCGGGTCCGGTTCCGGGGGCACCGGCTTCAGGCTCGGGCTCGGGCTCGGACCGGCGCCGGGCCGCGCGGGCAGGCCGCGCCGCCCGTCAGTCCACGCAGGGGATCCCGCCGGCCTTCACCGCGGGGCCCTGCATGGGGAGGCCGGCGGCCGGGTCCGGGGCGGCGTCGGCGGGCTGCGGCCCGGAGCCCGCCGGGGGCGGCGTCGTGGGCGAGGCGCTGAACGTACTGCCCAGGGTCACCACGACGTGGCCGGCGGGCGCGCCGGCGGCGGCCACCGCCGTGACCCCGTAATGGGCGGCGATCTGCTGGGCGTCGGCCTTGGCCCCGCTGCCGTAGGTGACGGTGGTGGCCTTGGGCCGGCCCGCGGCCTCACCCACCTTGCCGGCCTGGTAACCGAGTTCGGCCAGCGCCTTGGACTCGCCGGCGGCGGACCCGCCGTACACGTCCACGGTGGCCCGTTCCCTGGCCGGACTCGACGCGGCCGGGGTGGTCGGGTCGGTCGCCCCGGGCGCAGCGGTGTCGCCGCCCCCGGCCGGGGCGGCGGGCGCCGGATCGTGGTTGAACAGCTGCTGCACGATCCGCTTGATCAGGTCCGGATTGACGGTGTTGACCTCCTGGCCCCCGATGGTCTTGAACCCGGTGATCGGCAGGGTGTTGAACTCGACGTTGCCGCCGGTCAGGTTGGGGGCCTGCTGCGCGAAGTCCAGGATGTTCCACTCGTTGTCGATGACGACGTCCTTCTTCACCACGTCGAACAGCCGCTGGAGCTTCCCGAAGTCGTTGAGGATGCCCTGCTGTTTGAGCTGGTACTCGACCGAGGAGATGAACGCCTGCTGGCGGTGGGTGCGGTCGAGGTCGCCGTTGGGGAGGTTGTGGCGCTGGCGGACGAAGGAGAGCGCCTGCGCCGCGTTGAGGGAGCTGATCCCGGCCGGGAGTTTCAGCCCGGTGCCGCCGCCCTCGCGGGTCGCGGTGCGGGCGACGATCGGATCGTCGACCGGGTGGTTGAGGCAGACCTGGATCGGTTCCACCGCCTTGGCGATGTCGTAGAAGCCGATCAGATTGACCTCGGCGAAGTGGTCGATCGGGATGTTCAGGAACGCCTGTACGGTCTGGATGGTGGCCGAGCGGCCGGCCTCCCTGCTCTGGCGCTCCAGTTCCGGCTTGGACAGCCCCTTGCCGGCCAGCTTCTGCTCGGCGGCGTCCTTGGCGATCCCGTACGCCTCCTTGATCTTGTGCATCTTTCCGTCCGCGCCCACGGTCTGGACGTAGTCGTCCCGCGGGACGGAGAGCGCGGCCACCTTGCCGCCGTTGGCCGGGATGTGCAGGACGATCAGGGCGTTGGTGTTGTACCCGCCGATCTCGCTGGAGCCCGCGTGCAGTTCGTCCTCGACGAACTCCTTGGGCAGGTCGTTGCCGTCCATGTCCTTGCGGCTGTCGAGACCGATGAGCAGCAGGTTCACCGACTTGTCGAGGTGCGGCGGCGCGTTCTTCTTCGCCTCCGCCAGCGCCGCCGACTTGACTATGCCGCTGTCCAGGCTGCGGTACTCGTACCAGGTGAAGCCGCTGGCCCCCAGCACGGCCGCCGACACGGTGCAGGCCAGGCCCCGCCCGGCGACGGTCAGCGGCGCGGTGCGGCGCGGGGCCCGCGCCCTGGTGTTCTTCCGGTCAGCCACGACGACTCCCTCGGCTCCTGGCGTTCCCGCCCCTGCTCCCGCTACCGCCCCCGGTGCCGCGTCCTCTCCCGCCCCTGCTCCCGCTCCTGCTCCCGCTCCTGCCGAGCACGGTCTGGACGGCGATCACCAGCAGTGCGGCCGCCACCGCCTCGGCCATCACGGGGAACGCCCCCACCACCCAGCGCAGCGCCCCCGAGGCGAGCGCCTTGCCCTGGTAGTCCTCCCGGCGGGCGAGGTACTCGACGCCCGCCCGGACCGCCAGCACCACCACCGGTGCGGCCGTGACCACCCACCAGCGCCCCGGCCGGCTGCACAGCACCACCGCGGCGGCCGTGCCCAGCACCGCGCCGACCGCGAACAGCAGCCCGGTGCCCGGTCCGTTCAGCTCGTCCGCCACCGCGCCCAGCACCGGCAGCCCGACGGCCACCAGCACCACCGGCAGGCCACCGCGCCGCGGGGCCTCCCGCCGCCGCGCCGCGACCGCCCTCGGCGTGGCCTCACCGCCGCCACCCCGCGCACCGTCGTCCCGGGCGCCCCCGTCGTCGGCACCACGGCCCGCCGCGCCCGAGCGCTGCGCAGGAACGCCGGACTCCCCGGGATGCGCCCCCGGTCGCGATCGCGCGCCCCGGTCCGGCGTTCTCGCCCGTTGCCCGGCCATCCACACACCCCTCGTCAACTCGGCTGCCACGGCACCGGCGCGCCGTCCTGCGTACCGGGACGCGAACCGTCCGGATGACGGTTCCCGAACTTCTACACTGTTGTAGAACTCGGCTGGAGCATACAAACCCGCCCCCGCCGCGTCACCCGCCGCCCTCCCGGCTGCGGCGGAACCGCCAGGTGGGGCCTCGTTAGGATGGGCGTGATCCCCACCCGTCGGCACCCATCAGGAACGCATCAGAGGAGCAGCGCGTCACCATGTTCGAGAACCTGAAGAACCTTGCGGACAAGGCCACCGACCTCGCCCGCGAGCACAGCGGCGTCATAGGCCAGGGGCTGGAGAAGGTCGGCGACGTGATCGACGACAAGACCGACGGAAAGTACGCGAGCCAGATCGACACCGGTGTCGAGAAGGCCAAGGACTTCATCCGCAACCTGGACGACGACAAGAAGCCGACGGAGTAACACCCCGGCGCGGCACTGCCGCCGGAACCACCAACGGGCCATCGGGATCAACGAACGGACGGGCAGGCGGCAGTGACGAAAGACCGGACGGGCCCCCGCTGGGGCCGCTGGCTGGCCGCCGCCGTCCTGGCGGCGGCCGGCTGGGGCATCATCCGCGGCGGCGGCCACCCGGCCCCCGCCGACTCCGCCGCCTCCCCCTCGCCCCCGTCCGCCGGCACCACCACCGCCCCGGCCGCGTCCGCCCCGTCGCCCTCCCGCCCCTCCGGCCGCTACGACCCCGCCGACTACGCGGCCCCGGTCCGCACCCACGCCGCCCGAGCGGGCATCAACCCCCAGCTGCTGATGGCGATCCTCTACAACGAGTCGTACAAACCCCACGACCCCGACCTCGAACGCGCCTGGCAGCGGACCAAACCCGACGCCTCCTTCGGCATCGCCAACATGCACCGCGCCGCCTTCGACGACACCAAGCAGGGCCGGGACTTCGCCGACCGCCGCTGGGAGGAGCTCCCCGACGACCGCGACCTCGCCATCGAGGCCGCCGCCTGGCACCTCCACGACCTCGCCGCCCAGCTCCCCGCCCGCCCCGCCACCTCCCTCACCCGCGACGAACTCCTCGCCCTCGGCTACAACACCGGCGCCGGCAACATGTCCGCCTTCGCCCGCGGCATCAAGCCCGGCTCCCAGGCCCAGTCCTACCTCGACCGTCTCCACGACAACTGGCAGAAGTCCGCCACCGCCGTCAAGTAGCGGCCGCCCGGCCTCCACCGCGCGGGCATCGCCCGCTCAGACGTCCTGCGGCACGAAGTACTCGAAGCGACGCGGCTTCAGATCCGCGTCGTCCGGCACCCAGTTCTCTATCAGCAGGGACGTGCCTCCCTCCGTGGTGTAGGGGTCGGCGGTCGTGGTCACCTTGATGTCGCTGACCACGAAGAGGTCGACGTCGTGGGCCGGGTTACGTGCGTGCTCGACCTCGTTGATGGTCAGCTCCACGCTGGTGGGCGCACCGGTCGTGCCCTTCACCTCGACGTGCTTCTCCGCACCCGGGCGAGTACAGCGCAGGTCATAGGGCTTGCCGAGCTCCTCGACCTGCCAGCCCCGCAGCTCGTAGTGGAGGCGCGCGGCAGCGACCGCGTGCTCCTCGATGGCCTTGCGCTTCTTCGGGTCCGAGATCCGGCCCGCTCCGCGCCGCCGACGCTTCGGGGAGTTGTCGGGCAGTTCGTCGAGTTCGACCACGGGGAGCCCGGCGACCGAAATGGACTGGCCGCCGTGCCACGTGGTGCCCGCGCCGGCGAGGTCGAGCAGCGCCTGCGGTGACATACGCACCAGCTTGCCGTGCCCGCGGTCGGTGCCCGACCGGCGAAGGGCGTCACTCCCCTGGACGCTGAGCGGACCACTCGGGCCGAGGGGTACGCCGGTGAAGACACCGAGCGGCACAATGCTCAGCCTGGCCTGGTACTTGACGGTCTGCGCGGCCTCCTCGTCCGGCCAGTGCGGAGCCTTCCCGTCGTAGAAGGTGCCGCGCGCCTGGAAGAAGTACAGGGTCGCGGTCTCGGTGAGCCACTGGTCGAGCTGGACCCTGGGCGAGGCACCCGTGACGAGGACCACGAACTCCGGCCGACGGGCGGCGTCCCGGTACTCCGGCTTCCACTCCGGGTACCCCCAGGTGCCGGTCTCCCTGCCGTGCAGAAGGTTGCGCTGGGATTCGACGCTCTGGCCCACATGCGTCATGACAAACTGTGCGGTTTCCATGTCGGCAGATCATAGTAAGTCCGATAAGCAGGTGTCGATAGTGCGTTCGCTATGGCATGCTGCATCTCATATCACCGGCACCGAGGGGGACTTCTTGGAGACGACCACACCCAGTCAACAACCCGGACCCGACCTCTCCGGCCCGCCGTCCACCGGCGGGACGAAGCCTCGGCGGCACGGCCCCTGGGCAGCCGCAGGCTCCGTCGCGGAACTGGCCTCCGCGGCACAGCGCCCGGAGTTCATCGCCGCCTGCTGGGCCCGCTACGCAGAGGCGGGCTTCGGCACTCCGGGCGAAGGTGAACTCCGCAGCTGGCGGGCCAGTTGGGCACCGCTGCTCGAAGCGCTCGGCCACGCCGGGCTCGGAGACTTCCGTTTGTACCTCGAATACGGTACGCCCGGGGCGGCACAGCGGCTGGACGCCCTGCTGCTGGGCACGCGGGGCCCGGGCAAGCTCGTGGCGGTGGTGATCGAGCTCAAGCAGTGGCAGGACTGCGAGGTCATCGACGCGGTGCGGGTCCGGCGCTCGGACGGCCAGGTCGTCGTCCATCCCGTTCAGCAGACCGCCGCCTACACCGCGTTCCTCCGCGACTGGTTCCCCGAGGGCGACATGACCCTGGACGTCCACGGCGTCGTCCTGCTCCACGGCGGGACGGCCGAAGCGGGCCGCAGGCTGACGATCGGCCAGGGACCGGGCGCCTCGATCCCGGTCCTCACCAAGGCCGACCTCGATGCCACCCCACAGGTCCTCGCACGACGCCTGCACTGCGCCGGGGTGAGCGCGCCCGCTCCCGAACAGTCCTCGGCTTTCGAGAAGACCCCTTGGGCACCCTCCGCGAGCCTGCTCGAAGGCCTGGCCGAAGCGCTCGCCGGTCAGGCCCGGTTCACCATGGTCGGCGACCAGCAGACGGCCTTCCTGCGGACCCGGGTCGAGGTCGACCAAGCGCTTGACACCAAGGGCCGGCGACCCGGCGCGGTGATCGCTGTGTCGGGCGGGCCGGGAAGCGGCAAGACCGCGCTGGCCGTCCGCATCCTCGGGCACCTGATGCGCCGGGAGAACGTGGACGTGCGCTATGTCACGCCGTCCGGAACCCTGCTGACACAGTTGCGCGAAGTGGCCGGCGAGGCCGGGCTCTTCAGCGGTCGCGACGTTTTCATCCTGCCCGGCAAGGTCCGGAGCCTCTCCTCGAAGCGGATCAGGATCGTGGTGGTCGACGAGGCGCAGCGGCTGACGCGCGGTCCGCACGGCGGTACCTCACCCGACCTGCAGTGGATGGCGCGGAACGTCGACGTCCTGGTGGTCTTCCTCGACGAACGACAGGTCATCCGCCCCCGGGAGGGCGTCACCGTCGGGGAACTGCGCCACCTGGCGGAACAGTCGGGCCGCGACTTCCAGCCGCTCACCCTCGCCGGGTCCTTCCGCAACGCCGGCTCGAGAGCCTTCACCGGTTGGATCGACGACCTCTTCTACGGCCGGCCACGCCCCTGGAACGATCAGGACTACGAGGTGGCCGTCGCATCCGATCCCTTCGACCTGGAGTCCTGGATCCGGCGGAACAACACCTCGAGCACCAACGCCCGTATCGCCGCCGGATTCTGCTGGGACTGGAGCGAGGGCGGGGTTCTGGCCGAGGACGTCCAGATCCGGGTGCCGTCGCCAGGCGGCACCCACGACCGGATCTGGTCCGCCGCCTGGAACTCCCGCACGGCCGTCCTCGGCGAGGACGGCTCGGCCGTGGCGCCCGTGCGCCAGCTGTGGGCCAACGGTGCCGGCGGCCACCGCCAGGTCGGGTGTGTCTACACCGCGCAGGGACTGGAGTACGAGTATGCCGGTCTGATCATCGGAGATGATCTGGTCCGTCGGGGCAACCGCTGGCACGGGCGCCCGCAGGCCAGTCACGACTCCGCGATGCGGGGGGTCGACGCCGCCGAGTACCTGCCCCTCGCGCTCAACACCTACCGGGTGCTGGCCACTCGGGGCACCAAGGCCCTCCGGTTGTACTCCACGGACGAGGAGACCCAGCACTTCCTCGTCCGACTCATGGGCACCGCCGCCCTTGACTGACACCGGCCGGGGCCATGGAGCATCACCCCATGGCCCCGGCCGGCTCGGGGAAGGTCAGGAGGCGGCCAGGTGGGTGGACCACTTGGTGCGCCAGGCGAGGGCGTCGGTGACGGCTTCGTCGATGGTGCGGCGAGGGGTCCAGCCGAGGAGGTCGCGGGCGGTGTCGATGCCGGCGTAGCAGCCGATGACGTCGCCGGGGCGGGGGTCCGCCTCGCGGGTGCCGAGGGTGGTGCCGACGGCGCGCTCGAAGGCGGTGACCAGTTCCCGGACGGTGGTGCCCTCGCCGGTGCCGATGTTGATGACCCGGTAGCGGTCGTCGGCGGCGGGCTTGATGACCTCGTCGAAGCGGGTGAGCGCGGCGGCGTGGGCCTCGGCGACGTCCTGGACGTGGATGTAGTCGCGGATGCCGGAGCCGTCGCGGGTCGCCCAGTCGACGCCGGTGATGGTGAACGGCGTGCCGGTGGCGTGGGCCTCGATCAGCTTGCCGAGGGCGTGCGTCGGGTGGAGGTCCTGCAGACCGGTGCGCAGCCGCGGGTCGGCGCCGATCGGGTTGAAGTAGCGCAGGGTGATGACGCGGACCTCCTCGGCGCCATGGCCGCGGGTCCAGTCCTGGAGGACCTGTTCCATCATCTGCTTGGTGCGGGCGTACGGGCTGTTGGCGTCGACCGGGCAGCTCTCGTCGACCCGGGCGTCCGGGGTGGGCGCGTAGATCGAGGCGGAGCTGCTGAAGACGACGCGGGTACAGCCGTTGCGCTGGAGGGACTCCAGCAGTTCGACGGTCTTGGCGACGTTCTCGCGGTAGTAGTACAGGGGTTGGGAGACGGACTCCGGGACGACGATCCGCGCGGCGCAGTGCAGGGCGGCGTCGATGTCGGGGTGCTCCGCGAAGATGCGGTCGAGGAGGGCCGCGTCGGCGATGTCGCCCCGGTAGAAGACGCGGCCCTCGACGAACTCGGCCCGGCCCTTGGAGAGGTCGTCGAGGACGACCGGCGTGATGCCCTGGTCGAGCAGCGCGGAGGCCACGGTGCTGCCGATGTATCCCGCGCCGCCGGTGATCAGAACTTTCTTCAACGCGGACGCTCCCTTGCGGTCGGCCGGACGCCTCGGGTGGCGGCCGGTGACAGTGGGGACGATGGTTCAGGAGCGATGGTTCCGGCGGTCGTGGCGGCAACAGGCAGCGGGCAGCGGGCAGCGGCGCCGGGGAGCGCACTCGGGGGGGTGTGCGCTCCCCGGCATGGGGTGGTGGCGGCCACCCGGCCGGTCGTCCACAGGCTCGGACACCGGCGGCCGTGACCGGAATGCTAGACCCGCCGGGGGTCCGTGGCCAGAGCCCTGACCAGCCGATTTCCCGCCCCGGACATGCCACCCGGGCCGCGTCGGCCCCAGGTCCGAACAGGTGTCACCCACCCCACTCCCGCACGCTGCCGGAGACCGGTCGAGGCCCCGTCAGGCCGCGACCCGGGCGCCCAGCGCGGGCGACCGGACCACGGGCACGACGCCCACCGGCTGGCCGTGCGCGTGCAGCCGGGAGAGGGAGGCGGCCAGCTGGTCCGGGTCCTCGGCCAGCCAGAGCCGGAGGGCGGCGGCCAGGGCGGCGCTGGCCGGCCCGATGTGCAGTCCGCTCGCCCGGGTGACCCGGTCACCGACCAGCGGGAGGAGGTCGGCGAGCGGCGCGGGCAGCCAGAGCGTCACGGCGCAGGGCGCGGGGCGGGAGAGGACGCACAGCAGGCGCAGCACGCCCGCGTCGCCGTGCAGGGCGGGGATGACGTCCAGCAGACCGTCCGCCGCCACCTCGGAGACGTCGCTGCCGTGACCACGCGCCAGCTCGCGCAGCAGCCCCCGCTCCGCGGCGGTGATCCGGACGGTCAGCATGACTTCTTCGCAGTCCATGGTCCCAGTTCCCGTCTTGTGGAGGTGCCCGTCGGTCGTGAACGCCCTGTCGTGCCAACGCCTGTCGTGCCCACGCCGGCCGTGTCGTGGCCGCCGTGCCGCACCGGCCGTCGTCGCGTACCCGTCAGCCGGTGGCGATCAGTTCCTGCCCATCAGTGGGCCTCCGCTACCGGCGTGATCAAGCCGTAGTGGCCGTCGTAGCGGCGGTACAGCACCCGGCCGCGGCCGTCCCCGGGGTCGGCGTAGAAGACGAAGGGCCAGCAGGTGAGCCAGAGTTGGCGGGCCGCCTCGGACAGGTCGAGCCGCGGCGCGGGGTGCGGGCTCTCGGTCAGGGGCAGCGCGGAGCCGCCGAACCGGGCGGTCGAATGGGCCCGGACCAGCCGGAAGCCGTCTCCCCCCGGCCGGCGGTGGACCAGGCTGTCCTGGCCGGTGAGCGCGTCGGAGAAGAGATGGAAGCGGCGGTCCAGGGCGAGCATCTCGCGCACGGCCTCGTCCGGCGCGCGGCGGGCGAGAACGACCGGTTTCCGGCGGGCGATCCGTCGTTCGGCGAGCGGGCGCGGGGCGTACTGCGGCCGATAAGCGCTGTCGTGCGCCGCGGCGAGCCCTATGTCCCCCTGCTCGCGCAGCCGCGCGGCCCGGCCGCCGAGCGTGCCGAGCGCCAGGTCCACCGCCTCGCGCATGGTCCCGGCGGCCAGTTGCGCCCGGACCGTGCCGACGCCGTCCAGTTCGATCTCGGCCTGGGCCACGGCGGGCCTGGACACCTCCCGGCAGCGGGTGTGGGTGAGCCTGATACGGGCCGCGTGCGCGTCCGGTCCGAGCGCCGCCGTCAGCTCCAACGCCCGGGCGCGCGCGTACTCGGCGTCGTCGCGGTGGAGTTCGCCTCGGATCTCCACCCGCACGTCGAGAGCAGGCCGGTGGCGCAGACGGGTCATCAGGATCCTCCTTGGTTCCGGACCATGCTGGACCTGCGGAGGGCCTCCGGCCGAGGGCCGAAAGACCCTGCCTGCCGGGCAACGGTCCTCCCCCCGCTCCGGCCTGGTCCGCGCAGGTCGGCCGGGGCCGCGGAAGGGCCTGCCGGACGACCCGCGCCGGCGCGTCCGCTCGATCGGCCGATGGGTCAGTTGCGGGCACGGGGGCGACCGGGCCAGACTCCGCCCGTGGAAGAGACGATCCCGCTGGAACCGGGCCATCCGCGCCGGCTGTCGCCCGCCCGCCCGGAGGAGGAACCGGCCGGCCCCGGCCGCCGGTTCTGAGCCGTCCGCGCCACCCCCCGAACCGCCGTCCGGCCCGCCCGGAGCCGGAATTCCGCCCGAGTGCGCGCGGCCGATCCACCAATGGGGTGATCCACGGGCATTTGGCGCAACGCCTGATCGAACGGCGCGTTCTCTATTGAGTGCGCCCTCCGGGAGCGGCGCGCGCGGGGGTCCGCGCTGGAGGGACCCTCGTCTCCCGGCTCTCGCGGCTCCGGCTCCGGCAGTACCGCCGCGTCGGCCCATCTGGTGAGAGGTGATGCCATGATCCTGACGACCGAGACGCGTAGACGAGCCGTTCCGCCCGGAACGGCTCCCGCGAAAACCCCCTCGACCGCTCCCCCGCCGGCGCCCGGCGCCGTACCGGGCCTCGGCCACGCCCCGGCCCTGCTACGCGACCCGCTCGGCTTCCTCGGCTCGCTCTCCCGCCACGGCGGTGTGGTGCAGGTCCGGCTGGGCCCACGGACGGTCTGCGTGGTCACCGACGCGAGTCTCGTCCACACCCTGCTCGTCGCCCTCGCCTACGACTGCCCACGCGGCGCCGTCCAGGACACTCTCAAAACGGCGTTCGGCGACGGTCTGCTGATGTCCGGGGGGAAGGCCCACCGGGACCGCCGCCGGCTGATCCAGCCCGTTTTCGGGCCGGACCGGATGGCCGACTACCTCGCGGTGATGCACCAGGTCACCGAGGAACGGGCCGGACGCTGGCGACCGGGCCAGGAACTGGACGTGGCGAAGGAGATGAACCACCTCGCGCTGGAGATCGTCACCAGGACGCTGTTCGACGCGCGGCTGAGCGAGGACGCCACCGTCGACTTCCACCGGGCGCTGCCGGACCTGGTCAAGGGCCAGATCGTCCAGTCGCTCTACCCGCACCCGAAGCTCGCCCGGCTGCCGCTACCGGTCAACCGTCGCTTCGAGAACGCCGTCCGGGTGCTCAACCGGGTGGTCGACCAGGCCGTCAGCGGCGGCGCCCGGTCCGGCGGCACGAACGGCACCCTGCCCGCGCTGCTGCGCGCCGCCACCGACCCGGCCACCGAACGGCCGCTCACCGAGGCGGACGTACGCTCCGAGGCGATCACCATGTTCGGCGCGGGCACCGAGACCGTCTCCACCACGCTCACCTGGCTGCTCGACGAACTGCTGCGGCACCCCGAGGTGGAGACCCGCGTCCTCGCCGAGCTGGACGAGCACCTCCCGGCCGGCGCCGTGCCCACCCCCGACGCGCTCGCGAAGCTCACGTACACCCGCAGCGTCACCCAGGAGGTGGTGCGGCTGCACGCGCCGAACGCCTTCCTGATGCGGACCGCCGCCGTCCCGGTCGAGCTCGGCCCGTACCTGATCCCGGCCGGCACCGAGCTGCTGTACAGCCTCACCGCCCTGCACCGCGACCCGGCGCTCTACCCCGAGCCGCTGCGGTTCCGGCCCGAGCGCTGGCGTGAGGGCGGCGACGCGGCCGGTGCCGGGCGGCAGGCGTTCCTGCCGTTCGGGGCGGGCAAGCACAAGTGCATCGGCGAGGCCTTCGCCTGGGCCGAGCTGACCGTGGCCGCCGCCGCGATTCTGCGCCGGTGGCGGCCGGTGGCCGTCGCGGGGACCAGGGCCCGCGAGGTGGTCTGGACGACCGTCCAGGCCCAGGGGCTGCGCATCCGGCTGACCCCGCGCAACGGTCACGCGTCCCGCTCCCGCCCCGGCGGCGCCGCCACCCCGCAGGACGGCGCGGCCCCCGGTGACGGTGAGGCCCCGAGCCCGTGCCTGATCCCGGGCCCGCGGGCGGCACCGCTGTCGCCGGCCGCCCAGGCGGCACGGACCGTCCCGGCGGCACGCACCGCCGCCCCGGTGCCGCGGACCGCCGCCGTGCCACGGCCGGCCTCGGCGGTTCAGCCGGCCCTGACCGCCCATCCGCCCGCCACCGTCTGCCCGGCCGCCGTCCTCATGCCCGCCCGCATCCCCGCCGAACTGCGCACCCCCGAGGGGTCGCAGGCCTCCGGCGAGCTACGGGCCACCACCGCACGGCACGCCGACTGGGTGCTGGACCACGGCCTGCTTCCCCTGAGCGGCCTGCCCCGCTACCAGGCCTACGGGCTGCCCAAGCTGATCGGCCACGCGTACCCCCGTGCCGGGGGCGCCGAACTCGACCTGCTGGTGGACCTGCTCGGCTGGTTCACCATCCTCGACGACCGCTTCGACGGCACCCCCGGCCGCCACCCGGCCGAGGCCCACGCGATCATCGACCCGCTGCTCGCCGTCCTGGCCGGAGACGACCCGACCCCGACCTCGGTGGGCGCCCAACTCCTGTACGCCTGGCGGGAACTCTGGCACCGCCAGGGCGGTCCCATGTCGCCCGCCTGGCGGGACCGGGCCGCCCGCGAATGGCGGACCTGTCTGGAGACCTTCCTCACCGAGTCCGCGCACCGGGCCAAGGGCACCGCCCCCGGCCTCCCCGAGACCATGGGCCTGCGCCGCCACGCCAGTTGCCTCTACCCGTTCATGAACATACTGGAACGGGTCCAGGGCGCCGACGCGCCGGACGGGCTGCACGCCGAGCCCGCGTTGCACCGGTTGCGCGCGCACACCGCCGACGCCGCGACGCTGATCAACGACTTGTTCTCACTGGAACGGGAGGAGCGCCAGACGGCGACCGCCTTCAACACCGTCCTGACCCTGCAACGGGTCCGCGGCTGTACCCGCCGCGAGGCCGTCCTGGAGGTCCGCGCCCGGATCTCGGACCTGAGGGAGGAGAGCGAGACCCTGCGCCGCCGGCTGCTGCGCCGGCACCCGGCGGGCCTCTGGTACCTCAACGGCACCCGGGAACTGGTCGACGGCGTCTACGCCTGGACCAGTACCAGCCGCCGCTACCTCAGTGACGGTCGCCGAGGGTGAACAGCAGCAGCACGAAGCCGGCGAACAGGTGCGTGGCGAAGATGTAGATGCCCGCGCGGATGAGCATGGCCTTGCGCCTGCTCTTCTCGTCGCTGGTGCCGTCGGCCATGGCCGGGTTCTCCTTCGGTGGGTCGGGTGCGGCGGGCGCGGCTGTCGGGTGGCCCGGCCGGGGCGGGGCCACCCGGCGCTCAGCCGCTCCTCAGCTGGGCTGCGGGCGCCCGCAGCTCCGTGAGCAGCGTGCCCTGGTCGGTGATCAGCTCGGTGAGGATGCGGCGGGCGGCGCGCAGCAGGTCGGCGACGTCCGGGGTGCTCAGCGCGTAGACCACGGTGTTGCCCTCCCGGGTGGCCGTGACCAGCTGGGTCCGGCGCAGCACCGCGAGCTGCTGGGAGAGGTTGGACGGCTCGATCCCGATCTCGGCCAGCAGTTCGCGCACCGGGCGCGGCCCGTCCTGGAGCAGTTCCAGGACGCGGATCCGGACGGGATGCCCGAGGGTGCGGAAGAACTCCGCCTTGGCCTGGTACAGCGGGACCGCCATCGTCCGCTCTCTCCCTGGTGCTCGGGTGGTTGCTGCCCGGGCGGGTGGTGCCCGGGTGGCTGTGCCTCGCGTGGGTGGACAGCCGGGCCGGGCACCCGGGCCTCGCACGCGGGGCGCACACGGCCAGGAAGCATCATCCTTATGGATGAAGATTTCTTCAAGTTGTCACCGTCGACGGCCACCGGGGAAGGCCGGGCCCGGCCCGCGCCGCCGGGGCAGGAGGCACCCGGAAACGACCGACGGGTCCGGGGCTGGCAGCCCCGGACCCGTCAGCCGCTGTGGTCGGCGGTCAGCAGACGACCGGGACGTCCACGGTGACCGGGGACGGGCCCCACCCGAAGTCGACCACGCTGAAGCTGCCGTGGACGGTGGAGCCGCACGGCACGGTGCCGCTGAAGCCGTTCACCCGGACGGTGGTGGCCCTGAACAGCGTGCCGCCGCTGACCGTGCCGAGCGAGGCGCCGCCGACCACCTGGCCGGAGACGCTGGTGAGCAGCTGACGGGTCGGCAGCTCCGGGCTGCCCGGGCTGGGCGGGCCCGCCAGGCTGATCTGGCCGTAGAGCTGCACGCTGTCACCGGTGACGTCGGCACACAGGGTGGTCCCCAGTCCGGACTGCAGCCCCCAGGCACCACAGGTCGTGGTGGTGGTGAGGGTGGTCGCACCGGTGGTGGCCGCGCCGGCCTGGACCGGGACGGCGAGCAGGGCGACCGCACCGGCGGCGCCCGCCGCGATCTGGGCGATTCGGTTCATCGAAGTCTCCTGACGTTCATCTTGTTCATCTGGTGGACATAACGTCATGGCACATGTGACATTTCACATGTGCCATGACGTGACCTTCTCATGGGTTTCCAATGCCTGAGTCAAGTTCTGCACAGGAAACCGTGCAACAGGCTAAAAGTTGACCTTCGATGGCGAGATCCCAGCGTGCCCGGGGCCGCGCGTGCCCCGGCGGGGGCCGGCGCGTTGGACGGAGCGTGAAACACATCCCCACCGCCGTGGCCGCCCTCGCCGCCGTCCTCGCCCTGGTCGCGGCGGCCACCCCGCCCGCGCGGCTGCTCGGCACCGAGGTCCGGCGGATCCCGACCGAGGACCGGGTGCTGGCGCCGACCTTCAACGCGGCCTGGAACGACACCGGCCTGGACACCACCCTGGCGGTGCCGCGGGAGCGGACGGCGCCGGCCACCGTCTTCCCCACCGGGGAGTTCGCCGACCGGCACCCGTCCGCCGTCCGGACGATGGCCGCCGCCGGGCACGGGCTCGGCGCCATCCTCCAGCTCCACGTCGGCACACCGGAGGAGAACGGCCCGGGCACCTGTCTGGACGCCGAGGCGCTGCCCCTGATCATCGACGCCGTCCACGCCCGCAGCTACCGGACCGTGGATCTGCGCACCCTGCTCGACACCTGAGCGGCGGCGGCCGGGCGGATCAGCCGGCCTCCGACCAGCGGCCGGCGATCGCGGAGCCGAGGCTGCCGAAGCAGGCGTCGACGGTGCCGAGCAGGGTGTCCAGGTCCCGGGTGCCGCTCGCCTGCCAGGAGCGGACGGCGACCGTCATGGCCGCGGCGTGCACGGAGACCAGGAGCTGGGGGCGCGGGTCGGCCGGGTCCCCGAGGTGCTCACGCGCGGCGAGGATCGTGGCGAGCGCGTCCTGGTGGGCCAGGAGGGCGTGGTGGAGGGAGCCGAGCAGACCCGGCGTGCGCGCGACCAGTTCCAGGACGGCGACGCACGTCGGCGTGCCGCGGTGGTCGGGAAGGGCCCGGGCCACCTCGCACAGGGCATGGCGGGTGGCTTCGCGCAGCGCGGTCAGCGGGGCCTCACCGGCGGGTCTGCGCACGAGTTCGTGCGCGGTCAGTGCGGCCATCTCCCGGAACACGGCGAGCAGGACGTCCTCCTTGCCGGTGAAATAGCGCAGCACCGTGCGTTTGGAGACGTCGACCGCGGCCGCGATGTCGTCCAGGGTGGTGCCCTCGAAGCCCCGGGAGCCGAACAGGTCGAGGGCGGCGTGGCGGAGCGCGTCGCGGGTCCTGAGCTTCTTGCGGTCGCGCAGTCCGGTGGAGGCGGCGGTGCGGCCTGCCGGGCTCGGGTGCATGCGGGGTTCCTCCTGGGCGGGACCGGTGGTGGCGGGTCGAGGGCCGCCCGAGGGCTGCCCGAGGATTCTGTCACCTGGTGCCATATGCTTCTGGGTGACATGACTGCCCGGCTCTCGGCGGGGCCGGTGACATTGATGCCGTCAGGAGCACGCGGGTCGGCCGGGACACGCCGGTCATAGCTTGGAGCTATGGGCCCATAGACCGCCACCGACTACCGCGGGCCCACCGGGTGGGCTTGTCTCGATCCGTCTGTCCGCGCTGCCTGGAGGAACGTCTCGCATGCCTCGTCCCATCCGTGTCGCAATAGTCGGCGCCGGTCCGGCCGGCATCTACGCCGCTGACGCGCTGCTGAAGTCCGACGCCGCGCAGGACCCGGGGGTGTCCGTCGACCTGTTCGAACGGATGCCCGCGCCGTTCGGGCTGATCCGCTACGGCGTGGCGCCCGACCACCCGCGGATCAAGGGCATCGTCACCGCGCTGCACCAGGTGCTGGACAAGCCGCAGGTACGGCTCTTCGGCAATGTGGACTACCCGGGCGACATCACCCTGGACGACCTGCACCGCTTCTACGACGCGGTGGTCTTCGCCACGGGCGCGATGGCCGACCGGGCCCTGGACGTCCCCGGGATCAACCTGGACGGCTCCTTCGGCGCCGCGGACTTCGTCTCCTGGTACGACGGCCACCCGGACGTCCCGCGGACCTGGCCCCTGGAGGCCGAGAAGGTCGCCGTCCTGGGCGTGGGCAACGTGGCCCTGGACGTCGCCCGGATCCTGGCCAAGACCGCCGACGAGCTCCTGCCCACCGAGATACCGCCGAACGTCCACGCGGGCCTGCGGCGGAACAAGGCCGTCGAGGTCCACGTCTTCGGCCGCCGCGGCCCCGCGCAGGCCAAGTTCAGCCCGATGGAGCTGCGGGAACTCGACCACTCCCCGAACATCGAGGTCATCGTCGACCCCGAGGACATCGAGTACGACGAGGGCTCCATCGCCGAACGCCGCGGCAACCGGCACGCCGACATGGTCGCCTCCACCCTGGAGAAGTGGGCCATCCGCGACACCGGCACCCGCCCCCACCGGGTCCACCTGCACTTCTTCGAGTCCCCCGAGGAGATCCTCGGCGAGGACGGGCGCGTGGTCGGGCTGCGGACCGAACGCACCGAGCTCGACGGCACCGGCAACGTCCGCGGCACCGGCCGTTTCACCGACTGGGACGTCCAGGCCGTCTACCGGGCGGTCGGCTACTACTCGGACGAGCTGCCCAAGCTGCCCTTCGACCTGGCCTCCGGCACCGTCCCCAACCAGGCCGGCCGGGTGCTGGCCGCCGACAGCAGCCACGAGACCGCCGTCTACGTCACCGGCTGGATCAAGCGCGGTCCCGTCGGGCTCATCGGCCACACCAAGGGCGACGCCAACGAGACCGTCGCCTGCCTGCTCGACGACCACACCGCCGGCCGCCTCCCCGGCGCCACCGCACCGGAGCCGGACGCCGTCACGGCCTTCCTGGAGGAACGTGGCGTCCGCTACACCACCCGGGACGGCTGGTACCGGCTCGACGCCCACGAGCGGGCCCTGGGCGCGGCGGAGGACCGCGAGCGCGTCAAGGTCGTCGAGCGGGAGGACATGCTCCGCCACAGCGGCAGCTGACCGGGTGCCGTCGGGACCGCCGGGGCGGGCGGAGCGCCCGTCCGGCGGCCCCGACGGGGCGGACTACCGTACGGCCGACCGGAGTTCGCCGATCCGGTGGACCGCCCCGGTGAAGGCGGCGCGGTCGAGCCGGCCGCCGTCCAGCGCCTCGGCGAGCGCGGCCGCCGCGTCGTCGCCCTGCTGGACGTCCCGGGCCGAGCAGAGCAGCAGGTCCATCCCGGCCTCGGCGGCGGCGATCGCCCGGGCGCCGGTGTCGCCGTACGGGGCGAGGGCGCCGGCCTCCAGGGCGTCGGTGACGGTGACGCCCCGGAAGCCGAGGCGTTCGCGCAGCTCGCCCTGGACCACGACCGGCGACAGGCCGGCCGGGCGCTCCCCGTCCAGCGCCGGGTAGACGGCCCAGGAGGCCATCACCAGCCGCACCCCGGCGGCGATCGCGGCCCGGTACGGCTCCTCACCGCGGGCGCGGAGGTCGGCGAGCGGGACGGGGAGGGTGACGGGCCGCTCGTCGGTGTTCTGGTCGCGGGCGGCGGAGCCGAGGCCGGGGAAGTGCTTGGCCGTGGCGGCGATCCGCAGACTCTGCTGGGCGGCGAGGAAGGCGCTTCCCAACTCGCCGACGGTGGCGGGGTCCTGGCCGTAGGAGCGCTCGAAGTGGTCGATGAAGTCGTCGGCGGTGTCGTAGACGTCGAGGACGGGTGCGAGGTTGACGTTCAGACCGGCGCCCGCGAGGTTGCTCCCGGCCCCGGTGCCCGAGCGGGCGGCCTCGGCGAGCGGGTCCGGCGCCAGGCCGGTCCGGCGGGCGGAGAGTTCGGGCGCCCCGGGCAGCCGACGGATCTTTCCGCCCTCCTGGTCGGTCATCAGCAGCAGCGGCGCGGACCCCGGGGACTCCGCCGCGGCCCGCTTCAACTGGTCGACGGCGGAGTGGAGTTGTTCGGTTCCGGTGATGTTCTCGCCGAACAGGATCACCCCGGCCGCCCGGCCCTCGCGGATGGCCCGGAGCAGGGCGGGCGGCGGGACCGGGCCGGGGTAGGAGTAGACGATCCGCCGGCCGGCGAGCAGCCGGGACTCCGGTGTGGACATGGGCGTCGCCCTCTCGGTCGGGGCGGGCGACCACCGGGCCGCCCGATGGGGTGTCCACGCCGACCCGGCCAGGACCGGGAGCAGGGCGGTGAGCAGCACCGCGAGCGCCGCGGCACGGACGGTCCGCCGGAGCGACGGCATCGGGCCTCCCGGGGTGGGGGTGGGGGGTCGGTGCGTCACGGTACCGAGACCGGTCCGGCCCCGGGCCGCGCAACGCGCCCGTCGGCGCCCCGCGTCACCCCACCCGCCGCCCCCGCCTCACCCCATCCGGCGCAGCAGCCGGCCGAGCACCGCGATGCCGTCCTCGATTTCGCCCGGTGCGCCCGCCGCGTAGCCGAGGACCAGCCCGGGCGGGTGCGGCAGCCGGGCGTGCCAGGACAGCGGCTGCACCTTCACCCCGTGGGCGAGGGCCGCCGCGGCGAGTTCGGTGTCGGAGCAGCGGAGGCCCGCCGGAAAGGTGAGCATCAGATGCAGCCCGGCCGCCGCGCCGTGGACGGCCGCGCCCGGCAGGTGGGCGCCGATCGCCGCGATCATCGCGTCCCGGCGGCGGCGGTGGCGCCGGCGCAGCAGCCGCAGGTGCCGTTCCAGCTCGCCGGAGTCCATCAGCCGGGCCAGGACCAGCTGCGGCAGGACGGCGTTGCCGAGGTCCGCGAACCGCTTGGCCGCGACGACGGCCTCCCGGTACCGGGGCGGGACGAGCAGCCAGCCGGTGCGCAGGGCGGGCGCGAGCAGTTTGGAGACGCTGCCCGCGTAGCAGACCCGGTCGGGGAGGACGGCGCGCAGCGCGGGCACCGGGGGCCGGTCGTAGCGGTGCTCGGCGTCGTAGTCGTCCTCGACGACCAGGCCGCCCTCGCCGGCCCAGCGGATCAGTTCGCGCCGCCGCCCGCCGCCGAGCACCACGCCGGTCGGGTACTGGTGGGCCGGGGTGACCAGGACGGCGGGGGCGCCGGTGGCGCGCAGCGCGTCCACCCGGAGGCCTTCGGCGTCCACCGGTACGGGCGGGGTGGCGGTGAGCCAGTGGCCGAGGTGCTGGCGGGTGCCGAGCGAGCCCGGGTCCTCGACCGCGATCTCGGTGATGCCGCTGCCGCCGAGCACCTGGCCGAGCAGACCGAGCGCCTGGGCGGTGCCGGCGACGATCAGCACCTCGTCGGGGTCGGCCCGGATGCCGCGGTTGCGGGCCAGCCAGTGGGCGACGGCCCGGCGCAGCGCGGGGGTGCCGCACGGGTCGCCGTAGCCGAGGTCGTGGGGGCGGAGGCCGTCGAGGGCGGCGCGCTCGGCGCGCAGCCAGGCGGCGCGGGGGAAGGCGGCGAGGTCGGGCACGCCGGGCGAGAGGTCGATCCGGGCGGGGGCGGCGCGCAGCGCGTCGAAGGTCTCGGGGACGGGGTCGGCGTCGAACAGTGCGGCGGGTTCGCCCGGGTGCCACGACCGCCCGGGTGGCGGCGGGTCCGCGGCGTCCGTCGGGGCGGGCCGGGGCGGGGCGGGCGCGCCGACCACGACGGTGCCGCCCCTCCCCCGGCCGACGACCTGGCCCTCCTCGGCGAGGCGCCGGTAGGCGTCGGTGACGACCCCCCGGGAGACCCGCAGCTCTCCGGCCAGTACCCGGCCGGCGGGCAGCCGGGTGCCGACCGGGAGGCGGCCGTCGGCGATCGCCTCCCGCAGCCGCCGGGCCAGCCAGTCGGCGAGCCCGCCGGGCGGGGCGTCGGCGGTGTCGAGCTGGAGGAAGTCGGAGGCGCCGGCCCTTTTGGACCTGTCAACGGCGCTCTCATTGGACCTGTTCACCGGTCCATTGTGCGGCCAGGGTGGGGGCATGACCACGGAGACGACGCACCGCACGGCGGTGCACGAGGACGTTCAGGACCACCGTCCCGGCTATGTGCACGGGTATTCGGTCACCGAGGCGCGGCGGCTCGGCGAACAGGCCGACACCCTGGCGGAGTTGCTGCACGCCGGTACGGCGTACCCGGCGGGCGGCCGGGTGCTGGAGGCGGGCTGCGGCGTCGGGGCGCAGACGGTGCACCTGCTGGCGTCCAGCCCGGGCGTGCGGCTGACGGCGGCGGACCTCTCGGCCGAGTCGCTCGCCCGGGCGCGCGAAGCGGTGGCGGCCCACGCGCCCGGCGCCCGGGTGGACTGGCACCACGGGGACCTGCACGACCTGCCGTTCGCGGACGGCTCCTTCGACCACGTCTTCGTCTGCTTCGTGCTGGAACACCTGGCGCGGCCGCAGGCCGCACTGGCCGCGCTGCGGCGGGTGCTGCGGCCGGGCGGCACGATCACGGCGGTCGAGGGCGACCACGGTTCGGCCTTCTTCCACCCGGACAGCGCCCCCGCCCGGGCGGTCGTGGACCAGCTGGTCCGGCTGCAGGCGGCGGCCGGCGGTGACGCTCTGCTCGGCCGGCGGCTGCACCCGCTGCTGGCGGACGCGGGCTTCCGGGACGTCGCCGTCGAGCCGCGCACCGTGTACGCCGACGGGAGCCGCCCGGCGCTGGTCGAGGGCTTCACCCGGCGGACCTTCATCGCCATGGTCGAGTCGGTACGCGCCGACGCGCTCGCCGCCGGTCTCACCACGGCCGCCGCGTTCGACCGGGGGCTGGCCGATCTGCGCCGGACGGCGGAGCCCGGCGGGACGTTCCACTACACCTTCTTCAAGGCGGTCGCCGTGCGGCCCTGACGGGGGCGGCCCGTGCCGGGCGGACCGCCGTACGCGCGGGACTCGGCGCGTACGACGGTCCGCCCGGCCGGGCTCAGTGCTTCGTCGCGTCCTTGACCTTCTCGGCCGCCTGCTTGAGGTCGCTCTTCACCTGGGTGCCCTTGCCCTCGGCCTCCTTGGTCCGGTCACCGGTGACCTTGCCCGCGACCTCCTTGGCCTTGCCCCGGGCCTTCTCCGCGGCGTTGTGCAGCTTGTCGTCCGTACCCATCGCGGCGACTCCTCTCCGTGCCGGGCGGGCCGAGTGCCCGCCCAGCAGGCGCCTGCCCCGGATCGCCACGGCCATGCGGACGATTCCGGAGGAAAACCGGCGACATCGCCCCGGCGCCGCCGGCCGGGCGGGCCTCACGGCGCGAGCGCGCCCGCGATCCACCGCCGGGCCTCGGCGCCCGCCGCCGTCAGCTCCAGCTCTCCGGGCGCCGCCGCGGCCTGCACGACCAGGCCCTTGAGCACGGCGACCGCGACCACCGCGAACGCCTCCGGGTCCACTCCGGCCCGCACCTGCCCGGCCGCCGCGCCCTGGCGCACCACCGAGGCCACCCAGAGCCGCATCCGCGCGTCGAGTTCGGCCACCGCGGGGGCCAGCTCCGACGCGCCCGCCAGTGCCTCGGCACCCAGCACCAGCAGCGCCCGCTGGAGGTCGGTCGGGTGCCGGGCCACCTCCAGCCAGGTCTCCGTGAAGCGCAACAGCTCCTCGACCGCGCCGCCGCCCGCCCGCTCGGGCACGGCCGAGGCCGTCGCGTCGGCGAGCACCACCTCCTGCAGCCGGGCCAGCAGGACGGCCTTCGAGCCGAAGTAGTGGGTGGCCAGGCCCCGGCTGAAGCCCGCGGCCTCGCCCACCCGCGCCAGCGTCACCCCGGCGCTGCCGTGCTCCGCGATCAGCCGGGCGGCCGCGGCGAGCAGCGCCGACTCGGCCGCGGCCCGACGCTGCGCCTGGGTCCGCCGACCGGACTGCCCCGACGCCTCGCGCGCCGCCGAACCGGTCTGCGGGCCGGCCATCGGGCCGGTCATCGGGCCGGCCGCGGACCCGGTCGGTGCGGTCCGAGCCGCCGAGGGCTCCCCGTGATTGTCCATACCCCCATGATAGAGTCGAACTTGCTTGTTGAACAACAAGTAAGTCTGCGGGTCGGCGACCCCCCTGCCGCCGCCCCGTCGGAAGGGAGATCCGGATGACCGCCACCGCAACGATGCTCGCCGGACGGCTCGACGTCGCCCAGGGCGCCTTCGCCCTGGAAGAGGTCCCCGTCCCCACTCCGGGCCCGGGCGAGGTCCTGATCAAGGTCGAGGCCGCCGGCGTCTGCCTGTCCGACGTCCACCTGATCGAGGGCATGCTCAAGCCCCTCTTCCTCAAGGGCGACAAGGTCACCCTCGGCCACGAGGTGGCCGGCACCGTCCACCTCCTCGGCGAGGGCGTCACCGAGGCCCGGGTCGGCGACCGGGTGCTGCTCCAGGCCGGCGAGACCCGCGACGGCGCCGTCCACACCCGCGGCGTCGACTACGACGGCGGCTGGGCCGAGTACGCACTGGCGACCGTCGGCACCCTCGTCCCCATCCCGGACGACCTGCCGTTCGAGCAGGCGTGCTTCATCCCCGACGCGGTCTCCACCCCCTGGGCCGCCATCACCGGCACCGGCGCGGTGCGCCCCGCCGAGGCCGTCGGCGTCTGGGGCGTGGGCGGCCTCGGCGCCCACGGCGTCCAGTCGCTGCGGGCCATCGGCGCGTACCCGATCATCGCCGTCGACCCGCTGCCGGCCGCCCGCGACCGGGCCCTGGAATTCGGCGCCGACCTCGCCCTCGACCCGGCCGACCCGGACTTCGCCGCCACCGTGCGCACCGCCACGGGCGGTCGGGGCCTGGCCGCGGCGTTCGACTTCGCCGGGGTGGCACCGGTGCGCGAGCAGGCCATGGCCTCGCTGGGGGCGAACGGACGGCTGGTGCTGGTGGGCCTCACCGACAAGCCGCTGACGGTCACCAACGGCACCCTGCTGAGCTACCTCAAGCAGCAGATCCGCGGCCACTACGGCTCGGCACCCGAGGACGTCGTCGACCTGGTCGACCTGGTGCGCGGCGGGCGGCTGGAGTTCTCCCGCTCGGTGAGCGCGACCTTCCCCCTCTCCGACGCCGCCAAGGCCGTCGAGGCGCTGGAGAAGAAGGAGGGCAATCCGATCCGGCTGGTCCTCACGCCGTGATCCTCACGCCCCGGCAACGGGCGGGGCGCGCCGTCCGGACGGGCGCCCGTGCGGGGACTCCCCCGCGCGGGCGCCCGTCGCCGTCCCCGCACGGTTCGGACGCGGGGCGCCGCCGACCCGCCCTCACCGGTACGGACGGCGCCACCCGCGCGGCGACGGGCGGGTGACCGGCGGGCGGCGCGACAGCCGGAAGAATGGCCGCATGACGAGCCCTCAGCAGCAGCCGCGCGGCCTGACCTCCCTGATCCCCACCGGCCGGACCAGCAGTGCCGGTGACCGGGCCGCCGCCCAGCTGCTCCACCTGCGCGAGACCACCCTGCCCGCCCCGGTCGTCGCGGCCGCCGCCGAGCTCATCGCCGACCGCCTCGACGACCCGGACCCGGTCACCCGGGCCGCCGCCGCGGCCGTCCACACCCTCCTGACCGCCGCCCTGGAAACCACCACGCCGTCCCAGTGACGGGCCGCCCGGGCCGGGGCCGGGTCAGTGCGCGTCGTCCCCCAGCGCCGCGAGCAGCGTCCGCAGCGCGTCCACCAGCGCGTCGGTCCGCGCCGCGTCCAGACCGGCCAGGACGCGGCGTTCGGCGGAGAGATGGGCCGGCAGCGCCCGGTCGACCAGGGCGTGGCCCTCGGGGGTGAGGGCGACGTCCCGGCTGCGGCCGTCCGAGCCGCTGGGCGTACGGGTGACCAGACCCCGGGCCTCCAGCCGGTCGAGCCGCTGGGTGATGGCACCGGAGGTGACCATCGCGGACCGCATCAGGCCGGTGGGGGTCAGCCGGTAGGGCGGGCCGCTGCGGCGCAGCGTGGCGAGGACGTCGAAGGAGGCCGCGTCCAGGTCGTAGTCGGCGAAGTTCCGCTTCAGCTCCGCGTCCACCAGCCGGTAGAGCCGCTTGAGCCGGCCGATCACCTCCATCGGGGAGACGTCCAGGTCCGGGCGCTCCGCGCCCCACTGCTTCACCACTCGGTCCACGTGATCTGCCACCACTTCAGCCTAGAGGATTCCTTAGCGGTGAGATACCTCACACCACCCGATTGGACCCAGATGTGCCTTAGCGCTGAGATACATTGGCTTAGTGCTAAGGAATCGACTCGGAACCGTCCTGCTGACCGCCCTCGCCCCCGTCATCTGGGGCTCGACCTACCTCGTCACCACCGAACTGCTGCCGCCCGACCGCCCGCTGCTCGCCGGCGTGCTCCGGGCCCTGCCCGCCGGGCTGCTGCTCGTCGCCGTCACCCGCCGCCTGCCGAAGGGCAGTTGGTGGTGGCGCTCACTGATACTGGGCGCGCTCAACATCGGCGCGTTCTTCGCACTGCTCTTCATCGCCGCCTACCGCCTGCCCGGCGGGGTCGCGGCCACCGTCGGCGCCGTCCAGCCGCTGCTCGCCGCCGGACTCTCCGCCGGGCTGCTCGGCGAACGGCTCTCGCTGCGAACCGTCCTGTCCGGCATCGCCGGAGTGGCCGGGGTCAGCCTGCTGGTGCTGCGGGCCGGCGCCCGGCTCGACACCCTCGGGGTCGCCGCCGCGCTCGGCGGCGCGGTGGTGATGGCCACCGGCGTGGTCCTCGCCAAGCGGTGGACGTCACCGGCGCCGCTGCTCGCCACCACCGGCTGGCAGCTCACCGCGGGCGGCCTGCTGCTGCTCCCCGTCGCCCTCGCCGTGGAGGGTGCCCCGCCCTCCCACCTCACCGGCGCCAACCTGCTCGGCTACGGCTACCTCGGCCTGATCGGCGCGGCCGTGGCGTACGCGCTCTGGTTCCGGGGCATCCGGGCCCTGCCGCCGACCTCCGTGACCTTCCTCGGGCTGCTCAGCCCGGTGGTCGCCACCGCCCTCGGCTGGCTCGCCCTCGGCCAGGACCTCTCACCCGTCCAGGCCCTCGGCGCGCTGATCGTGCTCGGTTCACTGGTCGCCGCCCAGACCCAGCGCCCGCGCCCCGCACCGACCCCCGCACCGGCCCCTGCGGCAGCCGACGCGCCCGCACCGGCCCGCCTGGCCGAGCCCGCCTGAACCCCGCACCGCCCGGCTCAGCCCTCCTCACCCCCGGCGAGCGCACCGGCCGCTACCGGCTCGGCCGTGACGTACTCGTGGTGGACACCGAGGGCATTTCCATGGAGGACCTCGCCGTCGCCCTCCTCGACGAGGCCGAGCACCCCGTCCACCCGCACCCGCTTCACGGTGGCGTACTGAGGCCCGGGGGCTGCCCCCACCCCTGGACGGGGGCCCTCCTGATGGTCCGTCGGGTGGCCGGCGGGCCAGGCTGGACCCGCCGGAGATCCACCGCCGCCGGGAGACGGCCCGACCTCACGGGGGAACCACCATGCCTCGTCCACCGAAGCGGACGCGCGAGCGGCCACCGGGCCGGACCGCCCGGGCCGGCCTGCTGCGGGCCGCCCTCCTCGCCGCACTGTCGGTGCTGCTCCTGGCACCGTCCGCCGCCTTCGGACAGCCACCCGCCTCGGCCGGCACCGGGAACGCGACGGCGGACGTGGCCGCCACCGACGTCCGGTTCACCGGCGCCGACGGCGTCACCCTGCACGGCACCGTGCTCGCCCCCGGCGGCACGGGCGGCGCACCGGGGCCCGCGCTGGTGATGGTGCCCGGGGCCGGACCCGGCGGCCGGGAGGAACTGCGCCCCGCCGCCGAGGCCTACGCGCGGCACGGCATCGTCACGCTGGTCTACGACAAGCGCACCGACGGGTACTCGATGACCCACCGCGACTACTCCCAGCTCGCCGACGACGCCCTCGCCGCACTCGCCGCGCTGCGCGAGCGGCCCGGCGTCGACCGGTCGCGGACCGGGGTGTGGGGGCTGTCGGAGGGTGCCTGGGTGGTCTCGCTGGCCGCCGGCCGCTCGTCGGACGTCGCGTTCGTGGTCACCGCCGGGGCGGTCGGCCTCAGCCCGCTGCGCCAGCAGGCCTGGGCGTACGGCGGCTACCTGCGCCACCACGGCGTGCACGGGTCGCTGCTCCCGGCCATGCAGCGGACCGCCGCCCGGGTGGTGGCGGGCGCCGGGCTCTTCCCCGAGGCGGACTACGACCCGGTGCCCGCCTGGACCGGGGTGCGCCAGCCGGTGCTGGCCGAATGGGGCACGCTCGACCGGGAGGCCGCGCCCCAGGAGAGCGCGGCGATCATCCGGGACGCGCTCGACCGGGGCGGCAACACCCACTACACCCTGCGCGCCGTCCCCGGCGTCCGGCACAACCTCAACCGCACCGCCGACGACGGCTTCGACCGCCCGTCCGACCTCCCGCCGGACTACGCCGACGCCGAGTCCGCCTGGATCCACCACCTGGCCGACGGGCCGCCCGCGATCAGCGTCGACGCGATGCCGCCGCAGGAGTACCGGAGCACGGCGCTCACCCCGCTCGCCGGCTACGAGGGGCCGTGGCTCCAGCTCGCGGCCGTCCTGGTGTGCGGCGTCGGCTTCGCCGGCTATCCGCTGACGGCGCTGGTCCGCCGCCTCCGGCCCGGAGGGCGGGCCGACGCCCCGCGCACCCCGTCGGCCCGCCCCGCCCGCTGGCTGGCCGGCGCCGGGCTGACGGCCCTGGCCGGCGGCCCGCTCTACCTCCTCTTCATGGTCGTCACGGCGGGCGCCCTCCCCGGCCCGGTCCTGCTCGGCCGACCGCTGCCCTGGCTCCTGCTCCAACTCGCCGCCGTCACCGCGGTGGTGGCCGCCACCGCGCTCGCCGTCAGGTTCGCCGCCACGCTCGCCGTCCGCCGCCGGCGCATCCGCGGCGCCGGCGGCGGACCGGCCGCGGGCGCGTCCGTACCCGCCCGCGCCGAGCGGGTCCGGCTGGGCCTGCTGGCCGTCGCCGCCGTGGTGTTCGTCCCCTGGGCGCTCTACTGGGGCCTGCTGATCCCCTGACCGCCCGGGCCCGACTCCTGCGTGCGGGACCTCGTCGACGGCTATCTGCTGACCGGCCGCACCCCGGCCCGTGACCTCATCTGCCCGTCGCCGCAAGGTGCCTGAGACCGGACGGAGCCGCTGCCCGCGGGCGGGACCGACGAGTGCCGGTCCCGCCCCGGGCACTCGGGGCGGCCCGACCGCGGTCAGTGGGGTGCGTGATGGGTGTCGCCGACATGCTCACCGGTCTCGTGGTCGGGGAAGCTGACGGCCAGGGTGACGCGGTACTCGAAGACGTCGTCCCGGTGGCCCGGGACGCGGGCCCAGGCGAGTGAGTGGACCTCGGCCTCCGGGGCCTGGCGGCACCAGGCGGCGGCCTCCTCCAGCGCGCGGGCGGCCGAACGACCGGTGCACACCACCGCCGTGTACGCCGCGACCGACACGTCCCCGCCGCTCCGGCCGACGCGGGACACCGCCCGGACGGCGGCCGCGGCGTGGGTCAGGTCGCGGGCCAGGTCGTCGATCACCCGAGGTGGCGCCGGCAGGACGGCAGGCCCCTCGGCGACGGTCTCCGGCAGGTTCGTGCTCACTGTCAGGGCCTCCATCCGCATGGTCAACGGGCACAGCATGCCGGGCCGCGATTCCTGGCATGACCACTTTCACCAGAACGTCACCCGCCCGGGGAGGCGATGGTGTAGAACCGGCCGCCCGCACACCCGTCCTGACCGTGCACGGCGGGTTCGGGGCGGCGCATCGGGCCAGGTCAGGGCTGGCGGCCGCAGGCGCCGCCGGGGAGCCCGGGCGGGCAGGTCTGTACCACCCCCGTGCCCCGAACCGCCCGTTCCGCCCCCGGGCACGCCCGGTTCACGTCCGTTACGCGCCCGGGCAACTCCCGTTGCAGGAACGGAAAATACCGGCCGACGGCAACCAGTAGCATCCTGACCGTCGCAGTCCGCCGAAGCGGCGGGCGCCACCGGAAGGAGTCCCCATGCAGGTCAACTCATCGATCCAGGAAGGCCGCCGGTACGGCTGGCTGCCCGCGCTGGCACTCGCGGCGGTCGCGGTGGCGGGGTGTTCCTCCTCGGGCGGCGGTGGTGCGGCGGCCGCGTCCGCGCCGGTGTCCACCCCACCCGCGACCACGGCCGCCGCACCCGTCACGCCCGTCACGCCCGCCACACCCGCCGCCGGAGCGGCGAACCCCGCACCGACCGCCGCACCGGCCGGCAAGCGGCCCGCCGACGCCTGCACGATGCTGACGTCCGCCCAGGTCGTCGCCGTCGTCGGGACCGCCGGACCGTTCAGGGGCACCCACCCCGACCCGGCGAGCGACGGCAGCGCGGTCTGGGGCTGCACCTGGGGATCCCGCCAGTCGTACGCCGCCATCAAGGAGACCGCGCCCGACACGCTCGCGCGGGTCAGGGCCGACAGCGACCTCGCGGTCACCACCGTGCCGGGGATCGGCCAGGAGGCCGTCGCCACCGCGTGGAAGAAGGACGGCACCCGGCCGATCCTGTACCTGGTGGCGGGCGGTCACACCTACTCCGTCGCGGTGGTCAAGGACCGCGGTCCGGGCGACGACGTCAACGCGCCCGCGGAGACCCTCGCCGAGGCCGCGCTGGCGACGACGCTCGCGGTGTCGCTCACCTCCTGACCGGGCGCGGGCCGCCGGCCTTGCGCCGGTTGCCCGGACCGACCACCGTGAACTGCCCGTTCACCGAACCGTGGGGCCCCGGACCGCCATCGGCCACCCTGTCCGCGTCAGATCGTCGTGATACTAATCATTCCGGAAACGAGCTCTGTCATGCACTGGCAGGCACGATGTTGACAGCCTGTCCGTTCTCGGGGAGTCCGGACGGCAACGGGGAGGGGCACCGCATGATGGCGAGGTTCGGCAGCGGACAGGGTGGCCGCAGGCTGCGACTGGGCAAGCGGGTGACAGGGACGGCAGCGGCGTTCACGGCGCTCGCCGCGCTGACCGGTTCTCAGGTGACGGGCCTCGGGCTCGTCCCGGTCGCGGCCGCCGACGCCGCGCCGCCCGTCACCGACCCGGCCACGCGGGGCTCCTCCTTCCCCGTGCCGCCCGGCACCGTGCTGCCCACGGCGTTCGGCACGCCCGGCACCGGCGGCCCGGTGGACGGCGGCGGCCCGCTGGCCCTGCCGCAGCCGCCCACCACCCTGCCGGGCGACCCGTCCGCCGGGCCGTTCCGTACCGGGCCCGCGCTGCCGGAGACCGTCTCCGCCGCCTACCACAAGGCCGAGGCCGCGCTCGCGCAGCGCTCGCCCGGCTGCCACCTGCCGTGGCAACTGCTGGCCGCGATCGGCGAGGTCGAGTCCGGCCAGGCCGACCGGGGCCGGGTGGACGCCGCCGGGACGACCTACCGCGCCATCCTCGGCCCGGTGCTCGACGGCAACGGCTTCGCCGCGATCGCCGACACCGACGGCGGCCGCTACGACGGCGACAGCCGCTGGGACCGGGCCGTCGGCCCGATGCAGTTCATCCCCTCCACCTGGGCGGTCTGGGGCGTGGACGCCAACGGTGACGGCAAGGCCGACCCCAACAATATCTTCGACGCCGCCGAGGCCGCCGGGCGCTACCTCTGCGCCGGCGGGCGGAACCTCTCCGACCCGGCGCAGCTCGACCGGGCCATCCTCAGCTACAACAACTCGGGCGAGTACCTTCGGACCGTCAAGAACTGGATGGCCCACTTCGGCAGCGGCACCACGACCACCACCCCGGACCTCCCGGCCGCCGCCACCCCGCCGACCGCCCCGACGACCACGCCGACGCCGGTGCAGCCTCTGCCGAAGCCCTCGTCGAGCGCCGAGCCGCCGGTCACCCAGCCGTCGCCCTCCGGAAGCCCGTCCCCCACCACAACTCCCACGACGGTGCCCACCACGACCCCCGGCACCACGCCGACGGGGACGCCGACCGGGACGCCCACGCCCACCGGGTCGCCCTCGCCGTCCGCCACGGCGACCCCGACCCCGAGCGCGACGCCCACCGCCACACCCACGGCGACGCCCACCGGCACCCCGACCGAGTGCCCCACCACCACGCCCACGGCGGCCCCCTCCGGCACCCCGACCACGGGCCCGAGCCCGTCGGCGTCCGCCTCGGCCACCGCGACGCCCACCGCTCCCGGCTGCGCGACCGCCACCCCCGAGCCGACCTCCTCGGCCTCGGCGACCACGTCCGCGCCGACGGCCGCCGCCACCCCGACCGCCGGGCTCTCCCCCTCGCCCACCGCCCGCTGACCCCGCCGGCGCCGCCTCAGCCGTCCGCCTCCACCTCGTCGTCCTCGTCGTCGTAGCAGAGGCCGGCCTCCCGCTCCTGCTGCTCCTGCACCTTGAACGGGACGTCCGGGTCCCAGTCCGAGGTGCGGGGCAGTTCGGGTCCGTCGGGGCCGAGGCGGACGACCGGTTCGACGCGGACCAGCTGGAACCGGCGGTCGGCGGCCTCGACGCTGTTCCCGCGTTCGGCGTCGAGGCGGTCGGCCGCCTCGGCGTACCGGGCGCGCTCGTCCTCCGTCAGGTGCGGCAGCAGGCTCGGCGCGAACTCGCGCAGATAGGCGGCGAGGCTGTCGCGGGCGGCCTGCGGGGTCTCGCAGGCGTTGGTCATCGGCCCCCAGCGGCCGTCCTCGTACTCGGCGACGGCGCAGTGCACCGGCAGCACGAACACATTGGGGTACAGGTACGAGGCGAGCCGGGCCTCGGCCCGGACGTCCTCGGGAATGCCGTGGCCGGTCGGCACCAGGGACATCATGTCCAGCCGGAGGATGCCGTCCACCAGCGTGACGTCGGCGGCCGGGTCGATGACGAACCCGTTGACGCGGGAGAGCGCCTTGTACCCCTGGCCGACCGGGGCTGGGTCCGGATCGGTGGGACGCGGAGGTTCGACGCCCTCGGGGCCCCCGCGCAGGACCTGTTCCGCGCGGAAGATCCGGTACTGTCGCCCGGCGACGGCCAGTTCGTCGAGTCGCTCCCACTCCAGCCGCTGGTACCCGGCGGTGTAGGCGGCCCGTTCCTCGTCGGTGATCTCCCAGGTGGCGGCGCCCCACTGGCCGGGCTCGGCGAGCGCCCAGCAGCGGAAGACATGGCCGAGGTCGTCCCGGGCCGTCTGCGGGGTGGTCGAGCGGAACCCGAGGATCCGCCAGGCCCCCTCCTCGGTGCGTTCCAGGCAGCCGAAGACGGGTGGCATCATCAGCAGATTCGGGTACCGCTCGCGGGCCGCCCAGGCTTCCAGGCCCGCCACCGCGGAGACCGGGTCGTCGGTGTGGGCGATCCGAACGGTGAGGTGGTCCGGCAACTGCACAGCGTCATCATCCATGCAGCCAGTGTTAGCGGACGCCGTCGGCGGACCGCAGCCCGTTCACCGAAGTCCACCCGACCCGGGAATCCCTGAGGGACCGTCGGGCGCCGGCCCGGCTCGCCTCCCCCGGAGGCTCGGTCGGGCCGGGCGCGGTCGGCGCCGACGACTCGCACGCTGTGTTCGCTCGCTCCCTGCCACGCCGGTGGGCGGGCGGCGTCCGCCACCTGACCGCCCGGGCACGCAGCCGTGCCCGGGGCACCGGCGAGGGCGGTGCCCCGAAGCGGGGTCGGCTCTCGCATGAAGCGTCCTGTCACGCAGTCATATATATCGTTGATCTACATATAGCGTCCAGCCAATCCGGCGCCGAAGACGGAAGAACGCGGCGGCGACCCCGACCGCGGCCTTCCGCCGCGGGCCTCAGCCCGCCAGGGCGGCGCGGTGGGCGCGCCAGCGGTCCAGCAGACCGTCCAGCTCGCCGATCATGAACTCGAAGAACTCGGCGCTCTCGGCCAGCCGTTCACCGGCGACACTGTCCGGACCGAGCGTGGACTCACCGTCCCTCAGCACCCGCACCCAGCGCACCAGCAGTTCGTCACGCCGGGCCAGGGAGGCGAACCAGACGTCGTCGAACACCCGGTAGCGGTCGCGGCGCGAACCGGGCTCGCGCTCCTTGGAGACCAGGCCCGTCTGGCTGAGATAGCGCATCGCCCCGGAGACGGCCGCCGGGCTGATCCGCAGCCGCTCGGAGAGCTCGGCGGAGGTGAGCACGCCGCTGTCCTCGGCCATCAGGCAGGAGAAGACCCGGGCCGGCATCCGGGGAAACCCGGCCACCGTCAGCTCGGCCGCGAACCGCTCGACGAACTCCGAGACCGCCCCGGCGTCCCGCTCTTCCCGCTTCACCCGCACACCTTCCTCCAAGCGCCACATCCGCGTCCGCCCCGACTTTAGCGCCTTCCCAATATTCACGTTTTTCTGAAACTACGGTATCTTCAGGAGCATGACGAAGGCAATCGCCCTGTCCGGCCTCCGCAAGTCCTTCGGCCGGACCACCGCGCTGGACGGCCTCGACCTCACGGTCGAGACCGGCGAGGTGCACGGCTTCCTCGGGCCCAACGGCGCCGGGAAGTCCACCACCATCCGGGTGCTGCTGGGCCTGCTGCGGGCCGACGGCGGCACCGCCAGGCTGCTCGGCAAGGACCCGTGGAACGACGCCGTCGAGCTGCACCGCCGCCTCGCCTACGTCCCCGGCGACGTCGAACTCTGGCCGAACCTCACCGGCGGCGAGGCCATCGACCTGCTCGCCCGGCTGCACGGCAACCACGACCGCCGCCGCCGCGACGAACTGGTCGAACGCTTCGACCTCGACCCGACCAAGAAGGGCCGCGCCTACTCCAAGGGCAACCGGCAGAAGGTCGCCATCGTCGCCGCGCTGGCCTCCGACGCCGAGCTGCTGCTGCTCGACGAGCCGACCGCGGGCCTCGACCCGCTGATGGAGGTCGTCTTCCAGGACGTCGTCCTCCAGGCCAAACGGCAGGGGCGGACCATCCTGCTCTCCAGCCACATCCTGGCCCAGGTGGAGAAGCTCGGCGACCGGGTCAGCATCATCCGCCGGGGCCGGGTGGTGCAGAGCGGCACCCTCGGCGAACTGCGCCACCTCACCCGGACCACCATCGAGGCCGAGACCCAGCGGCCGGTCACCGGCCTGGCGGACCTGCCCGGCGTCCACGGCGTCCGCACCGACGGCAACCGGGTCCACTTCGCCGTGGACGGCGCCCGGTTGGACGCCGCCGTCCAGCGGCTCGGCGCGGCCGGACTGCGCAGCCTGGTCAGCCACCCGCCCACGCTGGAGGAGCTGATGCTGCGCCACTACGGCGACGAGCTGGCCGCGAACGGCCACCGCGGCACCGGCGACGAGCGCGACGGCGGGGCCCCGCGATGACCGCCACCACCGCCGCCTCCGCCGGCACGGCGGCCGGCCGCCCCCGGCCTCCCGGTGGCGTGCTGGCCGGCACCGGCGCGCTGCTCCGTTTCGACCTGCGGCGGGACCGCCTCCGCCTCCCGGCCTGGGTGCTCGGCCTGGGCCTGCTGACGCTCTCCACCGCGAACAGCCTCCACACCGTCTACCCGACCGCCGCCGACCGCGCCTCGATCGCCCGGGCCTCCGACAGCCCGGCGGTGCTCGCCCTGACCGGGCCCGCCCGCTACCTGGGCGACTACACCTACGGCGCCATGCTCGGGCACCGGATGCTGGGTCTGATGACCGTCCTGGCCGGTCTGATGAGCATCCTGATCATCACCCGGCACACCCGGGCCGAGGAGGAGAGCGGCCGCGCCGAACTCGTCCGCTCCACCGCGGTCGGCCGCCACGCCCAGCTCACAGCCGCGCTCGCCACCGCCGCCGTCGCCAACCTCGCGCTCGCCCTGCTGCTCGCCGCCGGGCTGCCCGCCCTCGGCGTCCCCGGCATCACCGCCGGCGGCGCCCTGCTGTACGGAGCGGCACACGCCGCCGCCGGACTGCTGTTCGCCGCCGTGGCCGCCGTCGCCGTCCAGTTCACCGCGCACACCCGGACCGCCTCCGGCCTGGCCCTCGCCGTACTGGGCGCCGGCTACGCCCTGCGCGCGGCCGGGGACGCCGGTGGCAACGGACTGTCCTGGGCCTCCCCGGTCGGCTGGCTCCAGCGCACCTACGTCTTCGTCGACGACCGCTGGTGGCCGCTGCCGCCGGTGCTCGCCCTCGCCGCCACCACCGGCGCGGCGGCGTTCGCGCTCAGCACCCGGCGCGATGTCGGCGCCGGGCTGCGCGCCACCCGCCCCGGCCCGCCCGTCGGCAGCCCCGCGCTCGGCACCGCGCTCGGCTTCCCGCTGCGGCTCCACCGCGGCCTGCTGGGCGGCTTCGCGGTGGCGCTGGTGCTGCTCGGCGCGATGTACGGCTCACTGCTCGGCGGCGCCGACTCGATGCTGAAGGACGTCGAACAGCTCAGGGACGCCCTGGCGCGGCTCGGCGGCCATTCCCTCGCCGACTCCTTCGCCGCCATGACCATGCTGGTCGTCGCCGTGGTGGGCGCCGTCTACGCGGTGCTGGCCACGCTGCGCCCGCGCGCGGAGGAGGCCGCCGGGCGGGCCGAACCGGTGCTCGCCACCGGCCTCTCCCGCACCCGCTGGCTGGGCGGCCATCTGACGGTCGCGCTGCTCGGATCCACCGCGCTGATGCTGGCGACCGGTCTCGGCTTCGGCCTCGCGGGCGCGGTCTCCACCGGCGACGGGGGCACGTTCCTACGGCTGACCGGCGCGGCCCTGGCGTTCGCACCCGCCCAGTGGGTGACGGTGGGTTTCGCCGCGGCCGTGTACGGCTGGCTGCCCAGGGCCGCGCCGCTGGCCTGGCTCGTCCCGGCGTACGCCTTCGTGATCGGCTACCTCGGCCCGCTGCTGAAGCTGCCGGACGCGCTGAACCGGCTCTCGCCGTTCGGCCAGGTGCCCCGGCTCCCGGCGGCCGGGATGGACTGGACGCCGCTCGCCGCACTCACCCTGGTCGCGGCCGCCCTGCTCGCCCTCGGCCTGGCCGGGTTCAAGCGGCGCGACCTGGAACTCACCTGACCCACCCGGCTCACCCGGCCCACGGCGCCCGGGGCCGGTGAACAGCCCGCGGGGCCCGTCCGGTTCGTCCCGGACGGGCCCCGCGGCGTCGCCGTCACAGGTACTTGACCAGCTCCGGCATCAGGTCCTGGAAGGTACGGCCGCTGGCCGGCTGGCCGATCGCGGCCATCTGCCAACCGGCGGGCGTGCGCTGCACCTTGGCCATGATCTGGGCGGTGTACGGACCGCCGCCGGTCAGCGTGTAGCGGGCCAGCTCGGCGCCGGTCTGCTCGTCCACCAGGCGGCAGAAGGCGTTCTCGACCTCCTGGAAGGTCTGCCCGGTGAAGGAGTTGACGGTGAAGAGGATCTGGTCGACCACGGCCGGGACCTGGGTCAGGTCCACCGTGATCGACTCGTCGTCGGTGGCGTCGCCCGCGCCGCCGGTCAGGTTGTCGCCGCTGTGCCGCACCGAACCGTCGTTGCTGGTGAGGTGCTGGAAGAACACCACGTCCACCGGCTTGCCCTCGGAGAACAGCACGGCCGAGGCGTCCAGGTCGATCTCCTGCGAGGCCAGCAGCTTGGCGAAGAACCCCTTGCGCTGGACGGCCCGCCAGCCGAGACCCATCCGCACCACGCCCAACCGACCACCGCCCGGCTTCTCCAGGCTCAGCTTCTGCCCCTTGGCCAGCGAAACGCTCATCGCGCCCTCCTCGTTCCTCCGCCTGCGCACCCTGAATCTACAGCACTGTAGAGCGGCCGGGTCCGCACGAGTCGCCTCTGGGAAACCCCGTACCCCGCTTCTACGATCATCACCACACGATCCTGGCACCGGGAGGGGTACGCGATGACCGACACGCACCACGACACGGACCGCGCCACGTCCGACAGCACCACCGGCACCACCGGCAGCACGGCCGACGGCCCACCCGCCGCCGCACCCGTCGACCCGCTCCACGCCGAACTGGACCGCCGCGCGGCCGAGATCGCCGACCAGGTGATCCGCTGGCGCCGCCATCTGCACGCCCACCCCGAGCTCCCCAACCGCGAGGCCGGCACCGCCGCGCTGATCGCCGACCACCTGCGCGCGCTCGGCCTGGACGAGGTGCGCACCGGCATCGCCGGCCACGGCGTGGTCGGCGTGCTGCGCGGCGGCCGCCCGGGTACGGGGGTGATCGCGCTGCGCGCCGACACCGACGCGCTGCCGGTGCCGGACCGCTGCGGCACCGACTTCGCCTCCACGGTCGTGGACGCCGACTACCCTGGCGGCCCGTTCCCCGTCTCGCACGCCTGCGGTCACGACTGCCACGTCGCGATCCTGCTGGGCGCGGCCACCGTCCTGGCCGGCGTCCGGGGGGAGCTTCCGGGCACGGTGCTGTTCGTCTTCCAGCCCGCCGAGGAGGGCCCGCCGGTGGACGAGCCGGGCGGGGCGCGCGTGATGCTCGCCGAGGGTGCGCTCGCCGACCCCGCGCCGTCCATGGTGTTCGGCCTGCACGTCACATCGGACCCGAAGGGGCACGTCGGCTACCACGCGGGCTACCAGCTGAGCGCCTCCCGGCTGGTCCGGATCGTGATCACCGGCCGGCAGACGCACGGGTCCTCGCCCTGGCGGGGCGAGGACCCGATGCCCGCCGCCGGGGCCGTGCTCACCGGGATCGGCCAGCTCTACCGGCAGCGCTCGGCCTACGACCCGGTCGCGGTCACCATCGGGCACCTGGAGGACGTCGGCCGGTTCAACATCATCGGCGAGCAGGTCACCCTCTGGGGCACCATCCGGTGCGCCGTCGAGTCGGAGATGGCCGAGGTGGAGAAGCGCCTGGCGACGCTGGCCGAGCACACCGCCCTGGCGTACAACTGCACGGCGCGGGTGGACTATCTCCAGCCGGTACCCGCCCTGCACAACCGGCCGGAGTGGGTGGCGGCGGCGCTGCCGACCTTCCGTCGGGTGGTGGGCGCGGACCGGGTCGCCGAGGTGCAGCCCTCGCTCGGGTACGACGACGTCTCGGAGTTCGTCAACGCGTTCGGCGGGCTGTACGTGATGCTCGGCGTGCAGGACACCGAGCGCACCGCCGAGGGCACGGTCGTCCCGGTGCCGGGCGGGCGCGGGGTGGCGGTCAACCACAACCCGCACTTCTACGCCGACGACGACACTCTGGTCACCGGTGTCCGGCTGCACGTCAACGTCGCCTGGGACCACCTCACGGGTGCGCTGGAGCCCGCCGGGGACTGACCCGGCGGGGCTGGACCGGGAACCGGGGGCGGGCCCCGGTTCCTGGTTCCCGGTTCCCGGTTCAGCCCCCGGCCTGCCGCCAGGCACCGAACCCTGCTCCCCCGCCGTTGGCCGGCGGCCGGTTCCCGGCGGGCGCGCCAGGGACTACGCCCGGAGCTCTCTCGTTCCGCCCTCGCTTGCCCCTTCGGGCGGATGCGAGGATGCGGGAATGTACAGGTATCTGACCGTTCGCTCGGACTGTCGCTACAGCGAGAGCACCCCGGCGTCTGTGCTGGTGGAGTGCCTGGACTCGGTGCCCGGCCTTCGGAGGACCGACCTCGCCTTCTACGAGGCCGAGGGTGGCCCTGACTGGCTCCATGTGACCCTCGCCGCGTGCGACAGCACCGGTAGCTACGCCGTCCACGAGGGCACGGTGCCCCAGCGGGTCAACGTGGTGGAGCTGATCTGCTCCTCGGGCGGCGGCCCCCCGGCCTACGAAGCCGCACAGGCACTGGCGGCGAGGATGGCCGCTCTGCTCGGCTGGGAGGTGGCGGACCCCGAGAGCGACGAAGTCCTGCACACAGGGCGCCGGTCGGCGACCTCCGGCGGAGACCGCCGCTGGAACTCCGGCGCGTGAGAACGGAGGGCCCGCAGAGCAGCTTCAGGTGATCCACGGACAGGGCTGAAGAGCTCCCGGCAGGCAGGAATTGCGTGGCGGCAGTCGCAGGATCCGGCGGTGGTCACGCCAGTGGCCGGCGAGGATGGCGAAGCTCGGCGCGCAGGCTCCGAGCTGCGGCAGTGCGTCGTGCACGGCGTTGCGGAACCCGGCCGCGTCCAGTCCGGTGGGGACCTTGATGCCGAGCACCAGCGGTGTCAGGGCGATCAGCCGGTGCGGGCTCTTCTCGTCGGATCTCCCGTTGCTCACCCGGCCCAGCGTCGTCCGGCCCCGCCGCAGGGCCCCCGTTGCGCCGACGGTGGGCGCGCCCACCGGGCCGGGCCCGGGGCGCTGTCGCCGGTCGGCCAGGATGCGCCCGCTACCCGCGCTCCAGCCGGACCAGGGCGTCGACGGCCTCGGCGGCCACCGGGTGGACCGGGTCTGCGTCGGGTGTCCGCCGGTGACCGGCCTCGGCGGTCACCGGGCGGCGGACGCGTTCCGCCCGGACGGTGCGCAGGCCGGTGGACGCGAGGTCGGCGAGCACGTCGTCCGGGGTGAACAGGACGCGCGGGTCCTGCGGGCCGCCGATGCCCTCGGTGAGGTTGGTGGTGTCGTGGCCGACCACCAGCAGGGTGCCGCCGGGGGCGAGCGCGGCGGCGGCGCGGCGCAGCGCCGCCCGGCGTTCGGCGGCCGGCAGGTGGAGGTAGGCGACCAGGACCAGGTCGTAGCCGTCGGCCGGGAGTTCGAAGGTGCGGGCGTCGCCGTGCCGCCAGGTGAGCCGGTCGGCGACCTCGTCGGGCAGGGCGGCGGTGAGCCGTTCGGCCCGTTCGACGGCGACCGCGGAGTAGTCGAGGCCGGTGACCTGCCAGCCCTGGCGGGCCAGCCAGATGCTGTTGCGGCCCTCCCCGGCGGCGACGTCCAGGGCGCGGCCGGGGGTGTGCCCGGTCAGTTCGCGGACCACCCAGCGGTTGGGTTCGGCGCCCCAGACCAGCTCGCTCGCGGCGTACCGGTCGTCCCAGTCCTGGCTGTCCATGGCTCGTCCTTCGTTCGGCGGGTCCGCTTCGTACGGTCACGGTACTGGCGGCGGGCCGGGGAACCCCCGCACGCCGCCGGGACCGCCGACGCTCCGTCGCGGCGCCGGGGCGGTCGGCCCGATCCGGAGGTCCGTCCCGGGGACAGCTCCGGAGGTCCGTCCTGGAGGTCCGTCCTGGAGTCCGCCAACCATCCATCGGGCGGGCACCCTTGACGGCGAATATTGGTCCAGTCCAATCTGTGATGTCGTGACACGGTGGCCTCCGGGCCGGCCGTGCCGCGGCACCGTACGCCCAGTTCGTGTCACCCGTCCCCGCGCGCCCCCACAGCGCTCGGTTCGGCTCCCCTGCGGCCCGCCCCGGGCCGTCGCACCGCCGGAAACCCCCACTCATCCGGAGGACATCGCATGCACGACAGAGTCCTGCCCGCACGCCCTGCCACCCGCCGGTCCACCGCGCCCCGCCGGCGCGCCACCGCGCTGGCCCTCGCGGCCACCCTCACCACCGGCAGCGCCGCCCTCGCCCTGTCGCTCAACACGGCCTCGGCCGCCGCGGTCAACCTGCTGACCAACGCCGACTTCGAGACCGGCACCCTGGCCGGCTGGACCTGCGCCAACGGGTCGGTCGTCACCACCCCGGTGCACGGCGGGAGTTACGCGCTCAGCGCCGCCGCCTCCGCCTCCGACACCGCGCAGTGCCAGCAGACGGTCACCGTCCAGCCCAACACCACGTACACCCTGGCCGGCTGGGTCCAGGGCAGCTACGTCTACCTCGGCGCGACCGGCACCGGCGTCAACGCCTCCACCTGGGCGCCCAACGCGACCGGCTGGACGCAGCTGAGCACCACCTTCACCACCGGTGCGAGCACCACCTCGGTGACGGTCTTCACCCACGGCTGGTACGGCACCGGCACCTACCGCGCGGACGACCTCAGCCTGACCGGCCCGGGCGGGCCGACCAGCAGCACCAGCCCCACCGCGTCCAGCAGCCCGACGGCGTCGAGCAGTCCGACCTCGTCCAGCAGCCCGACCGCGTCGAACAGCCCGACGGCCTCCAACAGCCCGACCGGCAGCGCCAGCCCCACCGCGACCGCCACGGCCACCGGCCCGGCCGGCGACGGCAAGGTGACCACGCCCACCGGGGTGACCGTCAGCAAGGTCACCAGCAACGCCGTGGTGCTCAGCTGGCAGCCGTCCACCCTGACCAGCGGCGACGGCCCGGTCTCCTACAAGGTGTACTCCGGCGGCCAGTTGGTGGCGACCTCGATGGGCACCTCGGTGGCCGTCAGCTCGCTGCTGCCCGGCACCGCCTACACCTTCAGCGTCCAGGGCTACTCCGGCACCCACGGCTCCGCCCAGTCCTCGCCGGTGAGCACCACCACCTCCGCCGCGCCCGCGGCGAGCCCGTTCCGGTCGGCCTACTTCGACCAGTGGGGCATCTACGAGAACGCGTACTACCCGAAGAACGTCGACACCAGCGGCGCCGCGAGCAAGCTCGACGTCATCAACTACGCCTTCGCCAACATCCACCCCACCTCGCACACCTGCTTCCAGGCGGTGAAGGCCTCCGACTCGGGCAACGAGAACAACCCCAACGCCGGTGACGGCGCGGGCGACGCCTACGCGGACTACCAGGACAGCTACACCGGCGCCAACAGCGTGGACGGCACCACCGACACCTGGGAGCAGCCGCTCAAGGGCAACTTCAACCAGCTGCGCCAGCTGAAGGCCAAGTACCCGAACCTGCGGTTCACCATCTCGATCGGCGGCTGGACGTACTCCAAGTACTTCTCGGACGCGGCCGCGACCGACGCCTCCCGCAAGGCCTTCGTCTCCTCCTGCGTCGACATGTTCCTCAAGGGGAACCTGCCGACCAACATCGCCGGTGACGCCTCGGGCGGGCAGGCCTCGGCGGCCGGCCTCTTCGACGGCGTGGACCTCGACTGGGAGTACCCGGGCTCGGCCGGCGGTCACACCGGCAACCACTACTCCCCCGCCGACAAGCAGAACTTCACCCTGCTGCTGAAGGAGTTCCGCACCCAGCTGGACGCCCTCGGCTCCGCGCAGGGCAAGCACTTCCTGCTGACGGCGGCGCTGCCGAGCGGCCAGGACAAGATCGCGCTGCTGGAGACCGACAAGATCGGCGCGTACCTGGACTACGCCGACATCATGACCTACGACATGCACGGCGCCTGGGACGCCAAGGGCCCGACCAACCACCAGGACCCGCTGCACGACAGCCCGGCCGACCCGACCACGCCGATCACCCCGGGCACCCGCAAGTACAACGTGGACACCACGCTCGCCGCGTACACCACCGGCCTGCCGGAGTACGGCATCACCGGCGGGTTCCCGGCGAACAAGCTGGTGCTGGGCATCCCGTTCTACTGGCGCGGCTGGACGGGCGTCCCGGCCGGCTCCAACTACGGCCTCTACCAGAGCGCGACCGGCCCGACCGCGGCCAAGCCGCTGAGCCAGGAGGCCGGTCTGGCCGCCTGGAAGGAGCTGACCCCCACCGCGGCCAACACCCACTGGGACCCGGTGACCGAGACCTCGTGGGTCTACGACGGCACCAACTTCTGGACGGGTGACACCCCGCAGGCCATCCAGGCGCGCGGGGCGTACGCCAAGAGCAAGGGCCTGGCCGGCATGTTCGCCTTCTCCCTGGAGAACGACGACGCCTCCGGCACCCTGCTCAACGCGATGAACAGCAGCCTGCACTGACGCACCGTCAGTGAACGGCCAGGGGCCGCGCGGATCGAGGTGATCCGCGCGGCCCCCGCGTGTGTCCGGCGTGGTGTCCGGCGTGTGTGCCCGGCGGGGGTGTCCGGGCGTGGGTGTCCGCCCGCCGCTACCGCTTCCGCGGCACCGGGTCCGCTCCACCGCGCGGGGTCGCGCCCGGACGGCAGCGCAGCAGCCGGCCGACGGTCAGCCGGGCGCCGCGCAGCGCACCGTGCCGGTGCAGCGCCTGGACGGCGTAGGTCGAGCAGGACGGCGTGTAGGGGCAGCAGGCCGGGCGCTTCGGGCTGATCTCGGTCCGGTAGTACCGCACCGCCCCGTACAGCGCGCCCGCCGCGAAGCCCTCGGGAACGGGCGCCGCCCGGTCCGCACCGGTCTCCGGGCCCGCACCGCCCGCACCGCCCGGCCGCCGTCCGGCGCGAACGCCGGCGAGGGCGAACCGGACGCCCGCGGCCATCATCACCGGGACGAGGGCGATCAGACAGGGGTCGGCGAGGTCGCAGCAGTCGCAGGCGTCCAGGCAGTCGTTGTCGCGCTTCTTCGGCTTGCCGTTGCGGCGCCGGTACTCCTCCCAGGCCCGCCGCTGCTCCCGCCGTCGGAGGCGCTCCGACTCGGGCAGCCACCACCAGGCCCGCTGGGGGCGCTGCGGCGGGAACGAGACGCCGGGGCCGGGCTGCTGGTAGGACACGCCGGATGATCCCTTCGGTGCTTCCGCCGGGGCCGACCCCCAACGACCCGGTCAGATTATCCGAGGGCGCGGGCGGCTACGCAGCCGCCCGAACAGCGGTCAGCCGCTGCCGCCGCCCAGGGTCGGGAAGAGGTCGGTGAACGGCTGGGTGGTCACCGAGACGCTGCGGCCGAACGGGTCGTCGAAGTCCCAGATCAGGAAGAGCAGGAAGGCGATCAACGCGCTGAACGCACCCGCCAGGATCAACTCCCTGGCCGAACGCCGGATCTGGAGCGCGAACACCATGCCGACGGTGACCAGCGCCCCGACGATCAGGCCGAACCAGACCACGCCCGGCATGGTCGGCCCGGCGTTCTGCCCACGGGCGTTGCGGGCCTCGTCGACGGCGCTGATCCGGTCCATGATCGGCTGGTAGGCCTGGGACTCCAGGTCGCTCTCGGGGGCGTGGGTGGCGACGTCCGCCCGCAGCTTGTCCAGCAGTTCGGTGCCCCGGTCGGAGATCTCGCCGTGCTCGCGCATGTACGTCCACTCGACGTCCACCACGTACGAGACATAGGCGTCCACGTCGGCCCGGACCTTGTCGCGGAACTCGACCGGGTAGACCTGCGCCCGCTCGCTCACCTCGTGCAGCGACTGCGCCTCGCGCAGCGCGTCGTCCTGGGCGGCGCCGCGCGCCTCCCAGACGCCCGCGATGGCGAGGCCGAGCACGATCGCGTAGACCACGCCGATCATCATCGTCATGTACTCGATGACGTCCGGCGTCTCGTCGGAGCTGTCGCCCTCGCGCACCCTGCGGTGCCTCAGCAGCACCACCGCCACCACGACGGCGCAGGCCGCCGACATGGCGATGGCCAGCGCCAACCACTCGGACATGGGAACTCCCTTCCTGCTTCTTGGGGGTGGATCTCTCGTCGTGGCCGGGGGCCCGCCCACGGACGGGCGGACCCGGCTTCGGGACCGGCCGCCCCAGCGGCAACCGGCCTCGGCAGTGGCCGACTTCAGGAGCTGCCGACCTCAGGGGAAGCCCGCCTCAGGACCGGCCGGAGCCGCCGCGTCCGGACCCGCCGCGCGGGCGCAGAGCCGCTGCCGCGAGCACGGCCGGCACGGTGACCAGCAGCATCGTCCGGGTGGGCGACGAGCCGTGCCGACGCTCCGGGGCGGGCGGGGGCGGGGCCGGCGGCAGCCGGAGCGGCTTCGCGGCGGGTGTCGCCCGCACCGGGCTGGGGGCCGCCGGGCTCGGCGCGACGGTCGGCGCCGGCGGTTCGGGCGGCGCGGGCGGTCTGGGCGCGGGAGCCGGGGGCGGTACGGCCGGCCGTACGTCCGGCGTCGGCGCGGGTTTGGGCTCCGGCCGGGGCGACGCGGGCGGCGGAGTGGGTGCGGACGTGGGTGTGGGCGCGGGCGGCGGCACCGGCACGGGGGGCGGCGTCGGAGTCGGGGTCGGCGTGAAGCTGGGTGTCGGCGTCGGCGTCACAGTCGGCTTCGGCGTCGGCGTGGGCGTGGGGCGGGGCGTCACAGTCGGCGTCGGGCTCGGACACGGGTGGTGGTGGTGTCCGCCGGAGTGGTCGGGCTTGGGGTGGTGCGGCTGCGGATGGTGCAGGACCCCGGAGAGGTCGACGGAGACGCCCACCTCCACGTCGACGTCCACCTCGACACCCACGCCGCCCTTGCCGACCGAAACCGAGACGTCCGTCCCGGCGGAGACACAGGTCTCGACGACGACCGGACCGTGCGGGCGCCCCCCGCCGTGGTGCCCGGCGGGCCGGGCGGCGGCCGCGCCGCTCAGCAGCGCGCAGAGCGCGGCCACCCCGGCCGCCGCCCCGGCCACCCGGACTCCGCGCCCGGGAGCGCCGACGGCAGCGCCGCCGCTCCTCGCGAAGGTCAGCTCTCGGGTCACGGCTGACCGCCCATCGGTATCCGTCGGCTGCTGGGGCTGCGGCATGGGCTCCCTACACCTCTCGCGTTCTCAGGAGGGTCGGCCGGTACGGGGAGAGCCGACGCCGGACGGCCCGCCTCCGGGGGCGGGCCGTCCGGGCGCGGCCTCGCTCAGGCGCGGCCGTGCGCGATCTCGACGTTCTCCAGCACGCCGACGGCGTCGGGCACCAGGATCGCGGCCGAGTAGTAGGCGCTGACCAGGTAGGAGATGATCGCCTTCTCGCTGATCCCCATGAAGCGGACCGAGAGGCTCGGCTGGTACTCGTCCGGGATCCCGGTCTGGTGCAGGCCGATGACGCCCTGGTTGTCCTCGCCCGTCCGGATCACCAGGATCGAGCTGGTGTTCTCCTTGGTGATCGGGATCTTGTTGCACGGCAGGATCGGCACCCCGCGCCACGCCGGCACCTGCTGCCCGCCGAGGTCGACATGGTGGGGGTAGAGCCCGCGCGAGTTCAGCTCACGGCCGATGGCGGCGATGGTGCGCGGGTGGGCGAGCAGGTAGTCAGGGTCACGGCGGCGGTTGAGCAGCTCGTCGAGGTCGTCCGGGGTGGGCGGACCGGAGTGGGTCTGGATCCGCTGGTCGAAGTCGGCGTTGTTGAGCAGGCCGAACTCCGGGTTGTTGACGATCTCGTGCTCCTGGCGCTCGCGCAGCGCCTCGATGGTCAGCCGGAGCTGGTGCTCGATCTGGTTCATCGGCTGGTTGTAGAGGTCGGCGACCCTGGTGTGCACCTTGAGCACGGTCTGCGCGACGCTCAGCTCGTACTCGCGCGGCTTCAGCTCGTAGTCCACGAAGGCGCCTGGCAGCTCGTACTCGCCGTGGTGGCCCGCCGACAGCGCGATCTCGGCCTCGCCGCGCTCGTTCTGGGCCTGCTGCGGCAGGGTCAGGAACTCACGCAGGTGCTCCTGGAGCGCCGTGGAGCCGTCCCGAACGGTCTGGAACTGCCGCCGGGGCAGCGAGAGGACGGTACCGGCGGTGACGGTCTTGGCGGTGAACTCCCAGACGGCGGCCGGGTCGAGCACCGCGGTCTCGCCGAAGCGGTCGCCGTCACCGAGGACGCCGACCACGGTGTCGTCGCCGTACTTGCCGGTGCCGATCTTGTTGATCTTGCCGTGGGCGATGAGGTAGATCCGGTCGGCCGGCGCGCCCGCCTCGGCGAGCACCTCGCCCGGCCCGAAGTCCCGCTGCTCGCAGCGGTCGGCGAGGGCGGTCAGCACCTCGTCGTCCTCGAAGCCGCGCAGCAGGGCGAGTTCACCCAGCTCGCGCGGGATGACCCGGACCTCGGAACCGGTCTTGATGAACTCGATCCGGCCGTCACCGACGGTGTAGGTGAGCCGCCGGTTCACCCGGTAGGCACCACCCGCAGCCTGCACCCAGGGCAGCACCTTGAGCAGCCAGCGGGAGGTGATCTCCTGCATCTGGGGTGCGGACTTGGTGGTGGTGGCGAGGTTGCGGGCAGCGGCCGTGGCGAGGCTCGACTGCTGCGGCACCTGCTGTGACTCCGAGCTGGTGTCCACCGGCATCGGCAGGGTTCTCCTTCATCTGGTCAGGTCGCGCCGGACCCGCCCCGGCGCGAGCCGCGACGTGTCGTCACATATGCGTGGATAATGGGAAGTTGGCGAAGATTCGCAGGGTGGCCGCCGTTTCCGAAGGCCCATCCGGAACCCTAGATCAAAGACGCCCCGCCGGACCGGTCCATGCAGAAGGTGCCGCCCGATAGGGTGAATATCGGCCATGAAGAGGTTGGAATCCCTCGGCCTCCTCTAGACAGATCTTCGAATCCCTGTGCATGCGAATCGCCCGCGCGCCGGAACGCCCCCTTCCGCTCGAACGACGAAACGGCGAGGCCCGCGGCCCACCGGGGGGCCACGGACCCAGGGAACGTTCGTTCGACTCTCGAACAGATGCACACATCTCGCAGGCCGACGCTCGGAACGGCGCCCGGACCAACGCCGACTCTCCGGCGGACCAGGACGGCTGTTCGAATGGGGCGGCCGCAACCGGCCGTCCCGGGTGGCCTGTTCGTCGTACCGCGCGACGGACCGGGCGGATGACATCGACGCGGCCCACCACGGGGGCGGTGTCCGGCTCGGGCAGGGCCGGTTCGTACCCGGGGCGGCGCACGGTCGCCCCCCCCCCGCCCGACGGAAGGGACGGGAGTCATGAACCCAACGACGCGGCCGGCCGTGCAACCCGGGATTCGCGCGCGGGACAAGGCCAGTCAGCCGTGAAGTCAGGCGCTTGGCCGACCGCCCGGCCGGTCCAGGCGGAACGCCTCCATCTCCACGCCGTACCAGCGGTCGGTGCGGCCGAGCGGGCTCATGCCGAGGCGGCGGCAGACGGCCAGGGAGGGCAGGTTGTCGGGGCGGACCAGGGAGTAGACGGTGTCGAGGCCATCGGTGAAGCCCTTGGCGACGGCTCCGCAGGCGGCCTCGGTGGCGAAACCGTGGCCCCAGGAGTCCGGATGGAAGTGCCAGCCGACCTCGACCTCGCCGTCACCGCCGGGGATCGGCACCAGCAGGACGGTACCGGCCACCACGCCCGTGTCCTTGCGTTCGACGGCCCAGACACCGTAGCGCGGGTCGTCCGAGAAGGAGCGGTAGCGGGCGATGACGGCATCCGCCTCGTCGACGTTCTCCAGCGCGCGGGGGGCGCTGCCGAGCCAACGCGACACCTCCCAACGGGAGTAGATGTCGAAATGCCGTTCCCGCTCCTCCTGCGCCCACAGTCGTATCGTCAGCCGCTCGGTAGTGAACATTCCTGCCCCCGTAGGACTTTGACCATCGCATACTCCCAGCACGTGGAATGCGCAGAGGAGTCGATCAGCCACCAGCGTAGGGGCATACCGGGCCGGTACGGCTCAAGCCACCTCGAAGCCCTGCCGGACGCGGTCGAAGCGGCCCGCCGCCAGGTCCTCGTCGGTGATCCAGAACGACACGTTGACGGTCTCGCCCCAGTCCGCGCCCGCCGCCGAGCCCTCGACCTGGAGCAGCGGGCGGTGGCCGGTGGGGCGGCCGGTGTCGGTGTCGCACCAGCCGAGGACCCGGACGTCGGGCCGGGGCAGGTGGTCGCGGAAGTCGGCGGCGAGGTCGAGGGCGATCATGAAGTCGTCCGGGAAGAGGTTCTCCAGCTCGCGGTCCTGGTAGGACGGCGCGGAGAGCGCCCAGTGGGCCCGGACCTCGACGGCCGGCAGCACGGACGCGCCGGCCCCGCTCGCGGGGGCGGGCCCGGGCGGGGCGTCGGCGGGCACCCGCAGGACGCGGCAGCCGTGGCCGCTGAAGTCGGCGAAGCGGTCGTCGTGGAAGAACAGCAGCAGCCCGTCGGCGGGGAGCGGCCACCGGCCGCCGTGCCCGGTGGTGCGGAAGGCCTCGGCCAGTGCGGCGCAGTCGAGCCGGGCGAGCAGTTGCATCGGCCGCCCGGCGGACTCCGGCCAGTCGGTGCCCGCCGGCAGCACGGGCCGTCCGCCGAGGTGCCCGGCCCGCGGGCCTTCGGGGCCCTGCGGACCGGCGTGCAGGGCGAGCGAGGGTCGCAGCAGCCCGTCCACCAGCGGGGCGGTCCGCTCGTCGGCCCGCTCGCGGATCGCCGCGTGCACGGCGTACGGCATCGGGGTCGTCAGGGCCCCGGCGGGGTCGGTGAGCAGCGGTTCGGCCATGGGCGCAAGCCTGCCATCCGGGTCCGACAATCCACCCGGACAGCCCGTCAGGTGCCGGTACGGGGGCGGCCGGCACCTGACGGGGGTTCGAGGGGGGCGGGGCTCAGGAGCAGGTGACCTCGTTGCCGGGGACGTTGAGGATGCCGGAGTCGCTGGCACCGCCGGACTGGTACTCGTAGTAGATGTACGTGTAGAAGTCGATCCGTGCGCCGGAGCCGCAGGCCGAGTCGGAGGCGATGGCGTAGGTCAGCGTGACGGTGGTGCTGCCGCCGGCCGCGACGGGCACGGTGTGGTGGACGATGCCGGTGGTGGCACCGGTGTCACAGGCGCTGACGTTGCCGCCGCAGGCCGAGAACGCGTACTTGAGACCGGTGAGCTGGGTGGTCGCGTACGTCGGCTGGATGGACTGGTAGACGAACTGCACCGGGGTGTTGTGGGGGTTGGTGAGGGTCAGGGTCAGGGTGACCGAGGAGCCCGGGGTCGCCGTCGCCCTGTCGGCGCTGACGGCGAGCAGCGGGGTGTCGGCCTGGGCCGGGGCGGCCGAGAAGAGCAGACCGACCACGAGGGCCAGGATCGCGGCAAGTCCGAAGCGGCTCACATGTGTTCTGCGCATGACCATGGAGCGTAGGGCGCGGTGCCGCCTGCGGCGCCCGCCTCCGCCCCGGCCCGTACTGGCATATGACAGCGGAGCGGACGCGGCGGGCCATTGCGTACGCTCCGCCCTCCCGCCGCGCCGTCCGGACGCCTACCCTCCGCCTCTACCCGGACGGCTGCCGCCACCCGGGCCGGCGGGCGCCCGGCCCCGGCTCAGACGGGCGGCGGCAGGATGTCGCACAGCGCGGCGAGGGCGGCCGGGTAGGCGTGGTCGGGCGGGGTGGCGTAGCCCACGACCAGACCGTCCGCGGCGGGCGTGGTGTCCGGGTCGGCCAGCGGGTGGCGGTAGTCCGCGAGGCCGTCCACGGCCAGCCCCCGGTAGGCGGCGGCCTTGAGCACCGACCGCTCGGTGCCGGGCGCGAGCCGGAGCACCGCGTGCAGACCGGCCGCGATCCCGGAGACCTCGATGTGCGGGGCCCGGGCGGCGAGGGCCGCGACCAGTTGGTCGCGGCGGTCCCGGTAGCGCCGGCGCATCCGCCGGACGTGCCGGTCGTACCCGCCCGAGTCGATGAACTCGGCGAGCGTGAGCTGGTCCAGCGCGCTGGCCCAGGCCTCCCGTTCCCCCTTGGCGGCGAGCACCCGGTCCACCAGGTGCTCGGGCAGCACCATCCAGCCGAGGCGCAGGGCGGGGGTGAGGCTCTTGCTGACGGTGCCGAGGTAGACGACCCGCTCCGGGTCCAGCCCCTGGACGGCGCCGACGGGCTGGCGGTCGTAGCGGAACTCGCCGTCGTAGTCGTCCTCCAGGACGAGACCGCCGCGCCCGCGTGCCCAGTCCACCACCGCCGCGCGCCGGGCCGCGTGCAGCGGCCCGCCGGTCGGGAACTGGTGGGCGGGGGTGAGCAGCGCCGTCCCGACATCCTGACGGTTCGTCAGTTCACCGACCCGTGCGCCGTTCTCGTCCAGCGACAGCGGCACGGTGGCCACCCCGGCGGCGGTCAGCAGCGCCCGGTGGAAGGAGAGCCCGTACGCCTCGACGGCCAGCGGCCCGTCGACCCGCCCCGGCAGCACGGCCCCCGCGCCGTCGAAGAGCAGTCGCAGCGCGTGGGCGAAGCCCGAGCAGACGACGATGCGGTCCGGGTCGGTGCGCACGCCCCGGGCGCGGGCCAGGTAGTCGGCGAGGACGGCGCGCAGCTCGCGGCGGCCCTGTGGGTCGCCCGGCCCGAAGGCCTCGTTGGGCGCGGCGGTGAGGGCCCGGCGCCCGGCGGCGAGCCAGTCGGCCCGGGGGAAGGAGGCCGCGTCGGGCTGGCCCTGGCGCAGGTCGTGGGCGGGCCGGGGCGGCGGCGACGGCCGGCGGGTCCGGGCCGGGGTGACGGGCTCGGCGCGCTCGGCGACGGTGGTGCCGGAGCCCTGGCGGGCGGTGAGCCAGCCCTCGGCGACCAGTTCGGCGTACGCGTCGGCGGCGGTGTTGCGGGCGATGCCGAGGTCGGCGGCGAGCGAGCGGTAGGGCGGCAGCCGGGTGCCGGGGGTGAGCCGGCCGCTGCGGATCGCCTCGCGCAGGGCGGCCATCAGCGCGGCGCGGCGGCCCCCGGCGGCGAGTTCGAGGTGCAGGTCGCTGCCGGTCTTGCGCGCGGTGGCGGCCCTGGGCGCGGTGCCGGTCCGGGGAGTGCCGCCGGTCGGGCGGGTGTGCGTCCGGGGGTGCCCGACCGGGGTGTCCGTCATGATCACGTACCCTACCGGGCGGGTCGTGACCGGCCGCCGGCCGATACGGGCCGTGGAGCGCGGACCAGCTCGGCCGGGCAGAGACCGTGTTCCGATCCTGCGCTATTCCTCCCCCCGGGCCGGTCCGCGCCGGTAGCATCTCGCCCGCCCGGGAGAGTTGGGCTCGAGGCGGGACCTGCGCGCAGGCCCTCCGCCGGGATGTCGTGATCGCCGAAGGGGTGGGGCTCGTGGAGATCGGGTTGGCAGACGCGGTGGCGGCCGTGCGCGATGAGCTGCTGGAGGCCGCGGCGCGCGGGATCGGCCAGGACATCGCGTTCGCGGTGGGGCCGGTGGAGATGGAGTTCGAGGTCGAGCTGCGCGCGGACGCGAAGGCCAGGGGAGGCTTCCGGGTGTGGGCGGTGACGGCGGAGGCGGAGGCCGGGGTCTCCCGCGGCCGCACCCACCGGGTGTCCTTCACGCTGACGCCGCGCACCGCCGACGACCAGGACGTGATCATCCGCGGGTCCGCCCAGCGCCCCAAGGGTCCCGGGCCGGTGGGCGGGCGCATTCCTGGCTGACCCCGCACCGGCGGACACGGACGCGACGAGCAGGTGGAGGGGTCGGGGTGGAACGCGAGCGTGTGGTGACGGTGGAGGGCCCGGACGGGCCCGGATCGGGCTATGTCATCGGCCCGCGGCTGGTGCTCACCTCCGCACACGTCGTCGGCCGGGCCACGACGGTGCGGCTGTACCGCCCGGGCGAAGAACCGCTGTACGACGGCGTGGTGGTGTGGTGCGGTACGCCCGGGGAGCGCGACGACGCCGCGCTGGTGCTCGTGGACGACGGGCGGTGGTACCCGCCCGGCGGCGCGAAGGTCCGCTGGGGGCGCCTGGCCACCTCGCGCCCACGGCAGAAGTGCGAGACCTGGGGCACCCCTGCCGTGGCCCAGCGCCCCGGCAGGGCGACGGAGGCCGGGCAGCAGACCGGAAGGATCAACCCGGGCAGCGGCTTCGTCGGCAACCACTACGTCGTCAGGCTGGACGACCACCCGCCCGAGCCGACCGGCGCGGGGCTCTCACCCTGGGCCGGGCTGTCGGGAGCGGCGCTGTTCTGCGGCGGGATGCTGATCGGGGTCGTCGCCAGTGACATGGCGTACTACGGGCACTCGGCGCTGAGGGCGGTGCCGGCCTATGTGCTGCACCACGACGCGACCTTCCGCGCCGCGTTGGACGAGCACGGCGCCGGCTCGACGGCGCTGGGGCTGGTGGAGTTCCAGGACCTGGTCGAGAAGGAGCCGCCGAGGCCGGCCGGCGGACTGGCCTCTCCCGCGGCCCTGCTGACGGCCGAACGGCAGGTCGTGGACTTCCACGGCCGTGAGGAGCTCCTGCACCGGTTGACCGCCTGGTGCGAGCAGGCGGGTTTCGGCGCCTGGCTGCTCCACGGCCCCGGCGGGCAGGGCAAGACCCGCGTGGCGCACGAACTCGCCCGCCGGCTGGCCCGGCGGCCGCTCCCGGAAGGCTGGACGGTGCTGTGGCCGCGGGCGAACGCGGCACCGACGGACCTGGCCGCGCTGTGGGAGGTCACCGGCCCCCTGCTGGTGGTGCTGGACTACGCGGAGACCCGCCTCGACGAGCTGTCCGCCCTGCTGGCGGCCGCCGAGGAGCACGCCGCGCCGTTCAGGCTGCTCCTGCTCTCCCGCACCGCCGGGGACTGGTGGAACAACGCGAAGGCCGCCCATCGCATCGCCGAGGAACTGCTCGACGGCGCTCCGGTGGTCGGGCTCCCCCCGCTGGAAGCCGCGCCGGCCGACCGCCCGCGGACGTACCGGCGGGCGGCCGAGGCGTTCGCGGCGGCGCTGCCCGGTGTCAGCGGACATCAACGGCCCGACTGGCCGGCCCTGGCCCGCGCCCTGCCCGTCCCCGTCCTCGACCGCGCGGGGTTCGACAACGCCCTGACGCTGCAGATGACCGCGCTGGCCGACCTGCTGGACACTGTCCGGGACTCCGCCGACGACCCTCCTGATGCCGCGCCGACGCCGACGACGACCGGGGAGGCGGCCGACGTCGAAGAGCGCATGCTCGTGCACGAGCGCCGGTACTGGCTGAGGAACGCCACCGCCCATCGGCTGCGGCCACCGCTGACGGACGGGGCACTCGAGGACGCCCTGGCCGCGGCCCTGCTGGTCGGAGCGGACGACCGTGAGCAGGCGGCCGAGGTCCTGCGGAGGGTGCCGAGCCTCGCGGACCAGGGGGAGCGCCGCGAGGCCGTCCGGTCGTGGATCACCGCGACCTACCCGCCGACCGGCCCCGGCCCCTGGGGCGCCCTGCAGCCCGACCGGCTCGCCGAGCACCTCGTGGGCCGGCGCGTACAGGCCGATCACTCCCTCGCCCACCGTCTGGTGCCCGCTCTGGACCGGGCCCGGGCGGCCCGGTTCCTGACGCTGCTCACCAGGGCCGGCGCACACCCGCCGCTCCGCGGTCGGCTGGACGGTCTGATCACCGACCTGTGCACCGGCAGTCCGGCCCTGCTGGGCCCGCCCGCCGTCGACGTCGCCACGCAGGTCGAGGCACCCGAACCGCTGCTCACCGCACTGCACCGGCTGTCCGACGACCCCGACACCCCGTTGTCGGACCTCGAGTCGCTGGCCGACCGCGTTCCGCTGTCCTCCTACCACCTCGCTCCCCTGGCCGTGCGTCTCCTGGAGCGGATCGTCGCCGCACAGCGCGCCTCCGGCGTGGACGGTTCCGACCGTACGGTCGCGTTCGCCACCAGACTGCGTGAGCTCTCCAAGCGCCTGATGGACGTCGGAGAGCCGGACCGGGCGCTGGCGGCGGCCGAGGAGGCCGTCGGTCTGCTCAGCCGGGCGGCGTCGCCCCGGACCGCTGCCGCCCGCACCGAACTGGCCGCCGCCTGGAACAACGCCGGCGTCTGCCTTCGCGCGCTGGGGCGGCGGCGGGAAGCCCTCGCCGCGGCGACCGAGGCCGTCGGCATCCACCGGCGGCTGGCCGCGACCGGGATCTCGTCCGACGCCATCCTGTCGAACCACGTACAGAGCCTCAACAGCCTGTCCGACACCCAGCGGCAACTGGGCGACGCACCGGGCGCCCTGGAAACCGGCAGGGAAGCCGTCGGGATCCGGGAGGGACTGGTCCGGTCCGGGGCGGAAGGGGCCCGGGCCAACCTCGCGCTGGATCTGAACAACCTCGCCATCCACTGCCTGGACACCGGGCAGCGGGAAGAGGCGCTGGAGACGATCGACCGGGCGCTGGAGATCCTGCGGCCGCTGGCCGAGGAACACCCCGACACCTTCCGCCCCGCCCTGGCCGTCGGCCTGAACACGAGATCCAACTGCCTGTCCGAGATGGGGAGATGGGAGGAGGCCCTGGAGGCGGTCCGGCAGAGCACCGCCATCCGCCGCCGGCTCGCCGAAGGGCGCCCCAACGCGTTCGGCCCCGGGCTGGCCATGACCCTCAACACACTCGCCATCGACCTGGCGGCCCTCGGGCACCACGACGCGGCCGTCGAAGCGGGCCGCGAATCCGTCGCACGCTACCGGATCCTGGCCGAGGCCCAGCCCGACGCGTTCCGCGGTGAGCTGGCCATGAGCCTGAACACGCAGGCCAACCAGCTCGCGGACACCGGAGATCCGCACGGCGCCCTCACCCTGGCCGAGGAAGCGGCCGGTATCTACCGCGAACTGGACGAGGCCTCCCCCGGCGTCTTCGCCATGGATCTGGCCATGGGTCTGACCACACTCGCAAGCCGGTTGGACGACGTCGGGCGACACCAGGAGGCCGTGGAGAGGATCGAGGAGGCCGTCACGATCTACCGGTCGCGGCCGGCGAAGCACTCCGAGGCCGTCCGCCCCGACCTCGCGGCGTGCCTGAACAACCTCGGCGTTCATCTTCGCGCACTGGGCCGGGCCGAGGAGGCGCTGGCGGGGATCACCGAGGCCGTCGAGATCTCACGCGGTCTCGCCCGTACCAATCCCCGGGCGTTCCGGCCCGCACTCTCCCGGTATCTGATCCACCGTGTCCTGTGCCTGCGGGACTTGGGCCGGCTGCCGGAGGCCGTGCCGATCGTGCGGGAGGCGGTGGCGGTCGAGTTGCAGGTGGCCGCGGCCGCGCCCCTCGCCCGGCTGCCCGAGTCGGCCTCCCGGCTCAGCTCGCTCTCCGGCGCGCTGACCCTGGCGGGACAACGGCACGACGCGCCCGGTGTGACCAAGGAGGTCGCGAAGCTCCGCCACCGGCTGGCGAAGGACGATCCGCAGACGCACGAACCGGAACAGGCCGCGACGCTCGACCTGCTCGGACGCCAGCTCGCATCGGTCCAGCGGCACGCCGAGGCGCTGGCCGCCGCCCGGAAGGCGGTGACCGTCCGGCGCCGGATCCGGGCCCGCGCCGACACTCCGGCCCACCGGGCCGCTCTCGCGGCGTCGTTGGGGAACCTCGGCGAGTACCTGATGCAGGCCGGGCAGCGCGGCAAGGCGCTGCCCCCGATGAAGCAGGCCGTCCGTCTCTGGCGCGAACTGTCCGAAGCCGACCGCACGGCGCACCAGCCCGTCCCGGCCCTGGCCCTCGTCCTGCTCGGCTTCCTCTTCTTCGGCGCGGGCCGGGTGGACGAGGCGGTGAGGACCGCCCAGGAGTCGGTGGACGCCTGTGACGCTCTCGCCGGGCTCGATCCCGCACACGGCCCGTTCCTGTCCGTCGCGCTCTGCGTGCACGGCGTGATCCTGACCGAGCTGGAACAGCGGGCGGCCGCGCTGCCTCTCCTCGAACGCGCGGTGCGGGCCGCCCGACCGCTCGCCGAGACCGGTCCCGCCCCCTACCGGACCATTCTGGCCTCGGCATTGAGCGGGCTCGCCCAGTGCCTGGCGGAGGAACCGGAGTGGCCCGAGGAGGCCTTGACGTACGCCCAGGAGGCCGTCGCCCTGCTCACCCCGCCGGACGAGGCCGACCCCCTCGTCCTTGAGGCCGACCTGGCGCGGGCACTGCCGGTCCTGGGCCTCTGCCTGGCCCGGGCCGGACGGCACGGCGAGGCCGCCGGGACCACCGAACGGGCGGTCGAGGTCTGGCGCCGCCTCCGGGACGCCGCCCCCGCCGCCCACGAACTCGACTTCGGCGCCGCCCTGCTCGCGTACGCCAGGGCCCGGCTTCTCGCCGGAGCACGGTCGGCCGAAGCGCTGGCGGCCGTGGACGAGGCGCTGGCCGTATTCCGCGGTTTGGGTGCCACGGAACCCACGCTGGTCGAGCGGCAACAGCGGCTGGCCCTGGAGACCCGAACGAAACTGATCAGGCGTTCGACGTAGCGGCTCTTCGGAGCTGGAGCCGCATGACGGCCCGAGCGGTCCGGCTCCTGCATTGGGGTCGGATTAGGACGCCAATCAGGTGGTCGCTAAATAGGCTCATGACTGGATTCAGGGGCTGCCTGTTATGTCTCCGGACATGACCAACACCAGGAAGTACCTCGCCGCCGTCGGCCTCGGCGCCGCGCTGGCCATCACCTGCGCCGGCCCCTCCTACGCCGGCGACGGCATCGTGCGCGGCGGCCACCACGGCCACGACCACGGCCACGGCCACTCGGGGTTCGCCCCGTCCGGCACCACCTGCGCCAACATCGGGGAGGGCGCCCACGCCAACGGTGTCGCGGCGGGTTCGCCGGGCGTGCTGTCCGGCAACCAGATCCAGATCCCGATCAGCATCCCGATCAACATCTGCGGCAACAGCATCGACATCATCGGCCTGTTCAACCCGGCCGGCGGAGGCGGCAACGGCGGCGGCGGGAACAACGGCGGGGGCAACAACGGCGGCGGAAACGACGGCGGGGGCAACAACGGCGGGGGCAACAACGGCGGCGGGAACAACGGCGGGGGCAACAACGGCGGGGGCAACAACGGCGGGGGCAACAACGGCGGCGGGAGCAGCGGCGGCAACAGCTGATCCAAGCCCAGGGCCCACCCCCGGCCCACCCGCCGGGTAAGCACCCCGTTCCACCGACCAGAACCCCCAGCAACCCGAAGGGCTGCGACCCCGGCATCGACGCCGGGATCGCAGCCCTTCCGTCCTGTCCGGTCGCGGGCGGGCTACGGCACCACGGTCACCGGCCAGCGGCCCGCCTTCACCAGGCGGACGGCGACCGAACCGATCACCCGGTGCCCGGCCTGCTCGGAGGCGCCGACGACGACGGCGTCCGCCCGCAGCTCGTCCGCCATCCGCGCGAGGCCGGTGTACGGGTCACCGCGGACGGTCAGGAAGCGCCACTCCAGCTGCCAGACGTGGCTCAGCCGGTGCTCGGCCTCGCGCAGGGCGGCCAGCAGTTCGTCGGCGATCTCCTGGGTGGTCTCCTCCACCACCGCGCCCGCGAGGGCGGTCGCCGCCCCGAGCACGGGCTGGACGTACGCCACCGCGAGGATCGCGTTCTGCCGCCGGGCGAGGCCGGCCGCATAGGCGGTCGCACGCCAGGAGGAGTCCGAGCCGTCCAACCCGGCCATGATCACCTTGGGCCCGTCCGTCCCCAGCTCGAAGCCGGCCGGCGCGACCGCCTGCTCCGGCTCCTCGACCCCGCCGACGGCCCCTGCATCACTCTCGTTGCTCATGGCCCGAGGCTATTCCGGGCACGGCACGTGAGGGGACGGGGCACGACGGGTGAGGGCTGTGGTGCGGGCCACCCCGGGCGGCCATCGATCTTGGCCGGGAGGGCCGATTCGGACACGGACGGCCGGAAGCCCGTCACGCGGCGTCGACAATGTGGGCGGCCTCACAGCGACTCGCACGTGACGCAGGCCACTTCCAGGGGAGGTTTGATCTTCGAAATAGGGACATTTCAGTCCAAATTAGTACATTTCCTTGATCCATACCCCCGGTAACACCCCTCTGACGTGGCTAAACCTGTAAATCCTTGAAACCTCCACCGGGGCCCCCGTAACTTCGAACTCGTTGCACCGAGCGAAACGCTCCCGAGGGCCTCACAGCCCCGGAGTTCGGAACGGTGCCGAACCACGCGAGTGACGTGATCCCCGAAACCGACGGCCTTCCGAGGGCCTGGTTCCGCGCGCTCGCAGACCCCCTCCGAAAGGAACCCCATGACCTTCCGTAACGAGACTGCCGCCACCACCACCGCCACCAAGCGTCGCAGCCGCGTCCGGATGGCTCTGATGGCCGGGGCGCTGACCGCCCTGCCGGTGGCCGGCCTCGTCACGGCCAACAGCGCCTCCGCCGCGCCGGCGTCCGTCTGGGACAAGGTCGCGCAGTGCGAGGCGACGGGTAACTGGGCCATCAACTCGGGCAACGGCTTCTACGGCGGTCTGCAGTTCACCTCCAGCACCTGGGCCGCCTTCGGCGGTACCGCGTACGCCTCGCAGGCCCACCAGGCCACCAAGGCCCAGCAGATCGCGATCGCGGAGAAGGTCCTCGCCGCCCAGGGCCCGGGCGCCTGGCCGATCTGCTCCGTCAAGGCCGGTATGAGCAAGTAAGGCCCTCGGCGCACCGCGCCACGACGACGCCGCCGCACCCGACCGTTCAGTCGAACCGGTCGGGTGCGGCGGCGTTGTGTCGTTCCCGGGGCGTTTCCGGGGCGCTTTCAGGCGGCTCGCTGGCCGTGGAGGAGGAGGGGGAAGCGGTGCGGTGCGGTGGTGAGGGCCTCCCGGACGCGGGCGGCCTGGGCGGGGCTCATCACGGCGGGGAGGCGGCGGGGGTCGACGAAGCGGTGGCCGAGCAGGCCGCTGCGGTGCTGGGGCGGGACGGTGATGCGGGCGGCTTCGTGGTCGCTGAGGGTGCCGCCGTCGAAGACGAGGTTGAGGCGTTCGAGGTAGCGGTCGGCGGGGGTGAAGTCGACGGCGAGGAGGTGGGTGGGGCGGCGGTTCAGGCCGGTCTCGGCATGGAGGTGGCGGGCGGCGGCTTCGTGCGGGGATTCATTGGCGCGGGCGCTGCCGCCGGGGAGGATCAGGCCGTCCATGAAGTCCGGGTCGATGAGGAGGACGCGGCCGCGCGGGTCGCGGAGGAGGACGAGGCAGCCGAGCCGGCAGACGGGCGGCTTGGCAAGGAGTCGGGGGTCGCGCACGGTGGGGGTCACCTTCTGGTGCTGGTGCTGGCTCTCGGGTGGGGACGGCGGGTTCGGCTCCGGCGGCTCCGTCGGCGGGCCCAGGCCTCGGTCACGTTCATTCCGGTCATGAGGGCGGTGGCGAAGAACAGCCACCAGACCAGGCGGGCAACGGCCGGCTGCCCGGGGTCGACCAGGGCGGAAGCACCGTGGGCGATGCCGAAGGAGGCGAGGAGCACGAGGGCAGCGGCGAGGAGCTCAGTCCTGGTCGGCTTGCCGCTCATGGAGCAGGCCCTTTCGCAGGAGTTCGGTGATCCGCAGGACCTGGGAGGTACGGGCCGAGCCGAGGTTGATCAGGTAGGCACCGGTCAACCGCCCGTAGTCCCAGTCCACTTCGAGGGAGGGCAACTTGGCGTCACCGAGAGCGAGGACGGCCGTCAGCTCCTCGACGGCGAAGGCGGCCTCGCGGCGCTGCTCGGCGGTCGCTCGGTTGAGGATCGGCCCCATCAGACCATCTCCCGGTGCGACTCGAACCCCCGCCAGGCCTTCTCCGCGACGGAGAAGGAGGAGAAGCCGCTCAGCGATCCGTCGCCGTCTCTCAGCCCCTCCCCCGTGATCTCGTTTCGCACCCGGTAGAGCCGGGCGGCGGGATCCCAGCGGATCCCGTAGCCGTGGAGGTTGGTGGACGGGTCGTCCGGTCTGGGCTGAGTCTGGGCATGGTTCATGGGAACCCTCCGCTTACGAGCTTTCACGTTCTGTGCCCATGGTGGCCTGTCGACAGCTACCATCGGAAGCGAAATTGGTTTTGACTTTCCGGCTGTCCAAGTTGGGGCAATCATGGTTAACCGAAAGGAGCTTGATCCATCCTCAGGCCGGTGGGCGCCCTTTGGGGTGCAACTTCGCAGGTCACGCGAGACAGCCGGGCTCACGCAGGCGCAGTTGGCCGCGTGTGTCGGGTTCCACTACTCAACGGTCTCCTTCGCCGAACTTGGCACGAAGCAACCCTCGCTCCGCTTCGCTCGTGCGGCTGACCAGGCCCTGGGGACACAGGGCACCTTGGCCCTCATGTGGCAGCAGGCGAACAACTCGGCCGGTCTCGCCGAGGGATTCACAGAGTTCACGCGCCATGAGGCGCAGGCCACTGAGATAAGGCTGTTCGAGATCGGCATCATCCCCGGCCTGTTCCAGACTCGGGCCTATGCCGAGGCCGAACTGGGAGGCACGGTGGACCTTGGCGAGATCACTACCGACCAGGCCGAGGAGCGACTCGACTTCCGGTTGGCCAGACAGAAGCTTCTGACTCACACCCCTCCACCCCTCATCTACGCCGCACTGGATGAGAGCGCCTTGCGATGGCAGCTCGGCGGCCCGGACGTCATGGCCGAACAGCTTGAGCATCTCGAAGAACTAGCGGAGGAACCCCACATCCTGTTGCAGGTCGTGCCGTTCACCATGGGAGTGCTCAGGCCCTTCCGGTCGGCTGTCACCTTGCTGACCATTGGTGACAATGGCCAACTGGCTTACACAGAAACGCTGCACCGCGGTTTCCTGGAGCGAGATCGAGCAGCCGTCATGACCTGGCGCAGGCGCTACGATCGTCTCCAGGTGGACGCGCCTCCCCAGGCAGAATCCCTGGCCATGATCAGAAGAATCCGGAAGGAACTGGCACCATGAGCTCCAGCCTCGACCTGTCATCCGCCCACTGGGTGAAGTCCTCCCACAGCTCCGATGGAGGCCAGTGCGTTGAGGTGGCACCCAACTACCCGAACGCTGTGCCCGTTCGCGACTCCAAGAACCCCCACGGTCCCGTCCTCGTCTTCCCGGCTGACGCCTGGCAGTCCTTCGTCACCGCCGTCCGCGCCGACGACTTCGGACCCGCCTGAACACGCCACACCCAGGCGCCACCACCCCAACCGGGGCGGCGGCGCCTTCCTCAACCCCACCAACAAGCCCAACCACCCCCAACCCAGCCGCAATCGCCACACCCTGGCGGCTTGGCGCAGACGCTACGATCGACTCCAGGTCAAAAGCCCGATGCGACCCACGCTCTTGGACATGATCAGTCAGACCCGGAAGGATCTACCGACATGACGCTCGACCAAGCAAACTGGCGCAAGAGCACCTACAGCACCGACGGAGGCCAGTGCATTGAGGTCGCCGACGGCCTCAGCGGAGTGATTCCTGTTCGGGACAGCAAGGACCCGAACGGTCCCACCCTCGTCTTCCCGGCTGACGCCTGGCAGTCCTTCGTCACCGCCGTCCGCGCCGACGACTTCGGACCCGCCTGAACACGCCACACCCAGGCGCCGCCACCCTGACCGGGGCGACGACACTTCTCTCAAAGCCCAACCACCCCACACACAGCCGCAATCACTCCAAAGCGGCCTCCCGCCACTGCTCGCCGGCCGCCCGGTTGAGGATCGGCCCCATCAGACCATCTCCCGGTGCGACTCGAACCCCCGCCAGGCCTTCTCCGCGACGGAGAAGGAGGAGAAGCCGCTCAGCGATCCGGAGGAGTCGCGCAGCCACTCCCCCGTGATCTCGTTGCGCACCCGGTAGAGCCGGACGGCGGGATCCCAGCGGATCCCGTAGCCGTGCAATTTAGTGGTCGGCTCGCCGAGGGCCGGAGGCCGCGCGACATCCAGTCGGACATCCCCTGTCATGATGTGACTCCTCTCCGTATTGGTATGAAGAGGTTCTCGCCACCGGCTTGCGGCTACCAGGGATGAAACGTCCTAGTTCTGACTCCTAATCAGCCAGGCCAAGGAATCTTGCGAGCTTCCGAAGACCCGGAGGCCTAGCGGATCCCGCCCAAAGGTCAGAGACGATCGCCACCGCCAGCGTATGGTGACGCATCCAGCCGGGGGCGGTCCGTTGGAGCCGTTCCAGTGCCGCCACTGCCCCTCTGGCGTTCCCAAGGTCCGCGTACGCTCGCGCCACGTCGAGAAAGAGCCATGCCCGCCACGAGGGCGGAATCTCCACACCAAAGCGAACACCTCGCGCGAGGGCCAACGCCTCGTCAGAACGTCCATGTTGAACAGCAAGACGCACGCGCTTGATCCGAACAGACGACTCGCTGAAGACGCTGACCATTCGACTGTCCTCAGGCGGCGGCATCTCCGCCAACCGCACAGTCGCCCGCTCCGCAGTCCCCATCATTTCGGACGCACCGTCATAGTCGCCACCAAGACTGGTACTGATCGCTCCTGCCATGATCAGCCCACCCCAGACGCGGAGCCCTTCCGCGCTGGAAGCGTGCTCGCGCTCGACTCCATCGGCAGCGTGAACCGCCAGCGTACGAGAATCATCCAATCGGTTCTGACGCTGGTACGCCCACGACACAGAGTTGCAGAGCATCGCTGCCAGCAAGGGATCCTCGGCGGAATCGGCAGCCGAAATTGCTCGTTCGAGACTGGAGACGCCGAGATCTGTCTTGCCGAACCGAATAGCAAGGTGGCCACCCAGCTGGAGAGCCTTCCCCAAGGCATGATGACCTGCCAATCGCTCACGCCCCTTGCTTGAAGCAGCGGCGCGCCTGGCGTCCACGATGACGCCAGGCAGAATCTCCATGAGCCTGCCAAAGTCTGCAGCGTGGTAGAGGGTCCACCCATCGGCGATCTCAGCCTTCAACAGAGCAAGTGACAGCCACTCTGCCCCGTCCGGGCTGGGAAGCGGGGTGAACAACGACGGCATAATGGCGCGGCGTAGAAAGACCAGTTCCGCCGGCTCCACATCGCCCGTCGACGGAACGGCCGGCGGATCACCCAGCAACGCAGTCAGCTCGACGCCAAGTCCCTTGGCCAGCGCATGAAGTGTGGGCAGCCGTGCCGAATGCTTGCGCTGCTGTTCGAGTTTCCGAACCACATCCACGGACACGCCCGACTTCTCCGCCAGGGCTTCCTGCGTGAGGTCGGCCAAGCGGCGCAACCGACGTAGCCGCTCCCCAAGGTGGTCGTTCGCCATATGCCAGACATTACGCCTGAACAGGCAACGGCCTGAACCACTCGGCAATCTTGCTGGCGCCGCTGCCAAGTTCGACCACGCCCGCACAGCCGCAATCGCACCACTGTGGCGACATCGCTCAGACGCTACGATCGATTCCAGGTCGAAGACACGATGTGACCCGCGCTCTTGGACATGATCCGTCAAACCCGGAAGGATCTGCCGACATGACGCTCGACCAAGCAAACTGGCGCAAGAGCACCTACAGCGGTCAAGGCGGCGAGTGCATCGAGGTCGCCGACGACTACCCCGCCATCGTCCCGGTCCGCGACTCGAAGGACCCCGACGGCCCCGCCCTCGTCTTCCCGGCCGACGCCTGGCAGTCCTTCGTCACCGCCGTCCGCGCCGGCGACTTCGGACCCGCCTGAACACGCCACACCCAGGCGCCGCCACCCCCAACCGGGGCGGCGGCGCCTTTCTCAACCCCACCAACAAGCTCAACCACCCCCACCCAGCCGTTGGCCGCCACCGATTCCCGGTATGAGCCACAACGGCGCACCGTGGCGGTCTCCCTCGCGATGGCCCTCGCCCCAGAGCTCCGGTGCGGGGGCCACGGGCGTGCCGGCCTTACTCCTCCAATCGCTTGAGTTCACCGGGCCCACCACCGGGTTCTCCAGGCCCACCAGGTTCACCGGGCCCACCGGGTTCTCCAGGCTCTCCGGGCCCACCAGGTTCTCCAGGCCCACCGGGTTCTCCAGGCTCTCCGGGCTCCCCGGGCTCACCGGGCTCACCGGGCTCACCAGGCTCCCCGGGCTCACCGGGCTCACCGGGCTCACCAGGCTCACCAGGTTCACCGGGCTCACCGGGCTCACCAGGCTCACCGGGCTCACCGGGCTCACCAGGCTCACCGGGCTCACCAGGCTCACCGGGCTCACCAGGCTCACCGGGCTCACCAGGCTCTCCGGGCCCACCAGGTTCCCCAGGTTCCCCAGGTTCACCGGGCTCACCGGGCTCACCGGGCTCACCGGGCTCACCAGGTCCCCCCGGATCGCTGGACGACACGCTCGACACCGTGTTCGCGGCGGTGGTGACCGTCTGAGCCGCCGTTCCCGCCAGGGTGGCGGTGGCCCCGATCACCACCCCGACCGGGCCGCCGCCCAGCGCCACCACCGCGGCTCCGATGTCCCCGGCGAGACGGCCGATCGCCGCGAACACGCTCGCTATCGCGTTCAGCGCCGAGACGATGCTCGATCCGTCACTGAGATTGATCCTGCCGATCAGATCGATGGCATTGGCGGACGTGGTCTCCACATCCACCACATGCTGGATGACCGATCCGGCCACCGTGCCGAGCACGCCGGCGTGCTTGGACAGTGAATCCTTGAGGTTGTTGACCTGGTTCTGCACCTCCTGCATGGAGTTGCCTTTGGCAATGGCCTGCACCACGTTGCCGAACGCGGCGCCGATGTCCCCCACCGCAGGGCTGCCCGCCTGTTTGACGGCCGCCTGGATCTGGTTCGCCAGCTGGCCCGACTGGGTCAGGCTGTTCTGTATCGACTGTGCGTCCGCAGGCGCAGAGACCGGTACTTGGAAGAAAGTGTTGCCATTCGACATACGACGCTCCCGTGACCTCGTTCTCCATCGATTTCTTCTGATGCTGTTCAGCGCCGGATCGGGACGCTCTCCTCGTCCCGCACCCGCCGCGGCTCCCGGTCGATGACCCGCACCTGCCCGGTCTCGGAGCCGGCATCCAGCTCGTACAGCGCCGCCAGGACGCGTTCGACGCTCACGATGCGCGGAAAGGTGTTGGGGGCGACCACGTTGACCCGGACCCCGGCGGGGGCGAGTTCCGCCGCCAGGTGCCGGCTCGCGATGTCGAGCGCGGCCTTGCAGGCGCTGTATCCGAGCTGACCGGTGCCGGGGAAGGCTCTGGAGGCGGCCACCGACGACAGGTTGATGACATTTCGACGGTGCAGCCGGTTGTCCTCGGGGATCGCCCGCCACGACTTCTCGTAGAGCTCGGCGACCACCTGCAACGGCCGCACCACGTTGACCAGGAACTGCCGTGGCAGACGCGCCAGGAAATCGAGCGAGGTCCCCGGCCCCCAGTCGTACAGCACGGCGCTGTTGACGACCAGGTCCACCCGGCCGAACGCGGCGAGTGCCAGCTCGGCGATCCGCCCGGGGCTGCCCGGCTCGGCCAGGTCCGCGGCGATCGGATAGAACGTGGTGTGCCGCTCGTGCACCGGCGGGGCCTGGTTCAGCGGGTCGACCACCTGCTCGTACCGGCGCTCGGCCCCGGCGGGGCAGGTCCGGTAGACCGCCGCGATGCGATAGCGCGACGACAGGGAACGCAGAAAGGCTCCGCCCAGGCGGCCCCCGGCGCCCAGGAACAGGCACACCCGTGGCTCGGACATCACGGCATCACCGCCCACTCGCTCTGGCCCAGCGCACGATCTCCCGGTCCGTCCACCGGGCCACGGCGTCCTCCTTGCTCCGGTGCAGCCAGAGAACGAGCGAATTGCGCTGCGTCGTGCTCGCCAGGTAGGTGTGGAACGAGGTGGGCGTGCACTCGAAGGCGAGCATTCCGTTGTCCGTCGGGGGCACCAGCACGGTCGGTTCGGTGACGGCGGTGGTCCGGTCGAGGTACAGCCCGGTCTCACCGCCGCGCCCCGGAAACCACGGCCCGTTGTCCAGGTAGTACAGGACGGCCACCGCCCGCACCCGTTCCACGGTCTCCAGGCCCGGCTCCGGCGTGGTGCCGTACCGGTAGCTGCACCGCCCGGAGTCGGCGAGATTGACCCCGTCCGGGTGCGGCCGCGCCACGAACCAGCCCGGGTTGAGATCGTTGTGCACCTGGCCGCTGGCGGCGCCGGCCTCGTGGTGGTGCAGCGAGGCGTTGACGTCGCAGGTGACCGGCACGTCGAAGACGCGGGACAGCGCATCGCGGAACTCCGAGGACAGGAAAGCCTCGAACGCCCCACGGTAGCCTGGTCGGAAGCTGTGACCGGTCGCGTCATAGCCGCGCATGTTCCGCTGGAAGCCGTCCGTCCCGTCGACGGCCAGCAGCTGTCGGAGCTCCAGGACCATCTGCTCGTACCGGGTGCGGCGGAACACCGGCTCGGCCCAGAGATGCCGGAACGGATACTCCCGCAGCCGCCACCGGCGCCCGTCGAGAATCTCATCGAGGCTGCTGTTCACCGCTCGCCCTCCGGGATGACCTGGGTGGAGGCGTACAAGACTCGGAAATGTTCCTCTACCGACAGCCTGAACGGCCTTGCCGGAGTCGGCAACTCGGGGTGCCTCCGGTGAACACCGCTTTCATCATTGGAAGTTGTGGACGCCGGGCGGACTCGACCCTTCGCCTCCCGAGTTGCGCCACACATGGAACGGCCGGAAACTGATTGCGGGCGGGGCTCGCAGGGCAGAACTGCCAACTCTGTGCTTTGTACTGAGCGATGGTCACCGATTCACGGAGCGCGGACCGGGTGAGGCCTGTCCGTCCCGGGGGCGGCGGGCGTGCACGAAGGGGGGCTTCCTCCCGTAGGAGTCATGATGCAGCAGAGCGTCCAAGACGCCTTCATTCCGTTCACCGAACCGCTTGAAGGCCGCGTGCACTTCATGTATCTCGACATCAAGAGCCTGGTGTCCACCGGGGTGGGCAACCTGCTCGACGCCGACGATCCCTCGAACCTCGGGAGCAACGCGCATCTGCTGCCCGATGCCTTCACCCTGAACTGGGTCGACAAGAACTCCGGCGCTTCGGCCGCGCATGCCGACATCGAGCAGGAGTACCAGACGGTCAAGTCCAGCGGCACCTCCCACGCCCTGCTGCCACAGAAGGAGGCGGTCACCACGCTGCGGATCGACGACGCGGCGATCGACGGGCTGATCACGAGCAAGCTGGCCGACTTCGAGAGCCAGGTGAAGGGACGGGCAGCGTTCAGCGATCTGGACAACTGGCCCGCCGAGGGCCAGCTCGGTCTGTTCAGCATGGTGTGGGCGCTCGGGCCGCTCTTCCACTTCCCGAACTTCGAGGCCGCGGCCTCGGCCGACCCCGTGGACTGGCTCACCATGGCGCGGGAGAGCCATATGACCGACACCGACAACCCCGGGGTGGTCCCGCGGAACGTGCTCGACGGGCTGCTCTTCACCCTGGCCGGCTGGAAGGCCTCGACCTCGGGCGACTTCACCCAACTCGCCTACGACCCCGCGCAGAAGCTCGACACCAACATGCGCTCGGGGAACTTCCCCGTCCCGCTGAACCTGGCGGTCGGCGTGCAGACCGCCCTGGAGAAGCTCGGCTTCGACCCGAACGGTCTCGACGGCATCTTCGGGCCGGGCACGCAGGCCGCCCTGGTCAAGTTCCAGCAGTCCAACCAGCTCAGCGAGACGCCCGGCGCCGGTGGCATCGACGACGTCCCACAGGAGACCGTCGACGCCCTGGGATCCCAGCTCGACACCGCCGGAGTCTCCCACTTCCCGTAGCCTGCCGGCCCCCGCCCGGCCCTGACGCCTCTGCCCCCGGGGGCTCGCGGCGCGCCCGGCAGGCGCGCCGCGAGCCCGTGCGCCCGTCCCGATGCCCCAAGAGGACCTCAGGGAACAGGCCGTTCACGACCGGGGGTTCACCCCTCGCTGCCCACGCCCGTGGCGATCTTGCCGAGGCTCTGCCAGCCCGGCCCGGCCGCCGTGTCGCCGCCGTTGTTCCGGTACGCGGTCACCGATCCGTCGGCGTTCATCAGCAGGAAGTCGACCCTCCGGTCGCCCGTCACATCGGCGAAGCGGACCTGATCGGCATTGGCGGTGAGCCCGGTGGCCACCTGACCGAGGTCCTGCCAGCCGGGCCCGGCCGCACTGTCCCCACCCTTGTTGAGGAAGACCCGCACCGTACCGTCCGGGTTGATCAGGATGTAATCGGCCCTGCCGTCGCCGTCGAAGTCCGCCCAGCGGACCCGGCCGCGGTCCGTGGTGAGGCCAGTGCCGATCTTGCCGAGGTCCTGCCAGCCCGGCCCGGCCGCCGTGTCGCCGCCGTTGTTCCGGTACGCGGTCACCGATCCGTCGGCGTTCATCAGCAGGTAGTCGGCCCTCCGGTCGCCCGTCACATCGGCGAAGCGGACCTGATCGGCATTGGCGGTGAGGCCGGTCGCCACCTGACCGAGGTCCTGCCAGCCGGGCCCGGCCGCACTGTCCCCACCCCGGTTGAGAAAGGCCCGCACCGAGCCGTCCCTGTTGATGTAGAGGTAGTCGGCCCTGCCGTCACCGTCGAAGTCCGCGAACCGGACCCTGCCGCGGTCCCGGTCGAGGCCCCTGGCGACGATGCCGAGGTCCTGCCAGCCCGGCCCGGCGGGGGTGTCGCCGCCCTTGTCGAGGAAGAGCCGCACCGAGCCGTCGTCGTTGATGTAGAGGTAGTCGGCCCGGCCGTCACCGTCGAAGTCCGCCCAGCGCACATGGCTGCTCACCTCGGGTGCGCTGCCCGGCACCGGGGTGTTGCCGGGCAGCCAGCCGCTGCTGAAGGCCTGGTCGAGTGCGGGGAAGAAGGCGTCCGCCATCCGCTTGTAGCCGGCGTCCCTGGGGTGCAGGTCCCCGACACCCGCGAACTCGGTGGTGGGATCCAGCGCGGGCGCGTCCACATAGCGGAAGTGGCGGCCCAGTTGTGCCTGGGCCGGCTCGAACTGGCTGATCCGGGAGTTGTACTGCTGGATCAGGCCGGGCAGGGCGGTGCCGGCCGGGCAGCCCGGGCAGGCGGTGGTCGGTATCAGGCCCTGCAGAATGACGGTGATGCCCGGCCGGGCGGTGTAGATCCGGTCGAGCAGTTGCTTGAGACGGTCCGGGGCGTGGGCCGGGTCGTCGTTGTTCTGCAGGTCGTTGAGCCCAAGGTGCAGCAGGACCACGTCCGGGCGCTGGAGGCCGAGCCAGCTGTCGACACCGCCGCTGATGTCGTTGATCCGCCAGCCGCCGTGCCCCTCGTGGCTCCGCTCCCCGAACGTGGCCGGGCCGTCCGAGCCGGAGCCGACGAAGTGCACGGTGTACCGGGTCTGCGCGGCGACGTCGCCCGCCAGCGGCTCACGGTAGCCACCCCAGTCGCTGCTGCCGAAGCCCTGGGTGATCGAGTCGCCCAGCGGCATCACCCTGAGCACGGGCGGGGCGGTGGCGGCCGGGGCGGCGGTGGCGGCACCGATCCGAGGCCGAGCACGCCGCCGGCCGCGCCGAGCAACGCGGCCATGGCAAGCGGTAGGAACCTTTTCACGAGCTGTCCCCCTACAGATGGTGATGAAGCATCAGGGGGTGCGTTCGCGCACCCCGGCGGCGATCCTGTCGCATCCCGTCGGCGCCGACGCGGCCGGGGTCAGCTCCGATGATCTTCAGGTCCGGGAGTGAGTGACAGACAGGCCCCGTTCGGCCTCCGCTGACTCCGGGTGACCGGGCGGGCTCCCCACCCGGTCACGAGGACGCAGCCCACGCGGAGTGGGGAGTCGGCCACGTCGACTTCCCACTCCGCGGCTCGGCCGAAACTCACGCAAAGGCAGCCGCCGCAGCGCCTCCTCGGGGGGCTCCCCCGGGCCCTGGTGCTGCCCGGCGCGTCGCCGTCCGGCGACACCGGGGAAAAATAATTCCACCGCGGCGAGCTGTGGCCTGCTACAGTCGACTTAGTTGCAGTAGTGGTTCCCATGAACTTTGTGTGCGCCTGCTGATGTATTCGCAGGTGCATTTTTGTTTCCCGGCTCTTTTTCCGGGCGGGTCATCATCGCGGCGACTCGAAGTCCGCACAGTGCGGGCTTCGGACAGCCCTTGAAGGAGAATTTTTTATGGCTAATGGCACTGTGAAGTGGTTCAACGCGGAAAAGGGCTTCGGCTTCATCGAGCAGGAGGGTGGCGGCCCCGACGTCTTCGCCCACTACTCGAACATCAACGCCAACGGCTTCCGTGAGCTGCTCGAGGGCCAGAAGGTCGAGTTCGACGTCACGCAGGGCCAGAAGGGCCCGCAGGCCGAGAACATTCGTCCGCTGTAGTTTTTCTGCCATGGCACCCGCCTAGCAGCGAGGGGCCCGCACCGCGTACATGCCCGGTGCGGGCCCCTCGGCATTGCGCCACGACCGGTCCCCGGCCACTCAGGCCCCCTGGCTCCGCCACCGGCGGCCATCCCCACGCGAGACGCACAGCGCCGCGTCCGGATCGGCGCCCCGCCGTGACATCTCACGGTTCGAGGTTCTTCGCTCCCGCACTCCGCACGTCCGGTGAGCGCCGACCGTAGGTGACGTGCCGCAACGGTTTCACCGTCCACGCTCCGCTCGTCACAGTTTCTGGCCCGTTCCTTGCGATCTCTGCCGCACCCGCGCCGCAGAGCCCTCCTCGTGACGTGCCGCACCGAGGAAGGTTTCCGCATGAACCGCTCCAGTCGCTCCTCACACCAGAACTCCGGCTCCCGCTCCGGCGGCGGCTCCCGGTCCCGCTCGGGCGGCGGCCGGCGCTTCACCGGCCCGACCGGGCGTCAGGGCTCATCGCCGCAGGGCGAGTTCGCGATGCCGGTCAGCACCACACCGGCGCTGCCCGCCGTCGAGTCCTTCGGCGAGCTGGACATGCCCAAGGCCCTGCTCTCGACGCTGACCCGCCAGGGCGTTACCTCGCCGTTCCCGATCCAGGCCGCCACGCTGCCCAACTCGCTGGCCGGACGCGACGTACTCGGCCGAGGCCGTACGGGCTCCGGCAAGACCATCGCGTTCGGCCTCGCCCTGCTGGCCCGCACGGCCGGCCGCCGCGCCGAGCCGCGCCGCCCGCTGGCCCTGGTGCTCGTCCCCACCCGGGAGCTCGCCCAGCAGGTCACCGAGGCGCTCACCCCCTACGCCCACTCGGTGCGACTGCGGCTGGCGACCGTGGTCGGCGGGATGTCGATCGGCCGCCAGGCCCAGGCGCTGAACCGGGGCGCGGAGGTCGTCGTCGCCACCCCCGGCCGGCTCAAGGACCTGATCCAGCGCGGTGACTGCCGACTCGACGAGGTCGGCATCACGGTGCTCGACGAGGCCGACCAGATGGCCGACCTGGGCTTCCTGCCGCAGGTCACCGAACTGCTCGACCAGGTCGCCGCCGACGGTCAGACGATGCTGTTCTCCGCGACCCTGGACCGCAACGTCGACCGGCTCGTGCGCCGCTTCCTCAACGACCCCGTCACCCACTCGGTGGACCCGTCCGCCGCCACGGTCAGCACCATGGAGCACCACGTGCTCCATGTGCAGAACCACGACAAGAACGCCACGATCGCCCACATCGCCTCCCGCGAGGGCGGTGTGATCATGTTCATCGACACCAAGCACGGCGCCGACCGCCTGGTCGAGGACCTGCTCGCCAACGGGGTGAAGGCCGCCGCGCTGCACGGCGGCAAGTCCCAGCCCCAGCGCACCCGCACCCTCGAACAGTTCCGCTCCGGCCGGGTCACCGCGCTGATCGCCACCAACGTCGCCGCCCGGGGCATCCACATCGACGGACTGGACCTGGTCGTCAACCTCGACCCGCCGGCCGACCACAAGGACTACCTGCACCGCGGCGGCCGCACCGCACGGGCCGGCGAGTCCGGCACCGTGGTCACTCTCGTCCTGCCCAACCAGCGCCGCGAAACGGCCCGCATGATGGCCACCGCGGGCATCACCCCCACCGCCACCCGGGTCCACTCCAGCGACGGGGAGCTCGCCCGCATCACCGGCGCCCGCGTCCCCACCGGCATCCCGGTCGTGATCGCCGACCCCGTCGTGGAACGCCCCCGCCGCAGCGCCTCCGCCAACCGCGGCCGCCGCAGCCGGCCCGCCGCCGCCGGCACCGGCACCAGCGCCGGCACCGGCCGTAACCCGCAGGGCGCGGCCGGCTCCCGCCGCCGGGCGCCGAGGCGCGTCGCCCTCGCCGCGTAGGACGCCGCACCTGCCCGGCCCGCGCGGCGGGCCGGGCCCGCGACGACCGCAGGACGGACGCCGGACGCCGAAGCTGGCGGCCCCGTCGAACGCTCTCCCCGCCAGTGCCCTGATCGCCGCCGTCATCGGCGGGACCGACGCGAAGGAGCCACGCCCATGACCGTCATGCTCGAACACCCCACCGCCGCCACCGCCACGGTCGGCGACCTCATGACACGCCCGGAGCTGCAGATCAGCGACGATGTCATGGTCGACACGGCGATGGACATCCTCCGGAGCTCCGGCGCCGACCACGCCCTGGTCCGCGACGAGGAGGGCCGCTGCGCCGGGCTGCTGACCCGCCTGCATCTCGCGCCGTTCCAGGCCCGGTCCTGGTACACCGAACGCACCCCGGTCCGCGACATCGTGCACGACCGCGCCCCGTTCGCCACCGCCGACATGCCCGCCACGGTCGCGGCCGCCGCCATGCGCTCCCGGGGCCTGGACGCGTGGCCGGTGGTGGACCACGACGGCCACGTCATCGGCCTGCTCAGCCTCCAGGCGCCGTCCGGCCCGCCCCGGACCGGCTGCTGACACGAGCGGACGGGTCCACGGGGAACCGGACGATTCCGCCCCCTGGACCTCGCTCACCCCGCTCATGCCGCCCCTGGTGGACTTCGTCCACCAGGGGCGGAGTGCGCCCCGAAGCCGCGTAGCGCCGGGCAGGAGCCGCCGGCGCGGCTCTCAGCCGCCGACCGCCGGGCCCGTCTGCCGTATGCCCGGCCGGTCCCCCGTACCGGCCGGTCGCTCCGAGCATGGCGGACGGTCGCAATCGTCGTCTTGTACGAATGCGCAGTTTCGGAGCGGCGGGCCGCACGACGCCCCCGCGGAGAACGAGCCCGGGGGTCAGCCCGCGTGGTGGCGGGGCCGGCCCGCCGCCAGGACGGCGCTGGTCACCCGTCCCGCCAAGCGGTCCGTCGGTTCGGGCGGGACGGCCGCCCGGCGGGAGGCGAGGAACTCGCGTGGGGAGCAGCCCACCATCCCCCGGAAGGTGCGGTCGAGGTGCGACTGGTCGTAGAACCCGCACTGCGAGGCGATCCGGGCGCCGTCCCAGTCCGGTCGCCGCTCCAGCACCGTCAGCGTCCGCTGCAGGCGGATGATCTTCGCGACCTGTTTCGGCGGCACCCCGAGGTGCTCGCGGAAGCGCAGTTCGAGGCGTCGGCGGCTCCAGCCGGTGCCCTCCACCAGCGCCCTGACCGGCACCAGCCCGTGGGAGCGGCGCAGTTCGTGCCAGGCCCAGGCGACGGAGGGCTCCCACGGCCGTCCGTCCACCAGCCGGGACGCGAAGAAGGCGTCGAGGAGCGCGAACCGCGCGCCCCAGCCGGGGGCCTCCGCCAGTCGGCCGGCCAGGCCGCGCAGCGACTTGCCCAGCACCTCCCCGGCGTCGGCCCACTGGCCGCCCAACTCGCCTGCCGCCGGCCCGAGGAGGTGGAAGGCGCCCTGGGGCGTGAGCGAGACCGTGAGGCCGTAGAGCCGGCCGCCGTGCTCGGCGATCGTCGCCGTGCGGCGCAGCCCGGCGGCCACCGAGCCGAACGACTCCGGCGGTGTCGCGGCCACCGCGTCGGTCAGCCGCATGGCGCCCTCGAAGCCGATCGCCAAGGTGACGACGTCGGTCGGCACCTCCAGCCGGCGCCTGGGCTGACGGAGCGTCATGTCGTAACCCCGGTAGCCGAGGACGTACGGACGGAGCGGCTCCGCCGGTGCGCCGTACGCCATCTCGCACTCCGCATCCATCGCCCCGTGTTCCAGGTCCATCGCAACTCCCATGGTCGGCCCACCGATTGGCATGCGCACGACCTATCATAGGGCAGCGGCCTTGTCTCGACAGGTGAGAACAGTTTTCTTGGCAGGCGAGATGAGGCACAATCATCCGCATGGGAAAGACTTACGAACGCATCGACGGCCGACTGCGGAAGTTCATCGAAAGTCAGCCCGTCTACTTCGTCGCCACCGCGCCGCTCGCCGCCGACGGACACGTCAACGTCTCACCGAAGGGCCGGTCCGGCACCCTCGCCGTGATCGACGAACTCACCGTCGCCTACCTCGACTTCGGCGGTTCGACCGCCGAGACCATCGCCCATCTGCGGGAGAACGGCCGGATCACCCTGATGTGGTGCGCCTTCGACGGCCCGCCCACCGTGGTGCGGGTGCACGGCCGGGGCGAGCCGGTGTTCCGCGACGACCCGCGCTTCGCCGGCCTGCTGGGCCGGTTCGACGAGGGCGCCGACGGCTCCGGGCTGCGTGCGATCGTGCTGGTGAGGGCCGACCGGGTCAGCGACTCCTGCGGGTTCGCCGTCCCGCTGATGGACTACCGGTCCGACCGCGACCTGCACGAGCAGTACTTCGGCCGCAAGACGGAGGACGAGTTCAACACCTACTGCGAGGGCAAGGAGTACGTCGGCAGCAGCATCGACGGCCTCCCCGCGCTCCCCCTGCCCCTCCCGCCGCGCCCCGCATGACCAGAGGCCGTCGGCACACCGGCGTCGGCGTGACGACGACGCCCGTGCCGCCGTCCACGGCCGGGAGCCCTCGCGCAGCACCGCGCGAGGGCTCCCGGCCGCCTTGGGCGGGCGGGTGAACTACCGCTTCATGTAGACGCTGTCCATGAAATCGATGATCTGCTGATCCGTCAGCCGGTGTCCCTCGCGGTGCCCCATGGCGAGGTCAGCCTCGCTGATCATGCCGACCAGGCGCTCCCCGTCGATGACCGGGATACGGCGGATCTGGTGCTGCTCCATCTTCTTCAGCACCACGTCCATGCTGTCCTCGGCACGGACACAGTGCAGGTGCCCGGCCAGCTCCATGGCCGTCATGTCGGCCGGTTCCTTGCCCTCCGCGATACATCGGACGACGATGTCGCGGTCGGTGATGATGCCCTTCAGCTTCTGGTCGTTGCCGCAGATCGGGAGGGCGCCGACGTGCATGTCGCGCATCATCATGGCGGCTTCGGCGAGGGTCTGGTCGGCGCGGATGCACTGGGCGCCGGTGTGCATGATGTCTCGGGCAGTGGTCACTGGGACTCCTTCACAGGTCTCCCCCGAGCTCTCGGTGTACCTCTGCGATCACCATAAGCAACACTTTGGCGGCCCGCGAGCCCACCGCCCGATACTGGAGGCGTGACCCAGGATCTCGCCGAGGTGGTCGACGAAGCCGTGCGGGCCCGGCCCGCGACGGCGCTGCGCCCGTATGTGGCCTGGTACTCCGGGTACCGCCGGCGCGGCATCGCGCCCGCCGTGCACCGGGGCCTGCCGTCGCCGTACCTGACCTTCATCCTCACGCTGGACGAGCCGCTCACCATCGCCGGACACCCCGATCCCGCGCAGCCTCCCGCCGTCTACGCCACCCTCCTCGGCGGGCTGCACACCTCCCCCGCGCTGATCACCCACGACGGCCGCCAGTCGGGTGTCCAGCTCGCCGTCCACCCGCTGGCCGCCCGGGCGCTGTTCGGCCTGCCCGCCGGGGAGCTGGCCGGGATCAGCCTGCCGGCCGAGGACGTCCTCGGCCCGTTCGGCGAGCGCCTCCAGGAGGAACTGCGGACCGCCGCCGGCTGGCCCGAGCGGTTCGCCGTGCTGGACGGGGCGCTGCTGCGGGCCGCCCGCCCGTCCGGACGGGTGCCGGCCGAGGTCGGGTGGGCCTGGCGGGCGCTCCGCCGCAGCGGCGGGACACTGCCGGTGGCGGAGCTGGCGCGGGAGACCGGGTGGAGCGGCCGCCATCTGCGCGACCGGTTCCGCCAGGAGACCGGGCTGACGCCGAAGGCCGCCGCCCGGGTGATCCGCTTCGACCGGGCCCGCCGGCTGCTCGCCGCGTCCGGGCCCCGGCCCCGGCTCGCGGAGCCGGCCGTCTCCTGCGGTTACTTCGACCAGGCCCATCTGGCCCGCGAGTTCCGGGCGCTGGCCGGGTGCGCGCCGAGCGCCTGGCTGGCCGCGGAGGGGCCGGACGCGGTGAAGTTCCGAAACGTCCAAGGCGGGGCGGGCACGGCGGCGGCAGAGTGGGAGCCGTCACCCCGGCCTGAGTAGGGCGGGTCCGACGATTCGCCCGCCTGGCGGGAGTCGTCGGCCCCGCCCCAGGCGACCCCGCTCCGAGGAGGCACGCAGCCATGGACACTCCGACTCCCGCTCCGCAGGTCTGGCCCAGCCTGCACGCCCGCGACGCCCGGGCCCTGATCCGCTTCCTGGTCGACGCCTTCGGCTTCCAGGAGGTCGTCACGTACGGCGAGGGCGAGTTCGTCGCGCACGCCGAACTCGCCTGGCCCGAGGGCGGCGGTGTGATGCTGGGCTCCGACCGGGAGACCCCGGACGGCAGCCACCCCTGGCCCGGCCGGACGGGCGGCTTCACGGCGTACGTGGTCACGGCCGACCCGGACGGCGTGCACGCGCGTGCGGTCGCGGCCGGCGCCCGCATCACCACCGGGCCGCACGAGACCGACTACGGCTCGCGCGACTTCGCCGCCGCCGATCCGGAGGGCAACCACTGGTCCTTCGGCACCTACCCGGGCGCCCCGCGGCCTCCGGCGGCCGGCCGGGGCTGACCGGACGGGCGCGCGGGCGTACGCGCGCCCGGGGCCCCGCTTCCACCCCTCCGGTTGCAGGCGGCCCGGGGGACGACAAGGCTCGGAAGGAGCGGGAGCACCGGGTCGGCTTCCGGTCCGGCCACGGACCGTGAGAAGAGGCGATCGTACGCAGGCCGGACGACAGGGCCGAGGGCGCCGCCGGGCGCCGGGCCGGCTTCCCCCTCCCCCGTCCCCTCGTCGACAGGAGTCCCCGATGATTCTCTTCCTGATCATCGTGCTGCTCGCGGTGGTCTTCGGCTTCGTCGGCGCCCTGGTCAAGGGCCTGCTCTGGCTGATGATCATCGGCATCGTGCTGTTCGTCGTCGCGCTCGTCTTCGGCGGCGTGTCCCTCGGCCGCCACTCGCGCAGATGACCGGCGGCCGTCCGCGCTCCCGGCCGGGGGTGAAGACGGCCCCCGGAAACCGCCGCCCCGCGCCCAGGGCTTCCCGGGCACGGGGCGGTGGCAGGGCGGCGGTCGGCACCGCCCCGGGAATCGTCCCTAGCCCTTGCGCAGGACCGTGATGAACTCCTGGGCGAGATCCAGGAGTTCGTCCGCCGTGGAGGTGGTCAGCTGGGCGTCGACGAAGACCTCGTCCGCCCCCGCCTCGACGGCGGAACGCAGATAGTCGCAGACCTGACGGACCGTCCCCCGCTTGTGGGTGTGCGCCGGATCGGCCGGGGACGCGGTGATGGTCGGATTCGCCCGTACGACCATGCGCAGCCGGGCCGGATCCCGGTCCGCCTCTTCGGCCGCCCGCAGGGCCAGGCCCCAGAGACCGGTCAGATGGGGCAGCGGCATCGCCGCCGCCAGCCAGCCGTCACCCCGGCGTCCGACCCGTTCCAACGCCGCCGGGCCGAACCCGCCCAGCAGGATCGGCGGCCGTGGCCGCTGCGCGGGCTTGCGGGGGATCCGGGACGCCGGGACGTCGAACAGCGCCCCCCGGTGCGCCACCACGTCCGACGTCCAGATGGCCTCCAGGAGGTCGAGCGTCTCCTCCAGGCGGGCGCCCCGGCCCTGCCAGGGCACGCCGGCCGCGGTGTACTCGTCGCGCAGCCAGCCCAGGCCGATGCCGACATCCAGGCGCCCGTGGCTCAGCAGGTCCAGGGTGGTCAGGGTCCGGGCGAGCAGAACGGGCGGCTGCCAGAGGGCGTTGAGGGTGCTGCTGCCCAGCCGTACCCGCTCGGTGGCGGTGGCGGCCAGGGTCAGTGTGAGCAGCGGGTCCAGGTTGGTGGCGAACTCCTCGGGCATGGGATCACCGCCCGGGTACGGGTCGCTGGGCTCGACCGGCCCGAGGATCCGGTCACCGACCCACAGGCTGTCGTATCCCATGGCCTCCAGTGCCCGGCTGGACTCGACGACGAGATCCGGGTCGGCGAAGACGCCGAACTGGGGAACGGAGAATCCGATCCGCATCAGAAAACCTCCTCAGGTCTTACTCGAAGAATGCTGTCCTACCCGGGAATCCGGTTCGGTACCGCCGGTGGTTACGGCCGGGCCCGGCCGTAACCACCGGCGGCCACAGCGGTTGTGCAGGTGGTGCCGGCAGGCCACCGTCCTGACCCGGCGGGGCCCGCAGGCGCGCACGGCCCGCCGACGGCCGGCCGCACAACGACACGGAGGTACGCGATGAGCAACGGGAGCGACCGTTCCTCGACGACGAGGTCAGCCGTGATTCCCCCGCAGGGCCCGGAGAGTGCCGGGCAACGGGCGGCCGCGCAGATGCTCGCGCTCCGGGAGGTCGTCCTTCCGGCGGCGGTGATCGGCGCCGCCATCGAGCTCCTGGGGGAGCGCCTGCGCGATCCGGACCCGGTGACCCGGGAGGCGGCCGCCGCGGTGGTCGCCCGGTTGCGCGCCTCGGTCACGGACGGCGACCCGGACTGAAGGTTCACACCTTCGGGCGTGCCCGGCCGGGTCCATCGGCGGCGGAGCGTGACCAGCGGAGGCCGGCGCGGGTTGTTCCCACCGTGACAGACCCCGCGCATACCGGCCACCCTCCCGCAGCCCGGACGAACTGGGCCCTCGTCCATCCCGTCCTGGCCGCTCTCACCCAGGCCGGCGTGCCGCTCGGCAGGGGCGACCTCCAGCAGCTCCACCACGTGGCGGCGCTCGGCCCGGGGTTCGTCCACACCCTGGCGCGCTGGCTGCGGTCGGCGCATCACGCGCCGCCGCCTCCCGAGGTCGCCGCGTCCGCCGGCCCGCCCGCCTTCCCGGAGGCCGTCCACCCGCCGGCCGTGCCCCGTGACGAGGGCGGCGCGGCCGGGCCGCGACGGCTGAAGGTGTCCTGAGGGGCGTCCGGTCGTCCCTCCCCCCGGGTCAGGATCCCGACGGCCGCGGGCCGTCGGGATCGGCCCTGTGCTCGGCGAGGGCCGACAGCAGTTCCTCGATCGCGGTGAGCCGCCGCTGCAACGCGGCGATGTCACCGCGGGTGGCGCCCTGCTCCGCGGGCTTGAGCGTGATGACCAGCTGTCCGTCCGGCTCCAGCCGCCCGGTGCGGACATCGCTGATGCTGTCGCCGTTCTGCATGCGGACGGCGTGTTTGATCTCCGAGGGGCGCAGCGCCAGGCGCCGTACCGCCCCGGGCACCAGGGCGCCGTCCCGGACGACGGTGGTCGCGGTCCCCTCCAGCAGCCGTGCCGCCCTCGGATCGCCGGCCAGCCAGCGGGTCACCGCGGAGTTGACGGCGACCAGGGTCACCGCCCCGACCACACCGCCGAGGAGGCTGTTGTCCGCGCCGATGACGGCGTTCTGCACGACGTTCGACAGCAGGAAGATGACCACGAAGTCGAAGGTGTTGAGGCCGGCGAGGCCGCGTTTTCCGGCCAGTCGGAACAGCAGCACGAGCAGGGCGTAGACCGCGACCGTGCGAATGATCTTCTCGATGACCGGCATCTGAATGATCACCAGGTCGCGCCACATACCCCGCTCCTCGCAAGCCCGCCGGTGGGGCGGCAACAGCCCGAGCACCGACGCTACGCGCGTCGGCCCCCACGCCCTGCCCGACACCCCGGCACCCCGCCCCGCCCCGCCCCGCCCCGGTCTGGTCTGGTCCGGTCCGGTCCGGCGACGCGGCCGGGCAGAGCGGGGCGTCGGGTCCGGGCGGCACTGACGGCTCCTTTAGGTCGGATGACCTATTTTTGTCGCATGAACCTCCTCAAGGACGTCCACGACGACCTGACCTTCGACGCCGACGGCCCCGTCCTCCTGGTCGGCGGCTACGGCACCGTCGGCACGGAACTGGCGCGGCTCGCCGCCTCCCACTGGCCGCTGCTGCTGACCGGCCGCTCGGAACAGCGCGGGGCCGCACTCGCGCAGGAGCTCGGCGGCACCGAGGTCCGGCGCTGGGACCTCACCGACCCGACGCCCTTCACCGCCGCCGTCCGCGCCGTGGCGAGCGTGGTCAACGACCCCGACGACCGGGTGCTGCGCGCAGCCGTCCGGTCCGGCGTCCCCTACGTCGACGTGACCCGCTGGACGGCTCGGCTGCAACGGGCCGCCACAGTGGCGGCACTGCTGCGCCCGACGGCGCCGGTGCTGCTCTCCTCCGCCTGGATGGGCGGGGTGACCAGCCTGGTCACGGCCGCCCTGGCGGAGCGGCTCGGCGGGGCCGACCGGGTCGAGACCGCCATCCGGTGGGACCTCGCGGACCGGGCCGGCGCCGACTCGGTGGAGTTCATGGACCGGCTCGGCCTCGACTACGAGGTGGTGCGGGACGGCCGCCGCCGTTCGGTGGCCCCGCTCAGCGGCCCGCGCACCGTCCGGATCGGCGACTCCCCCACCCGGGTCGCCGGGATCGACACCCCCGAGCAGTTCACCCTCCCGCTCACCCTCGGCACCACCACGGCCGCCACCAGGATCGGCTTCAGCTCCCGGGCCAGCACCACGGCGCTGCTCGCCGCCAAGCACGCCGGGCTCTTCCGCTGGGGCCGGGGCGAGCGCTGGGAGCCCGCCCGCCGCGCTCTGCTGTACTCACCGGGCGCGGGCGGCGTGGCCCGGCTGCGGATCGACGTCGGGCACGGCGGACACGGGCTGAGCGCGGTGGTGGAGGACCGCGCGGGGCAGGCCCATCTGACGGCGGTCGGCGCACTGCTGGGCCTGCGCCGGGCCCTGGGCACGGACGGCGCCGCGCCGCCGGTGGGTGTGGCGTTCCCCGAGCAGACGCCCCGGCCGGACCAGGTCCTGGCCGATCTCGCGGCGGTCGGCGTCACCGTCGCCGTCCGCGCCGACGCGCGGACGGGCGCCGACAGCCGGACCGGGGCCGCCGCGTGAGCGGCAAGGGCGAACAGCGTCGGGCGCAACTGCTGGACGCGGCCGAGGAGTTGCTGGCCACCGCGGGCGGCACCGAGCTGTCGATGCGGGCGGTCGCGGCGGCGGCGGGCGTCCGGCTCGGGCATCTGCAGTACTACTTCCCGACGTACGCGGCGCTGGTCGCCGCCGTGCTGGAGCGGGTGCTCGGACGGTCGGCGGAACGGCTGGCGCCGCTGCTCGGGCAGCCGGCCGAGGAGGCCCAGCTGGTCCGGGCGCTGCTGGCCGAGCAGGACGACGCCCGGCTGGTCCGGCTGTTCGCCGAACTGTGGGCGCTGGCGGCCCGCGACGAGGCGGTGGCGGGCGCCGTCCGGGCCTTCTACGCCGAGTACCGGGACCAGGTCGCGGCGTTCCTCGCGGCGCGCCGGCCCGAGCTGCCGGAGCCGGTGCGGCGGGCCCGGGCGCAGGTGTTCGTGATGCTCGTCGAGGGCGCGGCGCTGTTCCGCTCCGGCATCGCGGGCGAGCGCGACCCGGCGGCCGACGAGGAACTGGTCCGGACCGCCCGGGCCCTGCTCGCGCCGTAGGGACCCGCCGGGCAGACTGGCAACGGAGGCCCGGCGGAGGCTCGGAGGCGGCCATGCCGCAGATGGTGGTGGACGGGCGCACCCTCGCGCTCTCGCACCTCGACAAGGTGTACTACCCGCGGACGGGCACGCTCAAGGGCGAGGTACTGCGCTACTACGCGGCCGTGCACACCGCTCTGCTGCCGCACCTGCGCGACCGTCCGGTCTCCTTCCTGCGCTGCCCGGACGGGGTGGAGGGCGAGGTGTTCATCGCCAGGAACCCGCCCGCCGGGACCCCGCGCTGGGTGCGCACGGTGGAGGTGCCGAGCGACGGCGGAGACCTTCGGCAGGTGGTCCTGGACGACGGCGCCGCCCTGCTCTGGGCGGCGAACCTCGGCTGTCTGGAGCTGCACGTGCCGCAGTGGCACGCCGCCGCGCCCGGGCTCGCCGACCGGCTGGTCCTGGACCTCGACCCGGGCGAGGGCGCCTCCGTGCTGACCTGCCGGACGGTGGCCGGGCTACTGCGTGAACGGCTGGCGGCGGACGGGCTCGACGCCTGGGTGAAGACCTCCGGGTCCAAGGGGCTGCACCTGATGGTGCCGCTGGAACCGACGCCGAGCGCACGGGTCTCCGGGTACGCCAAACAGCTGGCCGCCGCGCTGGAGGCGGAGCGTCCGGACCTGGTGGTGCACACCATGGCGAAGGCCCGGCGCACCGGGCGGGTGCTGGTGGACTGGTCGCAGAACGCCGCCAGGAAGACCACCGCCGCGCCCTACACCGTCCGGGCCCGGGCCCGCCCGACGGTCTCCGCACCGCTCTCCTGGGCGGAGCTCGCGCGGGCACGGTCGGCGGAGGAGCTGGTGTTCACCATCGCGGAGGTGCCGGGGCGGCTGGCCGAGCACGGGGATCTCCTCGCGCCGCTGCTCGACCCGGCACGAGCCCGTCCGCTGCCGCCGGCCGCCCGGTCGGCGGCTCCCCCTGCCCCGGCTCCCCCTGCCCCGGCTCCCCCTGCTGGCACGGCCCCCACTGCCCCGGCGGCCGCCGGGGCTCGCGCCGCCCGGCCCGCCGGTCCCGTCGTCCTGGAGCCGCCGGTGGAGGTGATGCGCCCGGCCGCCGTGCCGGCCGTCCCGCCGCAGGACGGGCTGGGCGGCTCGGGTGTGCTGTACGAGCTCAAGCTGGACGGCTTCCGCTGTGTGGCCTTCGCGCGCGGCCGGCGCCCGCCGTACCTCCAGTCCCGCTCCGGGCGGGATCTCGCGCCCGACTTCCCCTCGATCGCCGCCGCCGTCGCCCGGCTGCCCGCCGGGCTGGTGCTGGACGCGGAGCTGGTCGCCTGGCACGACGGCCGGTTCGCCTTCGAGGAACTGCTCCGCACCCGGCAGGACCGGACGGCCGGCGACGTGGCCCTCGGCCTGATCGCCTTCGACGTCCTCGCCCTGCCCGGGCGCGACGTGCGGCGGCTGCCGCTCACCGACCGGCGCCGGCTGCTGCTCGCGGCGCTCGCCGACGTACCGCCGCCGGTCCAGCCGGTGCTGGCGACCACCGACCGGGCGGAGGCGATGAGCTGGATGGAGCGGCTGGCCGACACCGGTGTGGAGGGCCTGGTCTGCAAGGCCGCCGGCTCCGGCTACCGTGCCCGCGGCGCCGGCCGGCTCTGGGTGAAGTACCGGCGCGGTGACACCGTCGACGCGACGGTGCGCGCCGTCGTGGGAACGCCCGCCCGGCCGCTCGCGCTGGTCCTGGAACTCGACGACGGCCGGGTCCTGCTCTCCGCCCCGCGGCTGACCCCGGTGCAGGCCCACCGGGTCACGGAGGCGGCGGCCGGCCGGCTGGGCCCACCGGTGCGCGACCCGGACCACGGGAGCATCCTGCCGCTGACCGCGGCACTGCGGGCCGAGGTCACCGTCACCCCCGGGCGTCCGCCGACGGCGGCCTTCGTCCGGCTCCGGGGCGACTGAGGACGCCTAATGTCTTCGGGCCCTGGCGGCGTGCGCGAACTCGGTGACCAGGGTGTCGTTGAACACCGGGAGGTCGGCCGGCTTGCGGCTGGAGACCAGGACGCCGGGGCCCGCCCGGCAGACGTGGACCTCCTCGTCCACCCACCGGGCGCCCGCGTTGACCAGATCGGTCCGGATGCTCGGCCAGGAGGTCAGCGTCCGCCCGCGCACGGCGTCCGCCTCCACCAGCGTCCACGGGCCGTGGCAGATCACCGCGACCGGCCGGCCGGACGCGCAGAAGGCGCGGACGAAGGCGACGGCGGCCGGATCCATCCGCAGGATGTCGGGGTTGGCGACCCCGCCGGGCAGGACGAGACCGTCGTAGCGGACGAGGTCCGCCTCGGCGGCGACCTCGTCCACCGGGAAGGTGTCGCCGCGGTCCAGGTGCCGGAAGGCCTGGACCCGCCCGGGCTTGGTGGAGACCAGCCTCGGCGTGCCTCCGGCCTCGGCCACGGCCTGCCAGGGGGAGGTCAGTTCGACCTGCTCGACGCCTTTCGGCGCGACCAGGAAGGCGACCGTCCGGCCGGTGAGGGTGACCAGGGGCATCGGGGTTCACCCCGTGTAGTGCTCGGCCAGCGCGGAGCGGCCGCGGGCGGTCAGCTCGACGGCCGAGGGCGGCGGGGCGGAGCGAATCCGGGCGCGCGGGCAGTCGAGGTGGACCACCAGTTCCAGGTGGTCGATCCGGGACACCAGCCCGACCGGGACGAGCACCCGGGCGCCGGGCACCCAGGGCCCGGTGTCCACCAGCAGGTGGTCGGCGGCATCGCTCTCCACCCGGCCGAGCGGACCGTCGGTCGCCTCCACCTCGTAGCCCGCCAGGCTCAGATCGGCAGCGTGATGGGAGCCCGGACGGTACTCCCACAGGTCGGTGGTCATCACGCCTCCGGTTGGTCCCAGGGACGGCGTTCGGGGGGCTCCGGGCGCTCGCCGGGCCCGGCGCTCCGGCCGTACGCGTCGTCCTCGCGCCGGTCACGGCTCGCGGTGCGACGGCGCAGCAGCACCGCCGCGGCGGCCGCGACGGCCACCGACGCCGCCCACACCACCCCGAGGGCCGTCAGCACCGGCACGGTCGGCGTCCGCACACCGATGCTGAGGCAGATCGCCGACATCACCAGGGCGGTCAGCAGCGCAGCAGGCGGCACCCGGTGCGGCGCGCCGTGCAGCACGCCCCGGAAGCGGCCGGACTGCTTGGCGCCCATCGTGCTCAACCGCCGGTCCAGACGGGTGTCCTGGCGGAGGTCGCACTCGATCTCCTCGAGGAGCCGGCGTTCCCGTCCGCTCAACGCGGGTCCGTCCATCTCGGTCACCTCCGACACTTCCGGTGACGTCCTCACACCCGGGCGGTTGCCCGGTGCGGTGGTGCGTTAACCGCTCCGGCCGGCCGGTGCGGCGGGAGCCGTCGTCGGACCGAAGGCCCTGGGGCGGGCCAGCAGGCTGTCGTCCAGCACCCGGAGCAGGGCGGCGGCGTCGCGGTGCACCTCGGCCGCGCCGGCCGCCCGCAGCTCGGGACCGCCGTCACCACCGGTCTCCACCGCGACGCACATCACCCCGGCCTGCCGCGCCGCCCGCACTTCGCGCACGCTCCCGGCCAGGTAGACGGCGTGCGACGGCGAGCCGTCCACCAGGTCGAGGGCGGCGCGAACGGGGTCGCGGCCCGGGTCGGTCACGGTCAGGGCGGGCGCCCTGGCCGGGCCCGGCCCGGTCAGCACCACCGTCCAGCCACGGGCGGCGCACTCGTGCAGCAGCTCGGCGGAACCGGGCAGCGCGTCACACCAGTCGGTTCCGAAGAGTGCTGCCGAGATGACCGTCATGGCCCACCGTTCCCGTTCCGTCCCGCGCGGGCCCCGCTCCCGCACCACGCACCGGCGCGCCCTTCCAGGTTAGGCCCCTACCCCCGGCCCGCGCCCGGCGCGGACGCTCCCGGCACCACACCGCCCGGGCCGGGCGGTCACCGGACCGGCAGGGCGGCCGGCTCGGGGTCGGTGGCGAGCCGGGCGTGCAGGTGCTCGGCGTGGTACTCGCCGTCGCCGAAGCGGTGGGAGGCGCGCAGAATGCCCTCGGCGGGGTAGCCGCAGCGCTCGGCGACCCGGCAGGACTCCTCGTTCCCCACCGCGTGGGCGATCTCTGTCCGGCGGGTGCCGGCCGTGGCGATGCCCCAGCTGGTGACGGCCCGGGTGGCCCGGGTGGCGACGCCGCGGCCCCGGGCGCCCGGCAGCAGCCAGTAGCCGATCATCGCCAGCCCGTCCGCGCGGTCGATCCACCGCAGGGCGACATTGCCCAGCAGTTCGCCGCCGGCGGTGTCGGTGACGGCGAACGCGGCCGTGGTGCCGTTCGCCCAGCCGGTCGCCCAGCGGTCGAGGTACGCCTCGGCCCCGGCCCGGTCGGCGGCGCGGATCGGGTTCCACAGGGCTATCGCGGGATCGGCCGCCGCGGCGATCACACCGGCCACCGCACCGCCCGGGATGTCCGTCTCCCGGCTCCACGGGCGCAGCAGGAGGTCGCCCAGGTCCAGCGTGGCCGGGGCGAAGGGACGGTGGTCGGCGGTGGTTTCCACGGGGTTCATCCGCCCTTCCTACCCCGCCCCGAGCCCCCGCACCACCGGTTTTTCACCGCCCGGCGCGACACCCGCGGGGCGGTCACGGCGGCGCCCGGTGGCGGCAGGCCGTGAGGCCGTGCCGCCACCGGGCGCGGGTGCGGGCGCGGAGCCCGTCAGATCCGGGCGAGGTAGCCGTTGTCGACCAGCCAGAGCACGTTCAGCCTGGCCGGGCCGCCCGGCACCAGGGCGGCGTCGAGCTGGTACTGCAGGCCGTAGCCGGGCTGGCCGAACCAGGGGGCGATCGGGCCGGCGTGCACCTTGAACGGCTTCAGCACCTTGTAGTCGTGGTAGTTGCAGGTGGCCGCCGGGTTGCTGTCGAGGCTCTGCGGCGGGATCGAGCGGGTGGCGTAGGGCAGGCCCTCCGGGGCGAGGAAGGAGCCGTACTCGCTGCCGTAGCGGTCGATGTTCTGGTTCGGGTAGAGGGTGAGCTCGAACTCGATCGGCGTGCCGTCGGGCAGCGTGACGTAGCCGTTGGCCGGCGGGTAGACCCAGCCCGGGCTGCCGTTGTTGGCGGTGGGGCTGTAGTAGGTGGCGAGGAACTTGTCCTCGGAGAGGTTGCCGGTGCGCTTGTAGCCGATCAGCTCGCGGCCGACCGGGCCGGTGGTCGGCAGGTCCTCGGGGCCGAGGCGCGGGTCGCCGTGGTGGTCGGCGGTCGAGCACTCGTTGGACGGGGTGGCGCCGGCCGCGGCAGCGGACGCCGGGACGCCCGGGGCGAGGAGGGCGACGACCGCGGCGAGCGGCGCGACGAGCAGGCGAAGGCGAAGGCGCACGATGTCTCCGTCGTAAAGGCGTCATAGTGACGTCGTATCAGCGTGGGAGCGGATCGAAGGACGGCTGGTCACCCTCCGTGTCCGAGCTGACACCTAGGCAATCGGATCAGATGATCCTTCGTCAATACGACTGATCCATATGGCTGTCGAATTCTCCGATTTCGGCCAACCGGCGTGCGGGACTGCATCAGGGCGTGGAAACTGAAAGGTCGCACGCGGGGCGCGCGCCCCGTTCGGACGCAAGTCCGCCGTCACCGACTGCTGGGCGCGATCCTGCCGAGCGCGTGCAGCAGCCGGTCGAGGGCATCCCTGGAGTTGGGCTCGGTCAGGTTGACCATCAGCCGGAAGGCCACCTTCAGCAGGGCCGGGTGGCCGAGGCCGAGCGCACCGGCCGCGCCGAGCAGCCGGGGGCGGCCCAGCACGTCGGCGACGACCCGGCCGAGCGCGAAGTAGCCGTCGTAGGCGGAGCGCAGGGCCTGCGGGTAGGCGCGCAGGGCGAGTTCACGGCCGCGGTCGGTGCGCCGGGCCAGCGCCTGGACGATCGTCTCGGCGGCGTAGCGGCCGGACTCCATCGCGTACGCGATGCCCTCGCCGGTCGCCGGGCTGACCGTGCCGCCCGCGTCGCCGACCAGCAACAGGCCTTCGGCGTAGTGGGGTTGGCGGTTGAGGCCCATCGGGAGGGCGGAGCCGCGGACGGGCTCGGTGACGCCGTCGGGGGTGTAGCCGTACTCGGGGGGCAGCTCGGCGCACCAGCGCCGGAGCAGGTCCCGCCAGTCCAGCTCGCGGGCCACGGCGCCCGTGTCCAGCACGCCCAGGCCGACGTTGGCGGTACCGTCGCCCATCCCGAACACCCAGGCGTAGCCGGGCAGCAGGCGGCGGGCCGGGTCCCTGGGGTCGCGCAGGTCCAGCCAGGCCTCCAGGTAACGGTCCTCGTGCCGGGGGGTGGTGAAGTACGTCCGGTAGGCGACGCCCATCGCCCGGTCGGTGCGGCGGTAGCGCTTCATCGCGAGCGACAGCCGGGTCGAGTTGCCGTCGGCGGCGACCACCAGGGGCGCGTGGTAGGAGACGGGCCGCCGCTCCTCGCCGAGGCGGGCCGTCACCCCGATGATCCGGCCGGTCCGCTCGTCCAGCAACGGGCCCGCCACGGAGGCCCGTTCGATCAGCCGGGCGCCGGCCGAGGCGGCGCGGCGGGCGAGCAGTTCGTCGAAGTCGGCCCGCCGCCGAACCAGTCCGTGCCCCGGGAAGGCCGACAGCTCCGGCCAGTCCAGCTCCAGCCGGCGCCGCCCGGAGACCAGGCGCAGCCCGCGGTTGTGCAGCCAGCCGGCCTCCTCGGAGACGTCGATGCCGAGATCGGTCAACTGCTTGACGACGCGCGGCGTCAGACCGTCCCCGCAGACCTTCTCGCGGGGGAAGGCCGACTTCTCCAGCAGCAGCACGTCGAGCCCGGTCCGGGCCAGGTGGTACGCGGTGGTGGAGCCCGCCGGGCCCGCGCCGACCACGATCACGTCCGCGCCGTCCTCCGCGCGGCCGACGCCGCCGTTACCGGACAACTGCTGCTCTGGGCCGGGCATCGCGCACTCCCACGGGTCTGGTCGGCTGTGGACTCAGCGGTCTCAGACGATAGGGACAGCGACGGCCGTGCCGCGCCCCGACACGCTGACCCGCCCCGAGGACCGGTCATTACCGGCCACCGGGGCGCAGGGGGTGGTGCGGTAGGCGGCGCACGCGGCGGCGTGGGAGCCACAGGAGGCGCGCGCGGCTCAGGGGTTGACCGCGAGCACCACGTACGCCGCCAGCACCGCCAGGTGCACCCCGCCCTGGAGCGGGGTGGCGCGGTTCGGGATGATGGTCAGCGTGCCCACCGCGACGGTGAGCGTGAGCAGCACCAGGTGCGCCGGGCCGAGGCCCAGCACCAGTGGTCCGGGGAGCCAGGCGGAGGCCACCGCGACCGCGGGGATGGTCAGCCCGATGCTCGCCAGCGCCGAGCCGAGCGCCAGGTTGAGGCTGGTCTGCACCCGGTTGCGCAGCGCCGCGCGCAGCGCCGCGATGGTCTCCGGCAGCAGCACCAGCAGGGCGATCACCACACCGACCACCGAGGACGGCAGCCCGGCCGAGTAGACGGCGGACTCGATGGTCGGCGAGACGCCCTTGGCCAGGCCGACCACCGCGACCAGCCCGAGCGCCAGCAGCAGCAGGCTGATCGCCGCCGCCCGGGCGGTCGGCGGGTCGGCGTGGTCCTCCTCGTCGAGGACCGCGCCCTCGGCGCTGACGGGCAGGAAGTAGTCCCGGTGCCGGACCGTCAGGGTGGCGACGAACAGCCCGTACAGCACCAGCGAGGCGGTCGCCGCGAACACCAGCTGGGTGGAGGAGAACTGCGGGCCCGGCGAGCTGGTGGTGAAGGTCGGCAGCACCAGGCTGAGCGTGGCGAGGGTGCCGATGCCGGCGAGCGCCGCGCCGGTGCCCTCGGCGTTGAACACCGCGACCCGGTACTTGACGGCGGCGACCAGGAGGGAGAGGCCGAGGATGCCGTTGCAGGTGATCATCACGGCGGCGAACACGGTGTCCCTGGCCAGGGTGGCGGCCTTGTCGCCGCCGTCGGCCATCAGCGTGACGATCAGCGCCACCTCGATGACCGTCACGGCGACCGCCAGCACCAGGGAGCCGAACGGCTCCCCCACCCGGTGGGCGATCACCTCGGCGTGGTGCACGGCGGCGAGCACGGCGCCGGCGAGGAAGCAGGCCACCACGCCGACCACCCATCCGGGCAGGTCGCGGTGCCAGGTCAGGACGAGGGCGACGAAGGAGAGCACCGGAACGACGACGGTCCATTGCGCGGTGACTGCACGGAGCTTCGTGATCATGCGGCCGAGCATCCCAGACCGGACCCCCCGTCGCCGGGCAACGCCGCCGTGGCGGCCCGGCCGGTGTCGGGCCGCCACGGGGTCACGGCAGGGGCGCGCGGAGACACGCGGGGCCGCGCAGAGGGCCGTGCTGAGCCGCCGTCGGGGCCCGTGGCACGGCCCGGCCGCCCGGGCCGCTCAGCCGCCGTACTCGGCGAGGTACGCCAGCACCTTCGTCACATGCGCCTTCACCCGGTCGGGTACGCCGCCCGCGTCGGCCACGGTCTTGTCGCTGGTCCGGTAGGCCGCCGTGACCAGGGCGGGCAGGTCGGTGGTGAAGCCCCGGCGCTTTATCTGCTGGTCCAGCCAGCAGACGTAGTTGCCCATCGAGGCGATCGCGTCGGCCGGGTCCATGTAGTCCTTGACGCCGTCGTGGTCGCCGTCCTGCGCCCAGGCGTTGAACACCGCGGGCGTCCACATCGCGATGCCGTACTCGTTGGTCCCGGGGCGGGCGGCCTTCGGGTCGAAACCGCTCTCCCCCTTGATCATCGCGGCCAGCAGGACCGGGGTGATCTCGGGCTCGGGGCAGCGCCGGGCGGCGTCCCCGATCGGGCCGCGGAGCGCCTCGGGGACGTCGGAGCCGGCCGGGATCGCGCCGCGCGGCGGGGGCGGCGGCGCGCGGAGGTCCGGTGCGGCCGGCTCGGGGGCGCCGGTGAGGGCCAGGACGGCGGCGGCGGAGAGCAGGCCCGCCCCGGTTCGCAGGCCGGGCCGGCGGCGCGCGGCCGGCGGGCGGGTCGGCGGACCGGCGAGCAGGGCGGCGAGGTCGACCCGCGCCCGTGCCGCCCGGTCGGGGGTGAGGCAGGCGGTGACGGCCGCCCGCCACGGCTCGCGCAACGTCTCGTCCAGCCGCAGCGGCGCCGCGCCGCGCGCGTACGCCTGGGCGGCGAGCGAGCGGGCCCGGGCGGTGGCGCCGAGGAAGGGGTGCAGGCCGCCGGTGAGCAGTTGGTGGGCGATGACCCCGAAGGCCCAGATGTCGGCGCTCGGGCGCAGCGCGACACCGCGAGCGCCGGTGCGCTGGGACCACCACTCGGGTGGGACGTGGTCGGGCGAGCCGAGTGGCGGGGCGTAGGCGTGGGTGCCCTCCAGCTCGGCGGTGAGGCCGAAGTCGGCGAGCTTGGCGGTGCCGTCGGGCATCAGCAGGATGTTGGCGGGTTTGAGGTCGCCGTGCACCCAGCCTGCGGTGTGCATATGGGTGAGGCCGGCGCAGACGTCGGCGAGGACGCGCTCGGCGCCGGGGACGGGCAGGCCCGGGCGGGCGGTGGCGAGGACGTCCTGGAGGCTGTGGGCGGCGCGTTCCATCACCAGGGCGACGGCCCCGTCGAGGTCGGGGTGCGCGGGGTCGTCGATGGTGACCACGGCGAGGGTGCGGATCAGGTTGGGGTGGTCGGCGCGGCGGCTGAAGCTCATCTCGCTGCGGGCTATCTGCGCCATGGTCCGGCGCTGGCCCGGGCTGAGCCGGGCGGGGCGGAGGAACTTGACGGCGGCGTCGGGGCGGCCGCCCGGCGCGCGGGCGGCGTGGACGCTGCCCCAGGCGCCCGCACCGATGAGTTCGCCGGTGCGGTAGCCGGCCACGGGGTAGCCGGGCGGGATGCCGAACGGCGGTTCGTCGGACCGGGTGGCGGGCCTCACCACGGGGTCAGCAGCCGCGCCGGGGCGGGAGCAGCGCCAGATGCTCCTCCCGGACGAGGTCGAACTTCAGTGCCAGTGCCACGAGTTCCTCCCTTTTTCCACCGGCCCGGGCGGCCCCGGGGTCGTCCTCGGGCGCCTCGCGCAGCCGCAGTTTGGTGGCCACCAGGTAGTCGATGTGGTAGTTGACGGCGGATCGGGTCAGCCCCCGGCAGGACGGCAGGGCGCGCAGCCGGGCCACCACGTCGGTGGCGCCGGGGACGACGGCGGCGGACGGCGAGCGCAGTCGCGGCTCGCAGAGGGCGAGCAGGACGAGGAAGTACTTGGCGGTCGGGTCCAGGGCGAACGGACTGACCGTCCGCTCGCCGCCGCCGGTCCCGGACCCGGCCTCCAGGTAGGCGTGTTGCGGTGCGAACACCTTGAAGGCGGCCGGTTCGCCGAGGGCCGGCAGCAGGACCCGGGAGAACTCGAACGGCACCGGCGCGCCGATCCGCCCGGGCGCCACCTTGACGTGCTCGCCGGCGCCCTCCAGGTTCTCCACCACGTACGTCGCGGAGGTGCTGAAGTTGGAGAGCCGCCAGTAGTCCTCGGCGGCGACGACCTCCCCCGCACGGCGGGAGACGCCCTGGTCGGCGAGGGGAATGACGGCGGGCCGGCCGGGCTCGCCGCGGCCGAAGACCGCGGCCTCCCCCGGGCCCATCCGCAGCAGTTCGGGCCGGCCGCGGAGCGCGGCTCCCGGGCGGGGTTCGGGCAGTTGCACGATGACCGTGTCCACGCAGCCACCTCCATGGGTCGGGTCGACCCTAGCGGCCCGAACGGCCTCGCGCCGCTGCGCCACTCGTACGAGTGAACGCGGTGGCGGCGGGCAGGAGTTGCCGGCCGGGCAGGCGCTGCCGGGTGGACGGCGGGCCGGCGAACGGTGCTGTCACCGGCTCCCTGAACGGCGTTCGCCGGGCCGCTGAACATCACACCAATTGGTCGCTGAATGTAGTTGAACGGTCACCTTGAGTGTGATGCAACGCACATATGTCATGCCCATGATTTATGCAAGACTCATCCCACGGAGTGGGATTCCCTTACTTTCCAAGGAGGTTCATATCATGCGCGCTCAAATCGCAGCCCTGATGGTCACGGTGGCAGGGATCACGGCAGGGCTGGCCGCCCCGGCCTCGGCGGCGACGGTGACGGACGAAACCGGGGCGGTGGCCTGCGCCGCCGTGGCCAACCACCCGTGCGTCTGGCAGGAGAAGGACGGCGGAGGGGGCGTCGTCGGGGTCGCGCAGGTCTCGGCGGCCGACCCCGCGCACCTGACGCTGGTTCAGGTCGAGGTGCGGACGCAGCGCACCTGGGGCGGACCCTGGGTGACCGCCGCCTCCGCGACCACCGTGCAGGCCGGGTTCGCCAAGGCCGTCACGCCGCGGGTGGTCACCAGCGACCTCACCATCGTCTGCGCGACCGGCGGCCCGCTGCTGGACGTGGCCCAGCGCGTCACCACCTGTACCAACCCCTTCTGATCCCCCTCGGCCCAACGGGGATCCACCACGAGCCGGGGCCACGCGCCCCCTCTCCAGGGCCGGTCGCCGGGTCCGCAACCGGCGGCCGGCCCGCCCCTCGTGACACCGCCGACCGGGCCGACCACCCCTCCCCCGGCACCCTCAGCCGCCACTCGGGAAGTTCACGGCACGCGCTCAGGCCGAGGCCGCGCCAACCATGCGCCGAGCTCCTCCCCGAACCCGCCCGGCGTGTGCGACTCTATTTTTCCTGAACGGCCTTCTGGCGGTCCCGCAGCCAGCGGGCGAAGGCGTCCAGGGCCGGCACCGGGTCCCGGCGGCCGATGCCGATCCGGAACCGGTCGGCGGGCGTGGGGGTGAGCTCGGAGCGGTAGATGCTCGCCGGCAGCAGCAGGACGCCGGCCTGCTCGACCAGCGTGGTGCAGAACGCCTCGACACCGTCCGCACCCAGGTAGCGGGGGTAGGCGACACAGCCGCCGTCCGGCGCCCGCCAGTCGAAGAGCTCGGCGAACTCGGTGAAGAACTGGTCGAAGACCGGCAGGTTGGCGTCGATGATCGCGCGGTTGCGGGCCAGGATCTGCTCGCGGGCGTTGATGGCGATCCGGGCCAGGATCTCGCTGGGGGCGGAGTTGCAGATCGTGGTGTAGTGCTTGGCGCGCTCCAGCCGGGAGCGCAACTCCCGGTCGCGGCAGGCGATCCAGCCGATCCGCAGACCGGGCAGGCCGAGCGACTTGGAGGTGACGTTGAGCGAGAGGGCGCGCTCGGAGAGGTCGGCGGCCTGGGCCAGCGTGCGGGCGGGGTCGCGCTCCAGGCCGCGGTAGACCTCGTCGCTGAAGAGGCGGATGCCGCGTTCGTCGCAGAGTTCGGCGAGCCGGGCGAAGTCGGCCGCGTCGATGATCTTCCCGGTGGGGTTGTTGGGGAAGTTGACCGAGACGACCCGGGTGTTGGGGCGCAGCGCGGCGGTGAGCCGGTCGAGGTCGAGCGCCCAGTCCCGGTCGGCGTCCAGGGGGACGCCGGTGACCTCGCAGAGCGAGAGCGGAATGGTCTCGGCGGACTGGTAGTTGGGGGTCACCACCACGGCGTGGTCGCCGGGGCCGAGCAGCACCTGCATGGCGAGGTTGAGCGCCTCCTGCGCGCCGCCGAAGCAGATCACGTCGTCGGCGTCCACCAGGCTGTACATGCCCGCGATCGCCTCCCGCAGGGCCGGGTCGCCGAAGGTCTCGGTGTAGCCGAGGGCGAGGGTGTCCCAGGCGTGCCGGTCCTCGGGGCCCGCCAGAGCGAGCAGTTCGGACATCGCCATGGTCTGGGCGTCCGAGGCGGTGAGGTGGTGGCGGGCGGTGAACTCCCAGCGGGAGAAGTAGGTCTCCAGGCGGAAGTCGGGGAGCTTGGTCATCTCTCGGTCCTCTGGTGTGCCGGTGGTGCGGGCTCGGCCCTGAGCTCGGCGAGCAGGGTGTAGACGGTGGAGCGCGAGACCTTGAGCGCGGTGGCGACGGCCGGGACGGCGCGGCGGACCGCGAACACCCCGGCCCGGTCGAGTTCGCGCAGCACGGCGAGCCGGTCGTCGCGGCCGAGCCGCTCCGGTGGGCGGCCGTGGGCGCGGACGTAGCCGCCGATGACGTCGTTCATCCGCTCGGTCCAGTCGCGCTCGAAGAGCGGTTCGGGCCGGGGGGCGGTGGGTGCGGCGAAGCCGGCCAGCAGGGCGGCGGCGTGGTCGAGCGGGCCTCGGTCGAGGTTGACGCAGAGCACCGCCGAGGGCCGCCCGTCGGCGTCGCGCAGCACGGCGCTGACCGAGGAGAGCCGCCGCCCGTCGGGCAGCAGTTTCTCGTACGGCCCGTAGACGTCGGGCGCGGCCGGGTCCAGTGCGTCCAGTTCGCCGAGCAGCGACGGGTCGCCGGGGGCGCGGTCGGTCATCGGGTTCCAGATGGCGAGCACCCGGTCGCGGACGGCGTCGTGCAGCACCACCTCGGTGTACGGCCCGAGGAGCAGTGCCACCGCCTGGCAGACGGGCGACCAGGTCCGGACGCGGGGGTCGGTGGTCTCTTCGGTCACCTCTGGACTGTACGTCCGGGCTGGACATTCCGTCCAGAGGCGCCCGCCCCGGCCTCGCGATGGCGGGGCCGGGGCGGGCGCGGGGCGTCCGGGGGTGCTCAGCCCTGGGCGACGAGCGCCGCGAAGGCGCTCTCCAGCCCGGCCACCGCCGCCGCCAGCAGGGCGACCGTCCTGAGCGCGTCCACGACGGCGCCCACCCGGCGCCGGAGCCTGCTCTCCCGGGGCTGTTCCAGGGCCGCCTCCTCCAGGATCTCGGCCAGGGCCGCATCCGCGTCGGCCGCGTCCTCCTCCGGCACCGCGCCCGGCCGCTCGTCCCGCAGCCGGGCGAGCGCGGCCCGCAACGACCGCGCCGCGGTGAGCAGCCCCTCCGGACCGGCCGGGCCGCCCGCGGGAGCGCCGGCCCCGGCGCCGATCCAGACGGTGGCGCCCCGGCCGCCGGCGACGGGCCCGTACACCGTGCTGCCGCCGGTCACCACGACGCCGCTGTTCGCGCCGGCGCCGGGCGCCGACCCGCCCGGCTCTTCCCGACTGTCCGTCACTTCACTTCCCCGTCTCAGCTCTTCGGGACTTCGAGGTGCACCGACGACCCGGCACCGCCGGCCACCGGGCCGTTCACGGTGCTGCCGCTGACCACGACGCCGTTGTTGATGTTGGTGATGCTCTGCGACTGCTTCTCGAAGGCGGCACTGTCGTAGCCGCGCGCCCGCAGCTCCTCCCCCACCGCGCTGAAGACCCGCTGGGTGACGGTGCCCAGGAACCGCTGCACGTCGTGCGACTGGAAGATGTTCTGGTACTCGGCCGCCGAGCCCAGTTCGCGCACGCTCAGCCTCGGCGCGTAGTCGACGGCGTAGCCCGTGGAGGTGACCTGCCTGTAACGTCGCGCCAGGCTCGCGGCACGCCCGCGCGAGGACCACACCTCGCCCAACTGGCCGACCGCGACGGCGATGTCGCCACCCAGCCGGCGCGCGGCCCAGCCGAGCGCGTTGGCGGCGTCGGCGGGCCCGGAGTGCCGTCCGAGCGCGTCGATCACGTGGTACGCCGGGTCCACCGGGGGCAGGACGTACGGCAGCCATTCCAGGTAGAGCAGCCCGCCCCGGGTGGTGGCGCGCACCAGCACGGTGACCACCACCTCCTCCTGCCAGGAGCCGACCCTGATCGCCAGGTAGTGCCGCAGCCGCTCGTGGCCGGAGCGGCTCAGCAGGTCCGCCCAGGCCGGTTCGAGCAGGATCCGGTCGCCGGCGTGGGCGGACATCCGGCCGCGCCAGTGCCGGGGATCGTCGACGCGCAGGCTGGGCCGGAACACCCGGTCGGTGACCGAGAGCCCGCGCAGCGGGTCCTCCGGGTAGCGGGTGTCCTCGGCCAGCGCCCGGACCCGCGCGGCGACCGCCCGGTAGAGGGCCGAGGCGTCGATCGGCTCGGCCGGCCGCCCTTCGGCCACCCGCGCGGCCGAGGGCTGCAGTTCGAACGTCATCCGCCAGATCGGGCCCGGCAGGCCCAGGCCGACCAGCGGCGCCCGGCGGCGGTAGAGCAGTTCCGGCCCGCTCTGCTGTTCGCGCAGCCGCTGGTACAGCCAGGCGGCCCGCTTCCCGTTCGGCTGCGGGGGCGGGCCCGCCGGGCGCATCACCGGTCCGGCGAGCCGGCGCCGGATCGCGAGGCGCAGCCCGGCCGCGATCAGCCAGAGCAGGACCAGTTCGGCGACCGCGTACCCGGCCCTGGCCACCGTGTCCGGGTCCAGCCGTCCGGCCTGGTCCCGGAGGTAGGTGAAGGCCACGGCGAGCGCGGACAGCGCCACGAGGAAGGTGAGCGTGCCGGAGAGGCCGCCCTTGGCGCGCCCGCGACCGGGGCGGCGCGGGGCGCGGGCGACGGTCAGGCGCTCCAGCGAGAGCCCGAGCCGGTGGTCCATCCGGTCCGCGCCGAACCCGCCGGCCGCGCCGAGGACCAGCGCCGCCACCGCGGCCGTGATCCCCGCCTCGGGGCCGAAGAGCGGGAACCCGGCGGCGAGGACGGCGAGGCAGGCCGCGCCGGTCCAGGCCTCCCAGCGCCGGGCGGTGAGCGCCTCGTGCAGCACCCGGACCAGGTCGGCGCCCGGGGAGGGGGCCGGAATCCGGAAGGACTGCTCGACCAGTTCCTCGATCACCTCGGCACGGAAGCCGCGGTCCAGCCAGGCCGCCGCGCAGAGGTAGCGGGTCGCGTCGCCCGGGACGGGGCCGGCCTGGTTGTGCAGGTTCTCCGGCGTCGCCGCGAGCGTCGCCCAGAGGTCGCGGGGCGGGCTGCCGGGTGGTCGCGGCGGGTAGAGCGGCGGTGGCGGCACCCTGTCGTCCATTGCGTCCCCCGAGGAGAAGACATGCCAACAAGACGGAACAGTAAAGCAGTTGGGGCGCGGCATGGACAGCTTCCGGTACCGCTTCGGCGGTAACGGTTCGGCACCGCCGGGCGGGGCGCGCCGAGCGGTGTGCAGAAAATTGGAGTCTGAGAGTCGCATTCGCTAGCCTTTCGAACGTGAGGCTGACCAAGAGCACCGACATCGCCCTCCGCATCGCCATGCGGCTGGCCGTCCTCGACGAGGGCGCCAACCCGACCACCCGCGAGGTGGCCGAGGCGGTGGGCGTGCCGTACACCCACGCCGCCAAGGTGGTCAGCCGGCTGCAGCACCTCGGTGTGGTGGAGGCGCGGCGCGGGCGCGGCGGGGGCCTGGTGCTCACCCCCGCCGGGCGGACCGGTTCGCTCGGACCGCTCCTGCGCGAGCTGGAGGGGGTCGGCGACGTGGTCGGCTGCGAGGACGAGCCACCCTGCCCGCTGCGGGCGGCCTGCCGGTTGCGCGGCGCGCTGCGCGGGGCGCAGGAGGCGTTCTTCGCGGCGCTCGACCCGCTCTCCATCGACGACCTGGTCACCGCGCCGACCGGACCGTTGCTGCTCAGCCTCTCCCGCAGACCCGATCACACCTGAACCCGGACCCGATCCCGCCCGAAGCCCCCTGAACCCGCAGACCCCGGGCCGTGCATCCGCACGCCCTAAAATGCGACTCTTAGATACCAATTTGGAGCGAGCCCCATGCTGTCCGCCAAGTCCGCCGAGGTCGTCGAAGCCACCCTGCCCGTCGTGGGCGGTGCGATCGGCGACATCACGCCGCTCTTCTACGACCGGATGTTCGCGGCCCACCCGGAGCTGCTGCGCGACCTGTTCAACCGGGGCAACCAGGCCAACGGCAGCCAGCGGCAGGCGCTGGCCGGCTCGATAGCCGCGTTCGCCTCGGCCCTGATCGCCCACCCCGACCAGCGGCCGGACGCGATGCTCGCCCGGATCGCGCACAAGCACGTCTCGGTGGGCATCACCAACGACCAGTACCGGATCGTCCACGAGCACCTGTTCGCCGCCATCGTCGACGTGCTCGGCGAGGCCGTCACCCCCGAGGTCGCCGCCGCCTGGGACGAGGTCTACTGGCTGATGGCCAACGCGCTGATCGCCGTCGAGGACCGGCTGCGCGCCGAGACCGCCCTCGGCCAGGACGGCCAGGACGGCCTCTGGCGCCCGTACACGGTGGTCGCCCGCTACCAGGAGACCGACGAGGTGACGACGTACCTGGTCCGCCCGGCGGACGGCGGACCGGTGCCGCCCTCGCGCCCCGGCCAGTACGTGTCGGTGCGGACGGTGCTGGCGGACGGCGCCCGGCAGATCCGCCAGTACAGCCTCTCCGGCAGCCCGGACGGTGCCCTCCAGTTCTCGGTCAAGCGGGCCGCCGCCGGGACCGCGGGCGCGCCGGACGGCGAGGTCTCCCACCACCTGTACGCGCACCTGCACGCCGGCACGACGATCGAGCTCACCCCGCCGCTCGGCGACGTCGCGCCGGCCGACGGCGACGGGCCGGTGCTGCTCGCCTCCGCGGGCATCGGCAACACCCCGATGACCGCGATGCTCGCCCACCTCGCCGCGACCGGCTCGACCCGGCGCGTGGTCTCCGTCCACGGCGACCGCGACCAGCTCTCGCACGCCTTCCGCGCCGACCTCGCCCAGCTCACCGCCAAGCTGCCGGACGCCACCGCCCACGTCTTCTACGAGCGGCCGCTCGGCGACTGGCCCGCCGAGCGCACCGGCCTGGTCGACCTCTCGACGGTCGCGGTCCCGGCCGGTACCACCGCCTACCTCTGCGGGCCGCTGCCCTTCCTCCGCTCGGTCCGGGCGCAGCTGCTCACGGCGGGCGTGCCGGCCGCGGACATCCACTACGAGGTGTTCGGCCCGGACCTCTGGCTCGGCCAGGACGCCTGATCCCCCCGGCGTGGAAGCCGCCGCCAGGCCGGTCCGCTCGGTACGATCACGGGCGGGCCGGCCAGGCGGCCCCCGCGGACCAGTCGGGAGGACCGATGCGTGTCGCGCTCTTCGCCACCTGCGTCAACGACGCGCTGTACCCATCCACGGCGATCGCCACCGTCCGGCTGCTGGAACGGCTCGGCGTCGACGTCGACTTCCCGCCGGAGCAGAGCTGTTGCGGGCAGCCGCAGTTCAACACCGGCTACCGGCGGGCCTGCGAGCCGCTGGTGCGGCGGACGGCCCGGGCGTTCGCCGGCTACGACCACGTGGTGACGCCGTCCGGCTCCTGCGTGGCGATGGTCCGCGACAGCTACCCCCGGATCGGCGCCAAGGCGGCCACCGAGGGGCGCGGTACCGAACTCGCCGACATCGCGACCTCGTTGGCCCCGCGGGTGGTGGAGCTGACCGAGTTCCTGACGGACGTCCTGGGCGTCGAGGACGTCGGCGCGTACTTCCCGCACACGGTGACCTACCACCCGTCCTGCCACGGGCTGCGGATGCTGGGGCTGGGCGAGCGGCCCACCCGGCTGCTACGGGCCGTCAAGGGACTGGAGCTGGTGGAGCTGCCGGGCGCGGACGAGTGCTGCGGCTTCGGCGGCACCTTCGCGGTGAAGAACGCGGCGGTCTCGGCGGCGATGGCCGAGGACAAGCTGCGGCACGCCCTCGGCACCGGCGCCGACGTCCTCTGCGGAGCCGACAACTCCTGTCTGCTCCATCTCGGCGGGACGCTGCGCCGGCGCGGCGACGCGCTGCGCCCGCTGCACCTGGCCGAGATCCTGGCGAGCACCGAGGAGCACCCGTGGAGGCCCGCATGAACAGCGCCCGCAGCACCGCCGGAGGCACCGGTGACAGGACCTTCCTCGGCATGCCCGCCTTCCCGCAGGCCGCCGCCCGCGCCGTCCGGGACGAGCGGTTGCGCGCCAACCTGCGGCACGCCACCCACACCATCCGCGACAAACGGGCCCGCGCCGTCGCCGAACTCGCCGACTGGGCTCAGCTGCGCGCCGCGGGCAAGGCCGTCAAGGACCACACACTGCGCCATCTCGACCGCTACCTGGTCCAGTTGGAGGAGGCGGTGACGGCGGCGGGCGGCACCGTGCACTGGGCCGCCGACGCCGACGAGGCCAACCGGATCGTGACCGGGCTGGTCCGCGCGACCGGCGAGCGCGAGGTGGTCAAGGTCAAGTCGATGGCCACCCAGGAGATCGGGCTGAACGAGGCGCTGGCCGCCGCGGGCATCACCGCGTACGAGACCGATCTCGCCGAGCTGATCGTGCAGTTGGGCGACGACCGGCCCTCGCACATCCTCGTCCCGGCGATCCACCGCAACCGCTCCGAGATCCGGGAGATCTTCGCCGACCGGATGGCCGCCTGGGGCCGGCCCGCGCCCGAGGGCCTCACCGACTCCCCCGCCGAGCTGGCCGAGGCCGCCCGGCTGCACCTGCGGGAGAAGTTCCTCCGCGCCCGGGTGGCGGTCTCCGGGGCCAACTTCATGGTCGCCGAGACGGGCACGCTGGTGGTCGTGGAGTCCGAGGGCAACGGCCGGATGTGCCTCACCCTGCCGGACACGCTGATCTCGGTGGTCGGGATCGAGAAGGTGGTGCCCACCTGGCGGGACCTGGAGGTCTTCCTCCAGCTGCTGCCCCGGTCGTCCACCGCCGAGCGGATGAACCCGTACACCTCGCTGTGGACCGGCACCACGGACGGCGACGGGCCGTCCGACGTCCACCTCGTGCTGCTCGACAACGGCCGGACGGCGGCGCTCGCCGACCAGGTCGGCCGCCAGGCACTGCGCTGCATCCGCTGCTCGGCCTGCCTCAACGTCTGCCCGGTGTACGAGCGGGCCGGCGGCCACGCGTACGGCTCGGTGTACCCGGGGCCGATCGGCGCCATCCTGACGCCCCAACTGCGCGGCACCGCGAGCGAACTGGACGCCTCGCTGCCGTACGCCTCCTCGCTCTGCGGGGCCTGCTACGAGGTCTGCCCGGTGGCGATCGACATCCCCGAGGTGCTGGTGCATCTGCGCGAACGGGTCGCCGAACAGGGCGGGCACCGGCTGGAACGGGCGGCGATGACCGCCGCCGGGTACGTGCTGGACCACCCGGCGGCGCTCGCGGCGGCCGAGCGGCTGGCCTCCCGCACCCGCCGGCTGCACCCGCGCCGGATGCCGGGGCCCGGCCGGGCCTGGACCGACACCCGGGATCTGCCGGAGCTGCCCGCCGAACCCTTCCGCGACTGGTGGCGGAGGAACCGCCCGTGACCGTCGGAGAACCCCTGCCCACCGGAGGACCTTTGAACTCCCGCGAGCTGATCCTCGGCCGGATCCGTGCCGCACTGGGCGAGCCCGCCCCGCCGCCCGAACAGCCGCTGCCCCGCGACTATCTGAGCAGCCACACCCCGGAGGACGACCCGGCGGCGCTGCTCGACCTGCTGCACCACAACCTGGCCGACTACCGTGCCCTGGTCCACCGCTGCACCACCGACCGGCTCCCGGCGCTGATCGCGGAGCTGCTCACCGCGCGCGGCTCCCGGACCGTCGCCGCCCCGCCCGGCCTGCCGCCGTCCTGGCTCTCCGCCACCACCGCACGGCCGCTGCCGGACGACGGCACCCTCACCGCCGCCCGCCTCGACACCGTGGACAGCGTGGTCACCGGCTGCGCCCTGGCGATCGCCGAGACCGGCACGCTGGTCCTGGACGCCGGCCCCGCCCAGGGCCGACGGCTGCTCACCCTCGTCCCCGACCACCACATCTGCGTCGTCCTGGCGCCCGGGCAGGTCGTCCCGTCCGTCCCCCGGGCGCTCCCGCGCCTCGACCCGGCCCGGCCGCAGACCTGGATCTCCGGCCCGTCCGCCACCAGCGACATCGAACTCGACCGGGTGGAGGGCGTGCACGGCCCGCGCACCCTGGAGGTCGTGCTGGTCACTCCGGCCTGAGCTCCAGGGTGCAGCACTTGGCACCGCCACCGCCCTTGAGCAGTTCGGAGAGGTCCACCGGGACGGGCTCGTAGCCGTGCCCGGCCAGCCGGGCGGCCAGACTCCCGGCGGCCTCCGGCAGCAGCACCCGGCGGCCGTCCGAGACGGCGTTGAGACCGAACACCTCGGCGTCCGCGCGGTCGGCGAGGATCGCGTCCGGGAAGAGCGCGCGCAGCGCGGCCCGACTGTCGGGGGCGAAGGCCCCGGGGTAGTACATGATGTGGTCGTCGTCGAGCACGGCGAGCGCGGTGTCCAGGTGGTAGAAGCGCGGATCCACCAGGGTCAGGCTGAGCACCGGGACGCCGAACATCGCGCCGGCCTCGGCGTGCGCGGCACGGTCGGTGCGAAAACCCGTCCCGGCCAGCACCAGGCGGCCGGCCACCAGGTGGTCGCCCTCGCCCTCGTTGACGTACCCGGCACGGCGCACCTCCCGGTAGCCGCGGGCCCGGAACCAGGCGTGGTAGGCGTCCGACTCGCCGGCCCGCTCGGGGTGCCGGAAGGTGGCGACCAGCGCCCGGCCGCCCAGCACGGTGGCGCCGTTGGCGGCGTAGACCATGTCGGGCAGGCCGGGCAGCGGGTCGATCAGCTCGACGGTGTGGCCGAGTTCGCGGTACAGCGCGTACAGCCGCTCCCACTGGCGCACGGCCAGCGCGGTGTCGGTCGGCCGCGCCGGGTCCATCCACGGGTTGATCGCGTAGCCGACGGTGAAGTACGTCGGGCGGCACATCAGATAGCGCCGCGGCCGGGCGGTGCGGTCGGGGGTTCGGTTCGGCATACGGCAGCCTCCGCCGTCCGGAGTGCGGGAGGACGTTCGTACGGAAGTACGGTCCAGAGGGCGGGCTGCCCAGGCCGGGCCGTTCGCACGCACACGCGGACACCCCCGGCGGGCGCAAGCCCCCAGCGCACCGGCGCGGCCCCCGGCGCACGGGGTGCGGGGGCGCGCTGGGTGGACCGCCGCGGGAGACCCGCTACCAGCGCACCGCCGCCTACCAGCGCACCGCCGCGAAGCCGACCGGACCGCCCTCCGCGCCCACGTGGCCGATCTCACGTACCGCGACGGGCCACCTACGGTGGCGTAGGTCACTTGAGACAGTGAACTATCTCCTTCATGCCGAACCTCCAGGAGACCCTTGACCTCAGTTCGTACGCCGCCCTCGGCGACAGCTTCACCGAGGGGCTGAACGACCCCGGCGCCGACGGCGCCTTCGCCGGCTGGGCCGACCGGCTCGCCGGCCTGCTCGCCGAAGGGCGGCCGCCGGGCGGGTTCCGCTACGCCAACCTCGCGGTGCGCGGCCGGCTGCTGGACCAGATCACGGCCGAGCAGGTGCCGCAGGTCCGCCGGATCCAGCCCGACCTGGTCACCTTCTGCGCGGGCGGCAACGACATCCTGCGCCCGGGCAGCGACCCCGACGAGGTGGCCGAGCGCTTCGAGGCGGCCGTGGTCCAACTCGCCGCCTCCGCCGGTACGGTGCTGATCTGCACCGGCTTCGACACCCGGGGCGTGCCGCTGCTGAAGCACCTGCGAGGCAAGATCGCCACCTACAACGGCCACATGCGGGCCGTCGCCGACCGCAACGGCTGCGAGGTCGCCGACCTCTGGTCGCTGCGCGCCGTGCAGGACCGCCGGGCCTGGAGCGAGGACCGGCTGCACCTGTCCGGCGAGGGGCACCAGCGGGTCGCCCTGCTGGCCGCCCGCTCGCTGGGGCTGCGTACCGAGCAGGACCCGGAGGCGCCCTGGCCGACGGTGCCCGCGCAGTCCCCCGCCGAACAGCGCCGGGAGAACATCCAGTGGGCCCGCGAGTACCTGCTGCCGTGGGTCGGCCGACGGCTGCGCGGCGAGTCCTCCGGCGACCACGTCGAGGCGAAGCGACCGGAACTGCTCCCCCTCTGACGGACCGTCGGGCCGCGGACCACCCTTGCGGCACCCGGCCGGCCGCCCGTTCGGGCGCCCTTCAGCACCCCGGCGCGGCGGCCCCTCCGCTCGAATCGGCAGATCGGGCACGGGGCCGCAGCGTCCAGGACCAGGCGGCGAGCGCGAGCAGGCTGAACGCCGCGCCGAGCAGGCAGACACCCGGCCAGCCGGCCGCCGCGTACACCGCCGTGGAGGCGATGGCACCGACCGCGCTGCCGACCGAGTAGAACGCCATGTAGCCGCCGATCAGCCGGCCTCCGGCGGCCGGGTCCAGGGCGAGCACCATGGTCTGGTTGGTGACGTGGACGGCCTGCACCGCGAGGTCCAGCAGGATCGCGCCGAGCGCCAGCGCCCAGAGCGACTGCCGGGTGAGCGCCAGCGGCAGCCAGGAGAGCGCCAGCAGGCCGAGACCGAGACCGACCGTCCACTGGCCGCGCCCCCGGTCGTACAGCCGTCCGGCCGGGGCCGCGGCCAGCGCGCCCGCCGCGCCGACCAGGCCGAACGCGCCGATCGCGGCGGGCGACATCGACAGCGGCTCCTCGCTCAGCGGCAGCGCGACGCAGCTCCACAGCGTGCTGAAGGACGCGAACACCAGCATGGTGATCAACCCCCGCCGCCGGAAGACGGGTTCGCGCAGCGGCAGCCGGACGAGCGCGCGGAGCGCCGGCCGGTAACCGGCCGCGTCCGGCCGCGGGAGGGTGCGCGGCAGGGCACGGCGCAGCGCCCCGGCGACGAGCAGCGAGAGCACGGCCGAGAACGCGTACACCGACCGCCACCCCGCGAGGCCGGCCAGCAGACCGGCGACCGTCCGGGCCAGCAGGATGCCGACGACCACACCGCTGGTCACCAGGCCCACCACCCGCCCGCGTTCGCCGTCCGGGGCGAGCACCGAGGCGAACGCCACCAGGGACTGCGTCAGCACCGCGAGCAGCCCGACGCCCGCGAGGCCGGCCAGCAGGACGGGCGCGCTGCCGGCCGTGGCCACCACGGTCAGCGCGAGCGCCAGCAGCACGGCCTGCGCGGTGACCAGGCGGCGGCGTTCCAGCAGGTCGCCGAGCGGTACCAGCAGGATCAGGCCCAGGCCGTAGCCGACCTGGGTCAGGGTCACCACGGCGCCCACCGCGGCCCGGCCGATGGCGAGTTCGTCGGCGATGGCGACCAGCAGGGGCTGGGCGAAGTACACGTTGGCCACCGCGACCCCGCAGGCGAGGGCGAACAGCAGGGTGAGGTGCCGGGGCAGCGCCCGCGGCGGACTCTGGTTGCAAGTTGCTACCTTCATGGCCGCACGGTAGCCCGCTGCGGTAGCATGTTGCAACCAGGAAGGGCGAGCGCCGGGAGGCAGCCATGGTGAAACGGACCCGCTTCGACGACAGTTCGTGCCCGGTCGCCCGCTCGGTCGACGCGATCGGCGACTGGTGGTCCCTGCTGATCGTGCGCGACGCCTTCGACGGCAGCCGGCGGTTCGGCGAGTTCCAGCGCAGCCTCGGCGTGGCCAAGAACATCCTCAGCGCCCGGCTGCGGGCCCTGGTCGACGGCGGCGTGCTCGCCGTCGTCCCCGCCTCCGACGGCAGCGCCTACCGCGAGTACGTCCTCACCCCCAAGGGCGAGGACCTCTTCCCCGTCGTCGTCGCCCTCCGGCAGTGGGGCGAGCGCCACTTCTTCGACCCCGACGAGCCCCACTCCGAACTCCTCGACCGCCGGGACGACCGCCCGCTGGGCCCGCTCGCGGTGCACGCCGCCGACGGCCGCCCGCTCGCCCCGGCGGACACCCTGGTGCGGAAGGTGCCGCCGGGGGACGGATGAGCGGCCGCCCACGCGGGCGACCGGCCGGGCGGGTCGAGGGGGTCGAGGGGGTCGAGGGGCAGGCCGGTGTGCGCGGGCTTCAGCGCGTTCGCGCCGGCCGGCGGTTCGCCGACGGCGCGCGCACCGCGCCGAGGCCGGTGTGCGCCGCGCCGGCGAGCACGGCGCCGACCAGGTACCAGGCCAGGTCCGGCGGGTTGAACGTGGAGCCGAGCACCAGCCGGGCGAGCGCACTGCGGTGGCCCAGATCGTCCGGCACACCGGTGAGTTGGAAGAACTCGACCGCCCAGCTCAGACCGGCCGCCCACGCGCCCGCGCGCACCGGCCGCAGCCGCGGCGCGGCGAGCACCACCAGGGCGTACACCAGCACCGTGTACAGCGCGTCCCCGGCGTACTTGGCGACCTCGCCGCCCGCCACCGCCCGCACCCCGAGCCCGGCCGCCACCGTCAGCACCGCGGCCGCGCCGGCGGCCGCCCGCACGCCCCGGCTCCCCCGAAGACCGTCCATCCGGCCCACCTTACAGCGCGGCCCTGTCCCGCTCGGGGCGCTGCGCCGACCGCGGGAACAGCGGGCAGGGGGCTCCTCGGCGCCGTACATCCCGGGGGCGGGGGACGCCACCACCGGCAGCGGCCGAACAGGGCGCTGCCGGTGGTGACACAAGGTCACGGGCGCTCGCGCAGACCGGCGATGACGGTACGGGCGTCCACCCGCGGCCCGCGGTTGTACGGGAGCCTGGAGAGCATCGTGCCCATGGCGCAGCTGTTGGTGAGCGCGGCGAAGACCAGGCCCGCGCCAACGACGGTACCGACCAGGTGCAGGCCGGGCACCGCCAGACCCACCAGGCCGGAGGCCGCGACGATGGTTCCGGCGACGAGCCGGACCTGGCGCTCCAGTTCCCAGCGGGCCGGGCCGCGGTTGACCGGGCCGCCGGTCGCCTCCCAGGCGGTCATTCCGCCGTCGAGCACGCGCAGGTTCGCGAGGCCGGCTTCGGCGAGGGCCTGCCCGGCCTGCGTGGCGCGGGCGCCCGAGCGGCAGATCAGGACGACGTCCTCGTCGAGGTGGTGCAGGAGTTCGGCGCGGTGCTCGCGCAGCGTGTCGAGGGGGACGTTGCAGGCGCCGGGGATGTGGACGGTGCGGAACTCGCCGGGGGTGCGGACGTCCAGCAGCCGTGGGCCGCCGCCGTCCTTGGTGAGTTCGCGCAGTGCGGCCGCGGTGAGTGCGGCGGGGGTGCGGGTGGTGGTGGTCATGGGAGAGGTCCTCCGTGGTGTCGGGCTGGGGTGTCGGTCCGGCCGCGTCGGATGCGGGCCGGGGGGGATGCGGGCCTGGGATGCCGGGTCGCGGTCAGGCCACCGCCGGGGCGGTCAGCACCTCCCAGGCGCCGTAGCCGCCCAGGATGTCGGAGACGTCGGTGAAGCCGTGGTGGCGCAGCAGGCTGGCGGCGATGGAGGAGCGGTGCCCGCCCGCGCAGTGCAGGACCACCGGGCGGTCGGTGGGGAGCTCGTCCAGACGGGCGGGCAGCTCGTTGAGCGCGATGTGCAGGGAGCCGTCGATGAAGCCGGCCGCGCGCTCGCCGCAGGTGCGCACGTCCAGGACGACCGGGGGCCGCTCACCGGCGAGCGCGGTGCGCAACTGGTCGGCGGTCAGGCGGCCGGCCGGGGCGACGTCGTCGGCCAGGGCGGCCAGGGCGGTCTCGGGGTCGCGCAGGTAGCCGGCGACCCGGTCGAAGCCGATCCGGGCGAGACGGGTGACGACCTCCGCCTCGCGGTCCTGCGGCGCGACGACCACGATCCGGTCCTCGGGCGACAGGACGGCGCCGGCCTGCTCGGCGAAGCGCCCGTCGGCGGGGACGTTGATCGCCTCGCGCAGGTGGCCGGCGCCGAACTCCTGCGGGTCGCGGGCGTCGACGACGACGGCGCCGTCCTCGCGCAGGGCGAGGAACTCCTCGACGGGCAGCGGCCGGACGGCCGCCGACGGGTCGAACAGCGGGTGGTCCTGGCGGTTGAGGGCGGCGTCGTAGCCGAAGTAGCCCGGCGCGGCGGACTGGCCGGCGGTGACGATGGCGACGAACTCGTCCTCGCCCATCGGCGCGCAGGCGTAGTTGGTGGCGCGCTGGGCGCCGATGCTGGACTGGCGCTCGGTGGAGAGGTTCTTGCCGCAGGACGAGCCGGCGCCGTGCGCGGGGAAGACCCGCACCTCGTCCGGCAGCGCCATGAGCTTGCGCTGGACACTGTCGTACAGCATCCGGCCGAGCTCCTCGGCGGTCACGCCCACGGAGGCGAGCAGGTCGGGGCGGCCGACGTCGCCGATGAACAAGGCGTCACCGGTGAGCACGCCGTAGGGGATCTCGTCGCCGGCGTGCTCGCGGACCAGGATGCTGATCGACTCGGGGGTGTGGCCCGGGGTCTCCATGACCTCCAGCGTCACCTCGCCCAGGCTGATCCGCTCGCCGTCGGCGAGCCTGCGGATCGGGTACTCGGTCTCGGCCCGCCGCCCGTAGCCGATCCAGGCACCGGTGCGGGCGGCCAGCTCCAGGTGACCGGCCAGGAAGTCCGCGTGGAAGTGGGTGTTGACGACCGCCTCGATGGTGAAGCCGTGCGCCTCGGCGTCGGCGACGTACTCCGAGACGTCGCGGCGCGGGTCGACGACGACGGCCTTGCCGGTGGACTCGTCGGCGATCAGGTAGGACGCCTGGGAGAGGCAGTCGAGGTAGTACTGGGCGAAGAACACGGGAACCTCCAGAACAAGGGCTTCATACCCGGTCGGGTATGTGGACGGTCGGTCGCGGCCGGCGGACGGGCCGGCGAACAGGCCGGTGGCCGGGCGCGGGCCCGGGCGGAGTGCGCCGGGCCGGGTGCGGCGTCGGGTCAGGTGCGGCGCGGACGGGGGCCGGCGGCGAATCCGCCGCCGGGCCGCGCCGCGGCGAAGGCCTCCAGGCCTGGTTCACGGGCCATGTCGCACCTCCGAATACCCCAGCAGGTATCTTCCCCTCGAACGTAAGGCAGCGGCCACCCGCTCGTCAAATACCCCCTAGGGCATATCCGAGGCCCTGCGCGGATGCGGCCGGGACTGCGGACGGGCCCGGAGCGGAGGCCGGGGAGGATCATACGGGTGGGGGTATACCCTGTGAAGAGCGAATACCCCCGCCGGTATCAACGCCGAGATGCCGCTCACGGCATCCACCCCCCCATCACACGATCCGGAGGACACCCATGCCGCGTTCCCCCGCACTCCCCTCCCTCCCGTCGGCAGCCACCGCGGACACCCACGGCAGGACCGTCTCAAGGGGGCCGGTCATATGACCACGCTCGTGCTCGCCCTCGTCGCCGGCGCCGTCGTCGGCCTGGCCCTCGGCGGACTGGGCGGCGGCGGCAGCATGCTCGCCGTCCCCGCGCTGATCTACCTGCTCGGCTTCACCCCCGCCCACGCCACCACCGCCAGCCTGGTGATCGTCGCGGTCACCTCGCTGACCGGCCTGCTCGCCCACGCCCGCGCCGGCCGGGTGCGCTGGCGCACCGGCGCCCTGTTCGCCGCCGCCGGGCTTCCCGCCGCTGCGGCGGGTGGCGCGCTCTCCGCGAACCTGCCCGCCGCCCTGCTCACCGCCGCCTTCGCCGCCCTGGCCGCGCTCGCGGCCTGGCGCATGCTCGCGGACGCCCGCAAGCCCGCCGAACCGGAACCGGCCGACGCCGGGCCGACACCGACCGTCGGCGCCGCGCGTCCCACCGGCGCCGTACGTCCCGCCGCGACCGGCGCGGGCCTGGGCGCGGTCACCGGGCTGCTGGGCGTCGGCGGAGGCTTCCTCGCCGTACCCGCCCTGGTCTCCGCGCTGGCGTTCACCATGGCGGAGGCCATCGGCACCAGCCTGCTGGTGATCAGTGCCAACGCCACGGCGGCACTGCTGCCCCGGCTCGGCTCGGCCGGCAGCGTCGACTGGGCGGTCATCGGGCCGTTCACCGCCACCGCCGTGCTCGGCGCCTGGGACGGCAAGCGGCTGGCCGACCGTCTCAGCGGCCGCACCCTCCAGAAGGCGTTCGCCGTCGCGCTTCTGGCCGTCGCCGCCCTGATGGTCGCCGACGCCCTGTGGCGCTGACGCCGGCCGTACCCGCGGCGCACCACTGTCGCCCCCCGAAACCTCCCGCAGGAGAGCCATGACCGCCACCGCGGCCCCCGCCCCCCACACCGGCACCGTCCGGCTCGGGCTCCGCGCCAACCTCCCGCAGTTCACCCTGCTCGTCGCGGTCAACGCACTCGTCGGCGGCATGCCCGGCCAGGAGCGCACCGTCCTGCCGCTGCTCGCGAGGGACGTCTTCCACCTGTCCGCCTGCACCGCGGCCCTCACCTGCATCGCCGCGTTCGGCGCGACGAAGGCCGTCACCAACCTGGCGGCCGGCGCCTGGGCCGACCGGTTCGGCCGCAGACCCGTGCTCATCACGGGCTGGCCCGGGGCGAGCCGGCGGCGTGCGGTCGTCCGACGGGCCCTGGGCCGACACACCGGCTTCCCCTTGACCTTCACACCGGTGTGAGCCCCGATGATGCTGCCATGACCGCCACACCGTTCAACCCGCACACGCTGCTCGAAGAGAGCCGGCTCGGCGTCCTGGCCACGATCAGGGCGGACGGACGGCCGCAGCTCTCCCCCGTCCTGCCCTTCTACGACCGGGCGGCGAACGTCATCCACGTCTCCACGACCGAGGGGAGGGCCAAGACGGCCAACCTGCGCCGGGACCCACGGGCCGCGCTGGAGGTGACCAGCCCCGACGGCAGGTCCTGGGCCACCGCCGAGGGCGTCGCGAGGCTCACCGGGCCGGGGACCGAGCCCGACGGACCGGAGGTCGAGGCGCTGGTGGACTACTACCGGGCCGCCGCCGGGGAGCACCCCGACTGGGACGAGTACCGGTCGGTGATGGTGTCCGACCGCCGGGTGCTGATCACCATCCCGGTCGACCACGTGTACGGCGCCAGAATCGGCTGACCCGACGGACGCCGCCCCCGCGCGGACACCACCGCGGGGGCAGCGGCCCGCCCCTCCCCGAACCGGCGGAACCCGGACCGGCAGGGCCCGTAGCGCCGAGTCCCGTACCGCCCGTCGGGCCGGAACCGTCACCGGGCACCCGGACGTCCCTCTCCGCGCGGGCCGTTCAAGATGGCCCGGTAGCCTGCTGCGCGGCCCGCGAGGGGCCGGGTCCGTGCAGGTCGCGGGCGGGAGAACGGAAAGGCGGGGCGGGGCGCAGTGACGCAGCTGACCGAAGTGGTGAACGGGTCCGGAACACGGGCCGACGTGGTGGGGACGGGGCGGGCGGCGGGGCGGCGGTTCACCGTGGACGGGTTCGCGCCGCAGCAGGACGGTCTGGCGCGTGAGCGCGGCAAGGCCCTGCGCAAGCGCACCCCGCGCGAGTGGCACGCCGGGTTCACGCCCTCCCCCGACCGCCCGACCGCGGTCGAGGCGATCGAGGCGTCCAACGCCGGCCGGCTCGACGACCTGGTGCCGATCCGGCTCGGCCGGATGGCGGCCACGCCGTTCGCGTTCCTGCGCGGCGCGGCCGGCCTGATGGCCGCCGACCTGGTCGGCACGCCGACCACCGGGACGGCCGCCCAGCTCTGCGGTGACGCGCACGCCGCCAACTTCGGCCTCTACGGCGATGCCCGCGGCCAACTGGTCATGGACATCAACGACTTCGACGAGACCGCGCCCGGCCCCTGGGAGTGGGACCTCAAGCGGCTCGCCGCCAGCCTGGTGCTGGCCGGCCGGGAGATCGGCGCCGATGCGGCGACCGCGCGCCAGGCCGCGTTCGACACGGCCGGCTCGTACCGGCGCACCATGCGCGCGCTCGCCAAGCTGCCCGCCCTGGACGCCTGGAACGCCGTCGCCGACGACGAGCTGGTCTCCTTCGCCCAGGCGCACGGCCTGGCCGAGGTGCTGCAGAGGGTCGGCGCGAAGGCGCTCGGCAACACCAGCGCGAGGTTCGCCGCCAAGTCCACCGTCCGCGACACGGAGGGTGGCCGGCGTTTCACCGCCGCTCCCCCGGTGCTCAGCGAGGTCACCGACGCGACGGCCGCCGCGGTGGCCGTCGCCCTCGGCCCGTACGTGCGGACGGTGCCCGCCGAACTGCACCCGCTGCTCTCCCGCTACCGCGTGCAGGACGTGGCGTTCCGGGTGGTGGGCACCGGCAGCGTCGGCACCCGCTCGTACGTCGTGCTGCTGACCGACCACCGCGATCAGCCGCTGGTGCTCCAGGTGAAGGAGGCCCGCCCGTCGGCGCTGCTGCCGCACCTGGCCCGCGCGGGCTACCCGGTGACGGCGCCGGACAGCCACGAGGGCCGGCGGGTGGTGCTCGGCCAGAAGCGCATGCAGGTGGTCAGTGACACCCTGCTCGGCTGGACCACCGCCGACGGACTGCCCTACCAGGTACGGCAGTTCCGCAACCGCAAGGGCAGCGTGGACCCGGCGGCGCTGCTGCCCGACCAGCTGGACGACTACGCCCGGATCACCGGTGCGCTGCTGGCCCGGGCCCACGCGCACACCGCGAACCCCGGCCTGATCGGCGGCTACTGCGGCAAGAACGAGGCGCTGGACGACGCGGTGGCCACGTTCGCGGTGGCCTACGCGGACCGCACGGAGGCGGACCACGCCGACCTGGTGGCAGCGATCCGGGCCGGCCGCCTCCCGGCCGAGCACGGCGTCTGACGGTCCGTCACATCCGTTCACCGCGGGCCCGGCCGGCGGGGTCGAGGAACGGCGCGACCGCCGCGACGAACTCCGCCGGCCGGGTGCGGTGCACCAGGTGCCCGGCCTCGACGGTGACCGGAATCCACCAATGACGGCGCGACCGGCTGTTCGCGGGCCGCGCGAACCCCCGTGTCAGCGCTCCGCCCGGACCGGCGAGGGGCCGGGCGCGGCCGCCGGCGCCGCGGCCTCGCCCGTGCGCCCCGCGCGGCTCGCGCACACCGAGGCCAGCACGGCCAGCCCCGCCACGGCCGCGCAGACCGCGCTCGCGTACAGATAGGCCGACCGGTGGCCGCCCCCGCCCGCGGTGGCGCGCAGATAGACCCCGGAGAGCGCGGAGACGCAGACCGCCGCCGCGATCCGCTGCGTCATCTGCAGGATCGCCCCGCTCACCCCGGCCGCCTCGGCGGGCGCGTGGCGCAGCACATACGCCTGATTGGTCGCGCCCATCAGACCGACGGCCGTGCCGCCGAACAGTTGCAGCACCGCGAGCAGCCAGGGCAGCAGCGCGGCGGGCGCCCAGTGCGCGACCAGCCCGCTCCCGAGCATCACCAGGGCGGAGCCGGTCATCCCCACGGTGACGGTCCGTCGGCCGAAGCGCCGGACGACCCGCCAGGCGAGCGCGGAGGCGAAGCCCATCGCCACCGCCGAGGGCAGCGAGACCAGGGCCGCGCCCATCGGCGAGAGGCCGAGGCCGTCCTGCAGGAACATGGTCAGCACCAGCCCGGCGGCGATGGAGGAGCCGAACTGGGCCATCGCCACCGCCGTGCCGAGCGCGTACGGCGCCGAGCGGAGCAGCGCCGGGTGGATCAGCGGGTGGCCGCCGGCCCGGGCGTAGCGGCGCTGCCACCAGGCCAGCGCGCCGAGCAGCAGGCAGGCGCCGGCGGCGAAGGCGAGCCAGCCGGCCCAGCCGGGCGGCTGGACGAAGGGCAGCATCAGCGTCAGGGTCAGCGCGGCGACCAGCAGCAGGCCGACCAGGTCGAGGTCGGCGTTCCGGCTGCTGGGGCGCGGGCGGGGCAGGTAGCGGGCCGCCAGGGCGACGGTGGCCAGCCCGAACGGTACGTTGAGCAGGAAGGTCAGCCGCCAGCCGAACCCGGGGCCGACCGCCGCCAGCACCGCGCCGCCGATGGGCGGGCCGAGCGCGAAGGCCAGGCCGCCGGTGACGGCGTACATGCCGAGCGCGCGGGCCCGCAACTGGCCGCTGAACACGTCCTGGAGGGTGCCGATCATCTGGGAGTTGACCAGCCCGGCCCCGGCGCCCTGGAGCAGCCGGGCGGCCACCAGGACCGTGGGGTCGGTGGCGGTCGCGGAGAGCAGGCTGACGGCGCTGAACAGGGCGAGGCCGGTGACGAAGAACCACTTGCGGCCCTTGACGTCGCCGAGCCGGCCGCCGGGCACCAGGGCGAGGCCGAAGGCCAGGGAGTACCCGGCGACGATCCACTGCAGGTGCGCGGGCTGGGCGTGCAGGCTCTCGCGCAGGGCGGGAATCGAGGTGTTGAGGACGGACTGGTCGAGCAGGGTGGTGAAGCCGCCCGCGACGCAGACCAGCAGGACGCGGCGGCCGGCGGCGTCGAAGCGCTCGGCGGATATCGGTCCGGTGGCGGCCGGCCCGGCGGGGCTCACGGTTCGACCACCACCAGCGCGTACCGGACGCCCTCGGGCCCGGGGTTGTGGAAGCGGGTGGCGCCACCGACGAAGCGCAGGCAGTCCCCGGCCGCGAGCAGCTGCGGCTCGCCGTCCACCGTGAGCTCCAGCCGGCCCTCCAGCACCCAGAGATGGTGCTCCAGGCAGGGGACGGACGGCCGGTCGTAGCCGAGGTCGGCGCCCGCGGGCAGCCTGCCCTCGATCATCTCGGCGCGCAGCGAGCCGTGCGGCGGGGAGACCGAGCGGCGGACGAAGCCGGTCTCCTCGTCCCGCCAGATCCGCTGGTCCCCGGCCCGGACCAGCCGGGCCGGGGCCGACTCGACCTCGGCCAGCAGCCGGGACATGGTGCGCCCGTAGACGGCGCAGAGCCGCCCCAGCAGAGCGGCCGTCGGGCTCACCTCGGCCCGCTCGACCCGGGAGAGCGTGGACCGGCTGACATCCGCCCGCCGGGCCAACTCCTCCAGGGTCCAGCCACGTTGGACCCGAAGCTCGGCGAGACGGGCGGCCAGCCGTTCATCGGCGGCGGTGTCGATTCCCATATTCGCGATGTTATCCCGAATCCGGGATCACCAGGGGCGCGGCGACCGGCCCGTCCGCCGCGGGCCCGCCCGGTGGCCCCGCGGCCCGCACCAGGCCGGGCGGCCGGGCAGCCAGGTCACCGGACCGCCGGAACTCCCGCGCGTGCCGCCGCGGGCGGGTCCGGTCATGCTGGAAGAGGGAGCCGCCGTCATCCGGCCGTGCGGGCAACCCGCCCACGCGGCCGTCGGGACGGAAGAGCCGAACCGGAAGAACGGAAGAGGGGCAGGGTCGGCATGAGAGTCGTCGTCGATCTCAACCGCTGCCAGGCGTTCGCCCAGTGCGTCTTCCTGGCACCCGAGGTTTTCGAACTGCACGGCGAGGAGTCCCTGATGTACCGGCCCCGCTTCGACGAGGCGCACCGCGACGACGTGCTGCGCGCGGCCGCCGCCTGCCCGGTCCAGGCCATTCTCGTCGACCGCCTGGACGATTCCCGGGACACCCGGACGAGGCACGGCGATGGCTGCTGACAGCGCCGTGCGGGCGTTCCGCAGAGACGGCCGCATCGTCATCGTCGGCGCCTCGCTCGCCGGGCTGCGCGCCGCCGAGCACCTGCGCGAGGAGGGGTTCGGCGGATCGCTCACCCTGGTCGGGGACGAGCCGTACGAACCCTACGACCGGCCACCGCTGTCCAAGCAGGTCCTCCTGGGCCAGGTGCTGCCGCAGGACACCGACCTGCCCCGGCGGCGGGCCGTGGACGCGCGGTGGAGACTCGGCACCGCCGCCACCGGACTCGACCGCGAGAACAGACGGGTCCTGCTGGCGGACGGCGACGCGGTGGAGTACGACCGCCTGCTCATCACCACCGGCGTGCGGTCGCGGCCCTGGCCGCAGGAGAGCGAGGCGTCGCTGGACGGCGTCTGCGTCCTGCGCACCAGGGACGACACCACCCGGCTGACCAGACGGCTCGCCGGGCGGCCCCGCAGGATCCTGGTCATCGGTGCCGGCTTCACCGGTTCGGAGATCGCCTCCGCCTGCCGGGAGCGGGGCCTGGAGGTCACCGTCGCCGAGCGCGGTCCGGCCCCGCTGGTCGGGGCGCTCGGCGGGGTCGTCGGCACCGCGGCGGCGGACCTCCAGCGCGACCACGGTGTCGACCTGCGCTGCGGGATCACGGTGACCGCCCTGGAGGGCGACCCGGCCGGACGGCTGCGCCGCGCCCACCTGTCCGACGGCAGCCAGCTGGACGCGGACGTGGCGGTGGTGGCGCTCGGCGCGGTCCGCAACACCGGGTGGCTGGAGGGGACCGGGCTGGCGGCGGGCCCACGCGGGATCGCCTGCGACGCCGGCTGCCGGGCCTTCGACATCCACGGCATCGTCACCGACGACATCTTCGCCGCGGGCGACGTGGCCCGCACCCCCCACCCGCTGTTCGGCTACCAGTTCCTGTCACTGGAGCACTGGGGCAACGCCGTGGCACAGGCCGAGATCGCGGCGCACAACATGATCAGCCCCGGGACGGAGCGCCGCCCGCACCTGTGGACGCCCGCGTTCTGGTCCTCGCAGTTCGGCGTCACCGTCAAGTCGGTCGGAGTGCCCTCGATGGCCGACGAACTGGTCGTCACCCAGGGCTCGCTCGCCGAGCGCCGCTTCGTGGCCGCCTACGGCCACCAGGGCCGCATCATCGCCGCCGTCGGCTTCGACCAGGCGAAATGGATGGGTTTCTACCAGCGGCTGATCGAGCACGCGGCCCCCTTCCCGCCCTCCTTCCACGCCGTCGACCGACCGGGCGGGGGACAGCAGCCGGTACCGGCCCGGTTCCCCGACCCGGCACTGCCCAGCCACGGCCCCACCGTCACCCTCACCGGTCACTCGCCCAGCGAGCGGCGGGTCGTCTTCACACCCGCCCCGGCCTGACCGGCGGGCCGAGCCCCAAGGAACCCGCCCATGCCCTCCACCAGCCCGGTCCGGCAGATCCTCGACCAGAGCAACCGCGCCGACCCCTACCCCCTCTACGCCGAGCTCCGCCGCACCCCGGTGCTGCGCGACGAGAGCGGCGTCCACCTGGTGACCACCTACTGGGAGATCCGCGGGCTGCTCGAGGATCCGCGCATCAGCTCCGACGTGCGCAGCCGCGCCCCCGGAACGTCCAGCCCCCTGCGCGGCGCGGCCGAGGACGAGACCCTTCCGCCGGCCTTCATCGGGCTCGACCCTCCCGAGCACGACCGGCTGCGCCGGCTGGCCATGCGGCCCTTCGGCCCCCCGCACAGCCCCCGCCGCATCCACGACATGCGCGGCGAGCTGACCCGGACCGTCTCCGGCCTCATCGACGCCCTGGACGGCCGGCAGGAGTTCGACGTGGTCGACGACTTCGCCTACCCCTTCCCCGTCACGGTGATCTGCCGGCTGCTGGGCGTGCCCAAGGCGGACGAACCGCACTTCCGCGTCCTGGTCGACGCGGCACTCGCCGGCCTCAGACCGACCGAGGACCCGGCCGAGCAGCTCCGCACGGCCCAACGGGGCCGCCACGAACTCGGCCAGTACCTCTGGGGGCTGACCGAGGAGCACCGCCACCACCCCGGCGACGACATGCTCTCCGCCTGGGCCACCGACTCCGGACCGCACGGCAGCCTCTCGCCGATCGAACTGGTCAGCACCGCCGTCCTGTTGCTGATCGCCGGCCACGAGACCACCGTCAACCTGGTCACCAACGGCATGCTCACCCTGCTGCGCCACCCCGAGGAGCTGCGGCGGCTGCGGGACGCCCCCGAGACGGCGCCCGCCCTCGTGGAGGAACTGCTGCGCTACGAACCGCCCGTGCACATCCTGCCCCAGCGCAGCCCCCTGGAGGACATCGAGATCGCCGGCACCGTCCTCCCCAAGGGCGAGCCGGTCTGGCTGCTGCTCGCCTCGGGCAACCGGGACCCCAAGCGCTTCCCCGACCCCGACCGCTTCGACCCGACCCGCGAGGACACCCAGCACCTCGGCTTCGGGTACGGGATCCACCACTGCTTCGGAGCGCCGCTCGCCCGCCTGGAGGCGCACATCGCCCTGACCGAACTCGCCCGGCGGCTGCGCGATCCCCGGCTGGTGGCCGACCCGCCGCCGTACCGGCCCAGCCCGGTCCTGCGCGGTCCCCGCCATCTGGCCGTGGCCTTCGACGGCCTTGAGGCGCCGTAGCGCTTCCTGTCAGGTGGTCCGTCCGGGCCGCGCGCCGTTTGGTCGGCGCGGTGACTCGCGGTCAGTGCAGCGGCTTGGCCATCACGCACTCCCTGGTCACGCCGTCGGGCAGCAAATCGCCGGGCTCTTCCGTGACGGCGAACCCGTGGCGCAGGTAGAGGGCGAGGGCGGGGTCGTTGCCCGGGATCACGGCGAGCCTCAGCACCGTGCCGCCCGACCGCAGGGCCCAGGCCTCGATCGCCGTGAGCAGCCGGTCTCCGACGCCGCGGCCGCGCGCCCCGGGAGCGACCCAGACCGACCTCAGCTCCTTCCCGGTGCCGTCCCCGGGGACGCCGCGGGCCATTCCGACGGCCCGGCCGTCCAGCAGGGCGACGACGTGGTGGGCGCCGGGCGCCCGGAAGCCGGACCGCCAGCGCTCTTCGCCGCCGTCCTGCCAGTCCGCGAGCCGGGACTTGAACGCGTGCGGCGCCTCGGCGAGCGCGGCGAGGCGGACCTCCCGCCACAACGGCCAGTCGTCTGTCGTGAGAACGCGCAGAGTCAGCATGCGGGCGAGTCTGTCGCACCGCCCACGGGGCGGTCCACGGCATTTGCCCTGGCCGCGGCAGGGGCGGCAGCGGCTGCGCGTGGCCACGGGCGGAGGGGGGTGGACAAAGAGGGTGAACAAAGACCGCGTGGACGGCAGACTGGCCCCCATGGCTGCATCGGATCCCAAGGAAGACCTGCGCGTCTATCTTCAGGACGCCCGCGACGTCCTGCTGTGGAAGCTTGACGGTCTGTCCGAGTACGACGTTCGCCGCCCCATGACACCGACCGGCACCAATCTGCTGGGGCTGGTCAAGCACATGACCGGCGCGGAGGCGATGTACCTCGGCGAGGGCTTCGGGCGGCCGTTCGACGGGCCGCCGCTCTGGATCACCGGTGACGCCGAGCCGAACTCGGACCTGTGGGCGAGGCCCGACGAGACCCGTGAGCAGATCGTCGGACTGTACCGCCGGGTATGGGCCCACGCGGACGCGACGATCGAGTCGCTGCCCCTGGACGCGGTCGGCCGGGTGCCCTGGGGGCGGCGGAGTGAGGTGACGCTCCACCGCGCGCTGGTCCACCTGATCGCCGAGACCGACCGGCACGCCGGGCACGCCGACATCGTGCGGGAACTCGTCGACGGGGCCGTGGGGCAGCGGAGCGACAGCGGCAACATGGCACCCGGGGACGCCGTGTGGTGGGAGGACCACCGGAACCGCGTGGAGCGGGCGGCCAAGGAGGCCGACCACGGCGCGTAGTCGGGAGAGCGGGAGGCCGGGGGCGGTTCGCGGGCGGGTACGGCCCATCAGAGCTACCAGCCGCTGATCATATGATGTCCGCAGCCAGAGGCCGGTTCGGCCCGGCCCGGCGAGGGGGATCATGTTCGGCATCATCAGACCGTGCAGACACCGGCTTTCGGAGCGGCTGCAGACGTCCTGGATGGCGCATCTGTGCGGGCTCTGCCTCGCGCTGCGCGACGACCACGGCCAGTTGGCCCGGACCGCCACCAACTACGACGGCCTGATCATCTCGGTGCTGGTCGAGGCGCAGAGCGCGAAGGACGACGCCTCCTGGCGCCGCACCGCGGGGCCCTGCCCGCTGCGCGGGATGCGGACCGCGTCGGTCGCCAGGGGCGAGGGCGCCCGGCTGGCCGCCGCCGTCTCGCTGGCGCTCGCCTCGGTGAAGATCCGCGACCACGTCGAGGACCGGGACGGCGTGTTCGCCCGCCGTCCGGTCGCCGCCGGGGCCCGGGCGGTGACCAGGCGCTGGGACCGCAAGAGCGCGGGCAGCGCCTCGGCGGTCGGCTTCGACACCGCCGTGCTGCTCGACGCCGCCTCCCGCCAGGGCGGGCTGGAGCGGGAGCTGGCACCGGGCGGCTCCGCCCTGCTGGTCACCGAGCCCACCGAGAGCGCCACCTCGGCGGCGTTCGCGCACACCGCCGTACTGGCCGGCCGGCCCGGCAACGCCGCCCCGCTGGCCGAGGCCGGCCGGCTGTTCGGCCGGCTCGCCCATCTGCTGGACGCCGCCGAGGACCAGGCCGCCGACGCCGCGAGCGGCGCCTGGAACCCGCTCACCGCCACCGGCACCGACCGCGCCGAGGCCGAACGCCTCTGCCGCGACGCCGTCCACGGCATCCGGCTCGCCCTGCGCGAGGTGGAGCTGACCGACCGGGCGCTGGTGCACGTCCTGCTCGCGCACGAGACCGAGCGCGCGGTCGAGCGGGTCTTCGGCCCGGCCGCGCACGCCGTCTCCTGCCGCACCCGGACGGCCGCCGGCACCGACGGCACCACCGACACCGGCACCGCCGGCAACCCGTACCAGGCGCCGCCCCGGCAGGACCCGGACCAGGCACCGCCCGGCGAGCCGGGCGCACCGGTCCCCCCGTGGGTGCCGCAGGGACCGGGCTTCAGCCCGCCGGGCGCCCCGCCCCCGCACCCGCGCAACCTGCTGGCCGGCTGCGCGGTCTGGGCGCTGATGGCCTGCACCTGCCGGCTGATGTGCTGCGACCACGACGACCCGTTCTCGCGCGAGCGCAGGGAGGGCTGGTGCTCCCGGCACGACTGCGGCGACGGCTGCGACTGCTGCGGCAACGGGTGCGACTGCTGCGACGGGTGCTGCGGGGACGGCGGCTGCTGTGACGGGTGCGGCTGCGACGGCGGTTGCGACTGCGGCAGCTGCTGAACCGGCGCAGGCCGGGCCCGGACGCCCGGCAAGGGCCCCTGGGTGGAGGCGGGCTCATCCGGGCGGCGGGCCCGCCCGGCGTGGCGGCTCCGACCTGCGGCCGAGCGGGTTACGCCGCCCACAGGACGCGCCGACGGCGGTCGCGGACCTAACGTGGCGTCATGTCGACAACCCCCCGGTGGCGGACGGCCGCGCTGCTCGCCGTGCCCATCGCCGTCCTGCTCTCGCTGGCCGGCCCGCAGGCCGCGCCGGCCGCCTCCCCGACCGCCTCCCCGACCGCCGAACCGCCGTCCACCGCATCCTCGTTCGGCTCACCCGCCGACGCGGCGGCCGGCGCACCGCAGGTGCCCGCGCCCACCACCCGCCGGCCGGTCGGCGCCACCTCGGTCCACCTGGTGGACACCGGCCGGCACGACCCCTGGCGGCCGGACGCGGCCACCCGCGAACTGATGGCCACCCTCTGGTACCCGGCACAGTCCGCGCGCGGCGAGCAACTGCCCTACATCTCCCCCGAGGTGTCCACGGCCCTGTACGGCACCCCGGACCTCAGCACCGTGGGCACGGGGGTGAAGGCCCGTACGGTGCCGGCGCCCGGACGGCACCCGCTGGTCGTGCTCTCCCCCGGCTACGGCTACAGCCGGACCTCCCTCACCGCCCTCGCCGAGGACCTCGCGGCCCGGGGCTACGCGGTGGCCGCGCTGGACCACACCTACGAGACCGTCGTGCAGTTCCCCGACGGACGGGTGGAGTCCTGCCTGATCTGCGACCGGGTGGACGAGCAGCGGGCGGCCGAGGTCACCCTCAGCCGGGCGAAGGACATCGGCTTCCTGATCGACCGGCTGACCGCGCCCGGGCCCGGGCTCGTCCGCGGGCTGCAGATCGACCGCTCCCGGATCGGCGCGGCCGGTCACTCCATCGGTGGCGCGAGCGCGATCGAGGCGATGCGCGAGGACGGGCGGATCCGCGCCGCCGCCAACCTGGACGGCGACGTCTTCGTCCCGCTCCCGGCCGACGGCCTCTCCCGCCCGGTGCTGCTGCTCGGCGCCCAGCGGCACGCCGGCGCGTCCCCGACGGCGAACTGGGACGAGACCTGGCAGCACCTGACCGGCTGGAAGCGCTGGCTGGACCTGCCGGAGGGCGGCCACCTGTCGTTCTGCGACGTGCACTGGCTGGTGGACTCCCTCGGCGTCCGCGACCAGGTACCGCCCGAGACCGCACAGGGGCAGTACGGCACCATCAAGGGCGACCGTGCGCTCGCCGCCACCCGGGCGTACCTCGGCGCGTTCTTCGACCGGCATCTGCTCAACCGTCCGGCCCGGCTGCTGGACGCGCCCTCGGCGGCGTATCCGGAGGTCCTGTTCGCCAAGTAGGCCGTGTCCTCGACGAGTTCGGGCCGAACCTCTGGACGCGCCGTGACCTGAGCATGTAAAACAGCTCTCCCGGCAGCTCTCCGCACAGCGCCCCCGCCCCCGCGCGCCGCGCGCACCCCTCGGCACGTCCTGCCGCGCGCGGCGCGCAGCCCCCTCGCAACGCGCCACCACGCCTCAGCACGCTTCACCGCTGCCGGAGTTCACCGCGTCCAGCCGCCGCGCCCGCTCGGCGGCGCACCTTGCCGTGCGCCGCCGCCGCGGCCTTCGCCGAGAACCCGAGGAGCACGATGCCGTTCAGCATCCGAACGACCGCCGGTGCCATAGCCGTTGCCGTCGCGGCGGTCACCTTCACCGCCACCGCCCTGCCCGGCACCGCCTTCGCCGCCCCCGAACCGGGCCCGGCCGCCTCCGCCGCCGCCCCCTCCTCGGCCGCCGTCTCGGCCGCCGACGCGGCACTCGCCGCCAACGCCGCCCGGCTCGGCATCACCCCGGCGCAGAGCCGCACCGTCCGGGACGTCGTCGCCGACGCCGACGGCGGCCGGCACGTCCGCTACGACCGCACCTTCGCCGGACTGCCGGTGCTCGGCGGCGACCTGGTCGTCCACCTCGCCCCGGGCGGCGCCTTCACGGGAGCCGACCGGGCCGCCGCCGGCGATCTCGCGGTGCCCACCACCACGCCCGCCGTCCCGGCCGCCACCGCGCGGGCCCAGGCCGTCCGGGCCCTCGGCCCCGCCACCCGAAACGCCGACGCCACGGCCGAGCTGGTGGTCGACGCCCTGCACGGCACGCCCCGGCTCGCCTGGCAGACCACCGCCGCCGGCCAGGACTACCTCGGCAACCCGGTCGCCCGCACGGTGCTGTCGGACGCGGCCACCGGCGGCACCATCGCCACCTGGGACGCGATCGAGACCGTCACCGGCGACGGCGCCTCGCTCTACAGCGGCACCGTCCCGCTGGAGGCCACCGCCGCCGGCGGCTCCTACCAGCTCAAGGACCCGACCCGGGGCGGCACCTACACCGGCGACGCGCAGAACAAGACCGACCTCTGCATCGGCAGCATCTGCATCAGCCGGGCGCCCGCCGTGCTCTTCACCGACGCCGACAACCACTGGGGCACCGGCACCACCGCCGACCGGGCCACCGCCGCCGTCGACGCCCAGTACGGCACCGACGTCACCTGGGACTACTACAAGAACGTGCACGGCCGCAACGGCATCGCCGGCGACGGCAAGGGCGCGTACAACCGCGTCCACTACGGCAGCGGCTACAACAACGCCTTCTGGCAGGACAGCTGCTTCTGCATGACGTACGGCGACGGCGACGGGACGACCTTCGGGCCGCTGGTCTCGCTGGACGTCGCCGGGCACGAGATGTCGCACGGCGTCACCTCGCGGACCGCCAAGCTCACCTACTCCGGCGAGTCCGGCGGGCTCAACGAGGCGACCTCCGACATCCTCGGCACCCTGGTCGAGTTCTACGCCGCCAACCCCGCCGACCCGGGTGACTACCTGATCGGTGAGCAGATCGTGAAGCCCGGCTTCGGCAAGGCCGCGCTGCGGTTCATGGACCAGCCGTCCAAGGACACCAAGTCGGCGGACTGCTGGAGCTCCGGCGTCGGCAACCTCGACGTGCACTACTCCTCGGGCGTCGCCAACCACTTCGCCTACCTGCTCGCCGAGGGCAGCGGCACCAAGGTGGTGGGCGGCGTCACCTACTCCAGCCCCACCTGCGACGGTTCGACCGTGACCGGCATCGGCCGGGACAAGCTCGGCGCGGTCTGGTACCGGGCACTCACCGTCTACATGACGTCCGGCACCACGTACGCCGGCGCCCGGACGGCCACCCTCAAGGCGGCCACCGACCTCTACGGCGCGGGCAGCGCCGAGTACGCCGCGGTCGCCGCCGCCTGGTCGGCCGTCGCGGTCGGCTGACCCTCGCCGCCACCACCCGCCACCGGCCCGGGGCGCCCCCGCGTCTCGGGCCGGTGTGCGCCCCCGCCTGGTCCCGGCCCGCGCTGCCAGAGCGGCACCACCGCCACCGGACCACCGGCCGCCGACCGCCCGCGCTCACACATCCCGGCTCGCGACCGCCGCCGGCCCCGTCCGCCGGTCCGCCGCCAGCGAGTGCTCCAACCGCGCCAGCAGCGCCCGGAACCGCTCGGTGTCCTGCTCTGTCATCCGCCCGTCGGGCCGCACCCGCGCACCCGGCACCTCGGCCGTTCTCTCGTTCATGCCCCCGACGTTATGCCCCGGCGATCAACAGCCGATAAACACCCCCGCCGTCGGGCGGCCGGATCACGCCCGGCCGAGCACCCGGTCGACCGCTATCTCGATGACCACCCGGTCCGGGTTCACCCGCGGCTCCCGGTACCGCTCCGTGTAACGGCGCACGGCCTCGGCCACCTCCCCCGGTTCGTCCCGGACGACGGCCACGCCCTCCAGCGTCGACCAGCGCGCCCGGTCCACCTGGCAGACCGCCACCCGCATCCCCGCAGGGCCGGCCGCCAGCACGTTGCGCACCTTGCGGCTGGTCCGGCTGCTGATCACCCGCGCGACCGCCGTCTCCGGCTGGTACGTCACCCCCACCGGCACCACATGCGGCGAACCGTCCGGCCGCCGGGTGGTCAGCGTGGAGATGTGCCGCTCCCGCCAGAACGAGAGAAAGGCGTCGTCGAGCTCGCGCGGATCATGGGCCATGCCCGCGATCGTACGACGTCCGGCCCGGTGCGCGGGCACCGGGCCGGACGGCGACGCACCGCCTCGGCGCAGGTCCTGGCGACGCCGCACCGCCTCGGCGGCGAGCACGGCTCAGTGACCGCGGGCGATCCAGTCGGCGAGGGCCGGGGCCTCGGCACCGATGGTGGTCGGGTCACCGTGCCCGGTGCGGACCACCGTCTCCGGGGGGAGGGAGAGCAGGCGGTCGCGGATCGAGTCGATGATGGTCGGGAAGTGCGAGAACGACCGGCCGGTGGCGCCCGGGCCGCCCTGGAAGAGGGTGTCGCCGGTGAAGACCGTCCCGAGGTCCGGCGCGTACAGGCAGACCGCGCCCGGCGCGTGCCCGGGCGTGTGCAGCACGGTCAGCACGGTGCCGGCCACCTCGATCCGCCCGCCGTCGGCGAGTTCGGCGTCCGGCAGCCGCTCGGGGTGGGTGAGCTTCCAGAGCGGAAGGTCGTCGGGGTGCAGCAGGATCGGCGCGCCGGTCCGGGCGGCGAGCGCGGGGGCCGCGTCGATGTGGTCGTTGTGCGCGTGGGTGGAGACGATGGCCAGCAGCCGGCGCCCGCCCAGGGCCGCCTCGATCGCGTCGGCGTCATGGGCCGCGTCGATCACCACGGCCTCGGCGTCGTCACCGACGATCCAGACGTTGTTCTCCACCTCCCAGCTGCCGCCGTCGAGTTCGAAGGTGCCGGCGGTGACCAGCCGGTCGATGCGCGCGGTGGTCACAGGACCACCACCGAACGGAGCACGTCGCCCTGGTGCATGCGCTCGAACGCCTGCTCCACCTGGTCGAGGTCGATGGTCTCGGTGACGAACGCGCCGAGGTCCAGACGGCCCTGGAGGTAGAGGTCGATCAGCATCGGGAAGTCCCGCGAGGGCAGGCAGTCGCCGTACCAGGAGGACTTCAGCGCGCCGCCCCGGCCGAACACGTCCAGCAGCGGCAGCTCCAGCGCCATCTCCGGCGTCGGCACGCCGACCAGGACGACCGTGCCGGCCAGGTCGCGGGCGTAGAACGCCTGCTTGTACGTCTCCGGACGGCCGACCGCCTCGACCACCACGTCCGCGCCGTGGCCGCCGGTCAGCTCGCGGATCGCCTCGACCGGGTCACTGGTACGGGAGTTGACGGTGTGGGTGGCACCGAGCCGCTGCGCGGTGGCCAGCTTGCGGTCGTCGATGTCCACCGCGATGATCTTCGACGCGCCGGCCAGGCGCGAGCCGAGCACGGCGGCGCCGCCGACCCCGCCGCAGCCGATCACCGCGACCGTGTCGCCGCGGCCGACGTTGCCGGTGTTGATCGCGGCGCCGATGCCCGCCATCACACCGCAGCCCAGCAGCCCGGCGACGGCCGGGTCGGCGGCCGGGTCGACCTTGGTGCACTGCCCGGCCGCGACCAGGGTCTTCTCGGCGAAGGCACCGATCCCCAGGGCCGGGGAGAGCTCGGTGCCGTCCAGCAGGGTCATCTTCTGCTTGGCGTTGTGGGTGTTGAAGCAGTACTGCGCCCGGCCGCGCTTGCAGGCCCGGCACTGACCGCAGACCGCGCGCCAGTTGAGGACGACGAAGTCACCCGGCTCGACCTCGGTCACGCCCGCGCCGACCGACTCGACGATGCCCGCCGCCTCGTGGCCCAGCAGGAACGGGAACTCGTCGTTGATACCGCCCTCGCGGTAGTGCAGGTCGGTGTGGCAGACACCGCAGGCCTGAATCCGCACCACCGCCTCGCCCGGACCCGGGTCGGGCACGACGATCGTCGTGACCTCCACGGGCGCGCCCTTGGCGCGCGCGATGACTGCCTTGACCTGCTGGGCCATCCGATTCCACCTCCGTCGGCCGGCGCGCCTCCGCACCGGCGTGACCTGCATCAATGACTTGCCCACGAAGCGTAGCGCCCGTCCGGCCGCGCCCCCGGCGTACGGGCCTGGTGATCCGGCTCACCGTGACCCGGTCGGCCCGGCCGGCCGCGTCGGCCGGGGCGCGCGCACGGCACCGAGCACCCGTCATCGTGCCCTGAACCGGCCGCCGATGGCTGGAAGTGCCGCTGACTGCGGACCGTCACCCACGTACGGTCGAAGCTGACCTGCCACACCCCGACCGAACCACCCCGGCCGAACCACCCCGACCCGCGCCGAACCGTCCCCGCCCGCGCACCTCCCCGGATCCACCCCCCGTCGGGCCGCCCCGTGCGGCCCACCGCCCTGGAGTCTGGAGTACGGATGTCCGCCGAGAACAGTGCGACCGGCACCGCCCAAGCGCCCCTGATCCCGCTGCACTGCCTGCGCCACCTGGAGCCGGGCCCGCCCCGCCTGGCCGCGCTGCCCACCGGCACCCCGGTCTGGCTGGTCAGCCGGCACACCGACGTCCGGCAGGTGCTCACCGACCCGCGTCTGGGCCGCGCCCCGCTGTACGCCGCCGACGCGCCGCCGCTGTCGCTCACCCCCAACATCCTGGACGACCCGCAGAGCATGCTGAACATCGACGGCACCGGGCACCAGCGGCTGCGCCGCACCGTGCAGCGGGCGTTCACCCCGCGCGCGATCGCGCGCTGGCGCCCCTGGGTGGCCTCGGTGGTCGAGTCCCTGCTGGACGAGCTGATCGACCAGGGCTCCCCCGCCGACATCGTCGCCGCCTACTCCCGCCCGCTGCCGATCGCCGTGATCAGCCGCCTGATGGGTCTGGACGGCCTCGACAGCAAGCGCCTCGCCCACTGGAGCGACCACGCGCTCTCCGCCACCGCCTTCTCCGCCGAGGCGATCCGGGCGGCCATGGACGACTTCGCCGCGTTCGGCACCGAGCTGATCGCCGAACGCCGCGCCGCCCCCGGCGACGACCTGGTCAGCAGTCTGCTCACGGCGGCCGACGAGAGCGGCGACATCGGCGAGGCGCAGCTGGTCTCGCTCGTCATCGGCCTGGTGGTGGCCGGGCACGAGACCACCATGACCACGCTCGGCAACGCCCTGGTCTACCTGCTCGGCGACGGCCGGGACGCCTGGCAGCGGCTCGCCGCGGACGAGCAGAGCGCGGCCGCGGCCACCGAGCAGTTGCTGCGCGCCGTCCCGCTCGGGGACGCCAAGATCCTCCCCGGGCTGCTGCGGCGCACCGTGGAGGACGTCGAGATCGGCGGGGTGGTCATCCCGGCGGGCAGCGTGGTGGCCGCCGACACCGGGGCCGCCAACAAGGACCCCGGGGTGTTCACCGGGGACCTGCTGACCGAGCTCTTCTCCCCGCTCGCCGCGCCGATGTACACCTTCGGGGCCGGCCCCCACCACTGTCTGGGCGCCTGGCTGGCCCGGATGGAACTGGAGCTCGCCCTGCACCGGCTGGCCCGCCGGCTGCCCGCGCTGCGGCTCGCCGGGGCGACGGACATCGACTGGCGGCGCGGCCTGCTGACGCGCAGCCCGAACTCCCTCCAGGTCGCCTGGTGACCGCCGACGCGGCGGACGCCGACGCCGTGGTGGTCCGGGTGGACCGGGACCGCTGTATCGGCTCCGGGATGTGCGCGCTCACCGCACCCGGCTCGCTGGCGCTCGGCGCCGACGGGCTGGCCCGCCCGGTGCGCGGCTCCGTCGACGGCGCGGACGGTGACGGCAGCGGCGGCAACGGCGAGCGGCTGACGGAGGCGCTGGCCGAGGCCGTGGACTTCTGCCCGGTCGAGGCGATCGCCCTCTACTCCGCCCGCCACGGCCACCGGCTCGCCCCGGCCGAGTGACGCCCGCGCCGGTGCCCCGCCCTCCCGGGGAGGGCGGGGCACCGGCGACGGTCCGCCCGTCCCGGACGGGCGGTCAGGCCGGGACCTGCCCCGGCTCGCCCGCCCAGGCCAGCGCCTTGCGGATCTCGCTCGCCGGATCGCCCTCGTGGTACGGGCGCTCGCTGGTCTCGACGTGGTCCAGGAACTCCTGGTACCGCACCGCGTACGAGAGGTGGTAGAGCGGCTCGACCAGTTCCAGGGCGCGCTCTGGGTCCGAGCCGGGGGCATGCTCCCGCCAGGCGCGCGCCCAGACACCGGCGATCTGCGCCCAGCGCTCGGCGGAGACGTACTGACGCGGGCGCAGCCCGTCCAGCGCCGGGTGGCCGAGGCAGGAGTCCGCGTAGTCGACGATCACCGTGTGCGTGCCGTCGGAGCGCCAGTTGCCGGGGTGGAAGTCGCCGTGCACCAGCGTCTCGGGGAGTCCGCAGGCGGTCAGTTCACCGACCAGTGCGGGCAGTCGCGCGGCGAGGGCGCGGGCGGCGGCGAGTTCACCGGCCGTCAGATCGGAGCGGGCCGGGCCGGTGCCGGCCTCCAGCCGGTCGAGCAGGGAGTCGACCTGGCCGAGGAGGGTGCGCGGGGTGCGGTCGCGCAGACCGGCGGCGGCCGCCCGGCCGTCCGCCGCGAGCGCCGCCTGGGCGGCGACCAGCCGGGGCAGCACGTCCGCGACGGTCTCGGCGGACGGGCCCCAGCAGTCCTCCCCGGGCACATGGTCGAGCAGCAGCAGCCCGCGCTCCGGGTCGGCGCCGAGCACCGGTGGCACCAGGGTCGCGTCGACGCCGCCGAGCAGGGCGATGACCTCGCCCTCGCGCGCGTTGAACACCGGGTTGATCGCCTTCAGCCAGGCGTCGCCGCCGGTCGTGGTCGAGTAGCGGAACAGGCCGGACAGGTTCCACGTCCTGAGCTGCCGGGCCCGGCCGGCCACGGGACGACCCGCCTTCCCCAGCGTCCGCTCCGCCCAGTCCAGGACGTCGCGCAGCCCGGCGGGCGTGGCCCAGCCGGCCCGCCGCTCGGCCGGGCCGAGCAAGGCGGCCAGGTCGGCGCCCGGCTCACGCGGGGCCGGCGCGGCGGGCCGCTCCAACGCCTCGGCGTGGTAGACCACATGCCCGCCGCTACCGCCCTCGCCGCTCGCCACCTCGGCCAGCCGGACCACCGTCACCGGCACTCCGGCCACGGCCGAGACCCGTTCGACCACCGGCCCGACGGCCGACCACCACCCTCCGTCCACCTCGAACGGGCCCACCGGCCCGAAGTAGTCGTCCCCGTGGGTGAGGTGGACGCTGACCGTCCGACCGTTCGCTCGTTCCATCCGGGCAGGTTCCCTCATCCGGCCCGCCCTCGCGACCGAATTTCGGCCCGCCGGTACGGCGTAGGCGCTGGGCCCGTCCGGGGCCGGCCGCCCGGCCCGCCGGTGCCTCCGTCCCGTCGGCCCCGGTGGCACGGCTACGGGATCGCCACGGCGGCCCCCGAGACCCGCACCCGGGCGTCGCCCTCGCGGAGTTCGACGTGCAGCAGGCCCGGGCGGCCGAGATCGTCGCCCTGGTGCAGCGTCAGTGTGGCCGGCACCGTCACCGCGCCCAGTTCGCGCAGGTAGGCGCCGAAGGCGGCGGCGGCCGCACCGGTGGCGGGATCCTCCACGACGCCGCCGACCGGGAACGGGTCGCGGACGTGGAAGACGTCCTCGCTCTCGCGCCAGACCAGTTGGAGGGTGACCAGATCGCGGGCCGTCATATAGGCGGCGAGGCCGTCGAAGTCGTACGCCAGCCGGGCGAGCCGGTCACGGGTGGCCGCGGCGAGCACCAGGTGGCGGGCGCCGCCGTAGGCGATCCGGGGCGGCAGCGCGGCGTCCAGGTCCTCGGGCGACCAGCCGAGCAGGGCGAGCGCCTCGGCGACGTCCGCCTCGCCGGCCTCCTCGACGTGCGGCTCGACGCTGGTGAGGGTGGCGCGCAGCACGCCGTCCGCGTCCTTGTCCACCTCGATCGGCACCTCGCCGGCCGGGGTGGCGAAGACGTAGTGGCCGGGACCGGTCCGCTCGGCGAGCGCGACGGCGGAGGCGACGGTGGCGTGACCGCAGAACGGCACCTCCAGCAGCGGGCTGAAGTACCGCACGGTGTAGGTGCCTTCGGCCCGGCCGGGTATCAGGAACGCCGTCTCCGAGTAGCCCACCTCGGCGGCGATGGCGAGCATCCGCTCGGTGGAGAGACCGGAGGCGTCCAGCACGACGCCGGCCGGGTTCCCGCCGTCCGGGCGGGTGGTGAAGGCGGCGTAGCGAAGGATCTCGCCGCCGGGGGGCACGGGCACGGTGTCACTGGTCATGACCGCTCGAACGCCGTCCGTCCGACGGCTGTTCCCGTTCGTCGGCCGCAACCGGTGTCACTCGGATCGCCACGCGCCCCCTCCGCCCCGCCCACGCCCCCTCAGCGCAGGCCCTCTCAGCGCAGCACGGCCCGGGTGGCCGCGCGCCGGCCCCCGCGGTGCTGACGGCGCTGCTGACCACCCGGCGGCGGCCCCGGTCCGGTGGGTCCCTCCCGGCGCCGACGAGCCCGGCCCCGTACCCGGCCGGCCGCACCACGCCCGTCCCCCGCCCGGCCCAGTCCGGCGTGCGGGCGGGCACGTCGGAGCCGATGCTGGGCGGCGACGCGCGCCCGGCGTACGGCGGCCGGGCCGGCCCGAGGAAGGACACCCCATGAGCTCCCTCGACTTCGAGGTCATCGACAGCCCCGACAGCTCACTGAACAAGACCTCCGTGCTGGTGACCGGTCCGAACGACGCCCTGCTGGTGGACGCCGGGTTCACCCGCTCCGACGGGCGGCGGCTGGCCGAGCGGATCCGCGCCACCGGCAAGCGGCTGACCACGGTGTTCGTCAGCCACGGCGACCCGGACTTCTACTTCGGCGCCGAGGAGGTCCAGGCCGCCTTCCCGCAGGCCCGGTTCCTGGCCACCGCGGCCACCGTCGAGCACATCCAGGAGTCCTACGAGGACAAGCTGAAGGCCTGGGCCCGTCTCGGGCCGGAGCTGCCGACCCGGCTGGTGCGGCCCGAGGTGCTGCACAACGACGAGCTCGTCTTCGAGGGCCACCGGTTCGAGCTGCGCGGCGCCGACTTCCACCTGCCGGAACGGCACTACCTCTGGCTCCACCACCACCACGCGATCCTCGGCGGGGTGCTGCTCTTCGAGGGCCTGCACGTCTGGACGGCCGACACCCCGACCCCGGAACAGCGGGCCGCCTGGATCGACCTGCTGGACGGGATGGAGGCGCTGGAGCCGACGTTCGTGGCGGCCGGCCACCGGACCGCCGGCGCACCCACCGACACCACCGCGATCCGACACACCCGGGACTACCTGCGGGCGTTCGAGACGGAGATCGGCCGCACCACCGACGCGGCCGCCGCCAAGGAGGCGCTGGAGCGCCGCTTCCCGGATCTGGGCCTGAAGCTGGCGGTCGACCTCGGGACGAAGGTCGCCAAGGGCGAAATGGCCTGGGGCTGAGCCGCGATGATCGAGATTCCGAAGGCCGCGGCCTCGTTCGCCGAGTCCGACGCCCCCGCCGACGTGGTGCGCCGCCAGTACCTGGCCTCGGCCCGCGGGGACCTGGCCGCACTGCGGGCCACCCTGGCCGACGACGTGGAGTGGACCGAGATGGCGGGCTTCCCGCTGGCCGGCACCTACCGCACGCCGAAGGGCGTCACCAGCAATGTGATGGAGCGCCTGGCCGCCGAGTGGGACAGCTGGACGGCGCACGACGACCGCTATGTGGTGGACGGCGAGAACGTGGTCGTGCTGGCCCGCTACACCGCCGTCAACAAGGCCACCGGCCGCCCCCTGGCGGTGCGGGTGGCGCACCACTTCACGGTGCGCGGCGGCCGGATCGTCCGGTTCGAGCAGTTCGTCGACACCGCCCTGGTCAGGGCCGCGATGACGGCCTGACCCGCGCAGAACCACCTAGCACCCGCTCTAAACCCGCTCGAACCCTGCTTCACCCGTTCGGGGGAGCCTGTCGCGGCGCGCCCGGCGCGGCCTCGACAGGCCCGCAGGACGGCGGCAGGCTGTCGGTGATTCCGGCCGGAGAGCGAGGAGTTCAGCATGAGCACGAACACGGCGGGGACGGCCGACGGCGGCGGGCGCGAGCGCCCGTACGTGATCGTCGGGGCCTCCCTCGGCGGCGCGAAGGCCGCGCAGGCACTGCGCGAGGCCGGGTACGGGGGCGGCATCGTCCTGATCGGCGACGAGCACGAGCGGCCGTACGAGCGGCCGCCGCTCTCCAAGGGATACCTGCTCGGCAAGACCCCGCGGGAGAAGATCTACGTCCACCCGCCGCAGTGGTACGCCGAGCACGACATCACCCTGCGGCTGGGCACCGCGGTCGCCTCGATCGACCCGGCCGCGCACACCGTCACGCTCACCGACAACGGCGAGATCGGCTACGACAAGCTGCTGCTGACCACCGGCTCGGTGCCGCGCCGGCTGCCGGTGCCCGGCGCGGACCTGGACGGGGTGCTGTACCTGCGCCGGGTCGAGGACAGCGACCGGATCAGGGCGGTGCTGAGGCCCGGCGCCCGGGTGGCCGTGATCGGGGCCGGCTGGATCGGCCTGGAGACGGCGGCGGCGGCGCGGGCCGCGGGCGCCGAGGTCACCGTGCTGGAGGCGGCCGAGCTGCCGCTGCTGCGGGTGCTGGGCCGCGAGGTCGCCCAGGTCTTCGCCGACCTGCACCGCGACCACGGCGTGGAGCTGCGGTTCGGCGCCGGCGTCCAGGAGCTGACCGGCGCGGGCGGCGCGGTCACCGGCGTACGGCTCGCGGACGGCGCGACGGTGGCCGCGGACGCGGTGATCGTCGGCATCGGCATCACCCCGGACACCGCGCTCGCCGAGGCCGCCGGGCTGGAGATCGACAACGGCGTCCGGACCGACGAACGGCTGCGCACCTCCGACCCGGACATCTACGCGGCGGGCGACGTCGCCAACGCCTTCCACCCGCTGTTCGGCCGGCACATCCGGGTCGAGCACTGGGCCAACGCGCTGAACCAGCCGCAGACCGCGGCCCGCGCGATGCTCGGGCAGGACGAGGTGTACGACCGGGTGCCGTATTTCTTCTCGGACCAGTACGACGCGGGCCTGGAGTACGTCGGCTACGTCGAGCCCGGCGGGTACGACCGGGTGGTCTTCCGCGGCGACCCGGCCACCCGCGAGTTCATCGCCTTCTGGGTCGCCGAGGGCAGGGTCCTGGCGGGCATGAACGTCAACGTGTGGGACGTCACCGACCCGATCCGCGAACTGGTCCGGTCCGGCCGGGCGGTGGACCTCAAGGCCCTGGCCGACCCGGCCGTCCCGCTGACGGACCTCTGACGGGCCGCTGACGGACCGCCGAGGCGCGCGGCGGGCCGACGGGCGCCCTGCCGCGCGCTCAGAGCCGCCGCAGGGCGCCGTCGGCACGCAGGTCGGCGAGCGCCGGGTAGCCGTCCACCGCCATCAGCAGGTCCGCCTCGGCGAGCAGCGAGCGCAGGACGTGCACCACACCGTCCTCGCCGCCCAGGGCCAGCCCGTACGCGTACGGGCGGCCGACGCCGACCGCGGTGGCGCCGAGGGCGAGCGCCTTGACCACGTCCGCGCCGGTCCGCACCCCGGAGTCGAACAGCACGGGCAGGCCGTCGGCGGCCTCGACCACGCCGGGCAGCGCGTCCAGCGCCGGCAGGCCGCCGTCGGCCTGCCGGCCGCCGTGGTTGGAGCAGTAGACCGCGTCCACGCCGCCGTCCCTGGCGCGGCGGACGTCCTCGGGGTGGCAGATGCCCTTGAGGACCAGCGGCAGATCGGTGAGCGAGCGCAGCCAGGGGAGGTCGTCCCAGGTGAGCGGGTTGCCGAAGACACCGGCCCACTCCAGCACGGCGGCCCTCGGGTCCTCCTCCGGGGTCTTGGCGAGGCGGGCCCGGAACACCGGGTCGCTGGTGTAGTTGGCCAGCGCGTGACCGCGCAGCTGGGGGAAGTTGCCGGTGGCGAGGTCGCGCGGCCGCCAGCCGGTGAGCCAGGTGTCCAGGGTGATCACGATGCCCCGGAAGCCGGCCCCCTCGGCGCGGCGCACCAGGCTCTCGGCCAGTGCCCGGTCGGTGGGCGTGTAGAGCTGGAACAGACCGGGGGTGTCGCCCAGCCGGTCGGCGACCTGTTCCATCGGGTCGACCGACAGGGTGGAGGCGACCATCGGCACCCCGGTCCGGGCGGCGGCCCGGGCGGCGGCGAGGTCGCCGTGGCCGTCCTGGGCGCAGAGGCCGATCACCCCGATCGGGGCCAGGAACAGCGGCGAGGGCAGCCGCAGGCCGAACAGGTCCACGGTGAGGTCGCGCTGCCGGGCGCCGACCATCATCCGGGGCACCAGGCCCCAGCCCTCGAAGGCGCTCACGTTGGCCCGCTGGGTCCGCTCGTCACCGGCGCCGCCCGCGACGTACGACCAGACCGAGGGCGACAGTGCGGCCCGGGCCCGCGTTTCGAGGTCCGCGAAGGTCATCGGCAGGGTCGGCTGGACGCCGAACAGCCCGTCGAAGTAGATCTCGTTCTGGTAGTCGCCGAACTGCTGCCCTGCCATCGCCGGTCGCCGTCCTTCCGTGGGCCGCCGGGCCCGGGCCCGTCCCGGGCGGCGGCAGCCCCCACCCTGCCAAACCCGCGGCCCGGCGGGGAGGAGGAGGACCGGTGCGGGACCGCCCGGTGTGGCGCGTTCAGTGCGTGACCAGCGCGCCGTGCCGCATCCCCGGCCCGGCTGGACGGCGGATCGGACGGCGGGTCAGACAGCGAGCAGGGTCCAGGGTTCGGGGCGGGCCAGGGCGAGGCGGGGTTTGCGGGCGGCCCAGTGGCGGACGGAGGCCGCCATGACGGCGGCCGGGTCGTGCACCGTCCGGGTGGGTTCGAAGGGCTCGCTCATGCTGGTGTAGCTCTGGAACATGGCGAGCAGCTTGACCGCCTGGCTCTGGAACGGCGAGAGGTACTGGTCCGCGAGCGGCAGGAAGAAGCGGTTCCAGCTGTCGCCGGACACCAGGGGCGGCCGTTCGATGGGGGCCACGCCGTGGGCGGCGCGCCATTCGTTGAGGGTGCCGCAGATGACGTCGAGCAGGGAGTCGAGGGTCAGGCTGCCGCGGCCGGCCGCCAGCACCTCGGTGCGCGGGACGTCCGGGGGCGCGCCGAGCGCGGCCTCGGCGACGAGGGCGGCGACCTCGTCCACCGGGCTGATCTCGGCATAGCCGGCCGGGTCGCCCACGACCACGGCGGCCAGGCCCGAGACGAGCGCCTGTAGCACGGTGTAGGGGCCGGAGAAGCGGGCGATCTCGCCGCTGTCGCGGCGGCCGACGATCAGCGGCGGGCGGACCAGCGTCAGCGGGCCGTCGTGCTCCGCGCGGACGACCTCCTCGCAGACCGCCTTGGACCACTCGTAGCCGTTGCGGTACCCCTCGAACTCGGCGCCCCGCAGGTCCTCGGGGTTGCGGACGCCGCCGACGTAGGCGGTGGAGAGGTGGACGAGGTGGGTGTCCCGGTCGGCGAGGGCCAGGACGGCCCGCAGCGGGTCGATGTTGGCGGCGGTCGCCTCCGCCCGGCTGAGGGTCCAGCGGGTGGAGGCCGCCGAGTGCACGATCACGTCCCAGTGCCCGGCGAGGACGGCGGGCGCGGGCTCGGCGCCGATCCGCCAGCAGAGCACGGAGTCGTCGGCGGCCCGCCGGGCGACCCGGGTGACGGTGTGCCGGGCGGGGCCGTCGGCGGCGCGCAGCCGTTCGACGACCTCGGCGCCGACCACACCGGTCGCTCCGGTGACCAGGATTCGCATGGCTTCCTTTCTGTCGGGGTGCGGCTGTTCTGTCGCGCTGCGGGCGGAGCCTGGTCAGCCGGCCGGGACGAGAACCAGGCAGGCGTTCTGGCCGCCGAATCCGAAGGAGTTGGAGAGGACGGGGGCGGGCCGGACGGAGCGCGGCGCGCCGCGGACCAGGTCCACCAGGTCGGCCTCCGCGCTGGAGCGGAGGTTGGCGATCGGCGGGACCACCCCCCGGGCGGCGCAGAGCAGGCCCAGCACGGCCTCCAGGGCTCCCGAGCCGCCGATCAGATGGCCGGTGACGCCCTTGGAGGCGGTGAGCGGCGGCGGCTGCCCGGCGAAGCAGCGGTCGACCGCCCGGGCCTCGGCACGGTCGTTGAGGAGCGTCGAGGTGCCGTGGGCGTTGATGTGGCCGATGTCGGCGGTGGACAGCCCCGCGTCGGCGATGGCCTGCCGCATGCACCGGGCGGCGGTCCCCCCGTCCTCCTGCGGGGCCACGATGTGGGAGGCGTCGCAGGTGTCGGCGTAACCGGCGACCTCGCCGTAGATCCGCGCGCCCCGGGCGAGGGCGGCGTCCCAGCGTTCGAGGACGAGCACGGCCGCGCCCTCGCCCATGACGAAGCCGTCCCGGTCGGTGTCGAACGGACGGCTGGCCAGCTCGGGTTCAGTGTTCCTGGTGGACATCGCCCGCATCCGCGCGAACGCCCCCACGACGACGGTGGTGACGGCCGAGTCGACGCCCCCGGCCAGCGCCACGTCGAGCTCCCCGTACCTGACCTTCCGGGCGGCCTCGCCGACGGCGGTGGTACCGCTGGCACAGGCGCTGGAGTACGTGGTGCAGGGGCCCTGGAAGCCGTACCGCATGGCCAGTCGGCAGGCCGGCGAGTTGGCCATGGTGCGGGGCACGGTGTGCACCGGCATGTCCCTGGGCCGGTCGCCGTGGCTCAGGGTGACGGCCTCCATGCTCGGCAGGCCGCCGATGCCGGTGCCGATCTGCACCCCCACCCGGTCCGGCGGCAGTCCGGCCGGCAGGGTGGCGTCGGCCACGGCGTCGGCGGCCGCGCAGAGCAGCAGTTGGGTGGTGCGGTCGATCTGGCGCGACTCACGGCGGGTGAGGTAGGCGTCGAGGTCGAACGGCGGTACCAGGCAGGCGAACTGGACCGGGTGGTCCTGCTCGGCCAGCCACCCGGCGACGGTGGCGGCGGTGCGGTCGGCCTTCAGTACGGTGGTGAACGCCTCCTCCGGGTCGTTGCCCGCCGGTGACTTCACGCCGATGCCGGTGACGGCGACGCGGTGTCCGCCCGAACGGTGACGGCCGGTCATGCGGGCTCCGCCGTGCGGATCCGGAGCAGGTCGATGGCCTGACCCACGTTCTGCGCGGCGGTCAGGTCCGCCACCTCGATCCGCAGTTTCAGGGCCCGTTCCAGCCGGGCTCCGATCTCCATCAGTTCCAGGCTGTCGATGCCGTAGTCGGCCAGCAGGCTGGTCCGCTCGTGCACCTCCTCCACCTCGGTGCCGAGCACATCCGAGATGGTGGTCCTGACCAGCAGGGCCAGGTCCTCGCGTGTGGGCATGTCCGTCGTTCCTTTCCGATACGGGGCGGTGCGGGTCGGTGCGGGCGGGCGGGTCCCGTCCGGTCGGGTCCGGTCGGGTCGGGTGTGGTGTCAACCCGCCGCGGTCGCGGCGATCGCGGCGTCGAGGATCCCGATCGCCTCCGCGATCTCCGCTCCGGTGCCGACCAGTGGGGGCAGCAGGCGCACGGTGGTCGGCCGGCCCAGGCAGGGCGAGACCAGCAGCCCGGCACCGGCCAGCTCGACCACGACCGCGCCGGCCGCCCGGGGCGTGGCGAAGTCGATCCCCCGGAGCAGGCCCCGGCCGCGCACCTCGGTCACCACACCCGGGTAGCGCTGCCCGAGACCGTCCAGCGCGAGGTCCAGAAGACGGGACAACTCGGCCCCGTGGCCGGCCAGTTCCTCGATCGCGGCGAGGGCCGCCGGCAGCGCCGCGCAGCTCAGCGGATGGCCGCCGAACGTGGCGGAGTGCAGGAACGGGTCGGCGGCCAGCGGGGCGTACATCCGCTCGGAGCAGAGCAGCGCGGACAGCGGCACCACCCCGCCGCCCAGCGGCTTTCCGAGCAGCACCGCGTCGACGGGGAGGCCGTCGGCGAGGGCGACCGACCGCTCGCCGCACCGGCGCAGCCCGCACTGGATCTCGTCCGCGATGGCGAACGCGCCGTGCCGGTGGGCGTCCTCGCACCACTGGCGCAACACCTCGGCCGACAGCGGGACGGCACCGTTCTCGCCCTGGACGGGCTCGAAGACGACGGCGGCCACATCGCCGGCGGAGGCCTCGCGGAGCACCGCGTCCGGGTCCTCCGGGTCCAGATGGACGACGTCCACCGCACAGCCGCGCAGGCCCACCCGGTAGAGCGGGCTGTGGGTCAGCGCGAGCGCGCCGAGCGACTTGCCGTGGAAGCCGCCGCGCACCGCCAGGACCCGGGCCCGGCCGGTGGCGAGCCGGGCCAGCTTGACCGCGACCTCCACCACGTCGGCACCGTTGAGGCCGAAGTAGACCTTCGGCAGCGCGTCGCCCAGGTAGCCGGCGAGGCAGGCCGCCGCCCCGGCCGCGACCGGGTTGGCCAGGCTGCGGGTGGAGGTCGGCATGGTGTCGAGCTGCCGCCGGACGGCGGCCACCACCGCCGGGTGGCGGTGGCCGAGCAGGGTGACGGCGTACGAGCCGAAGTCCAGCGCCGAGCGGCCGTCGGAGAGCGTCACCCGGCACCCGCCGGCGGACTCCTCGACGGCTCCGCGCCCGGCGAAGCTGCCGGTCAGGGCGAGCTTCGGGGAGAGGTGGCGGCGCAACTGGTCGAACACCCCGGTGGCGGTGGCCGGGGCGGTGGAGGCGGCGGTGGCTGGCCCGGCCGCAGGCGCGGCGGTCACGGCGCGACCGCCGGGTCGAGCGGGCGGTGGGTGCCGGCGGCGGGCGCGGCCCCCAGCAGCCGCTGTTCGAGGGCGGCCAGCATCTGGGCGGCGTTCTCCCTGAGGGCGTCCGCGGCCACCGGGTTGAGCATCGCGGCGAGCAGCGGGATGCCGATGTCGAAGTCGACGTGCAGGGAGACGGTGCTGCCGCCGCCCGGTGCCGGGCGGACGGCCCAGTGGCCGGCGAAGTGTCCGAGGTCACCGCTCACCTGGTGGAAGGAGAAGCGGCGGGCCTCGGGGTCGATCACCTCGGCCTCGGTCCAGTGCAGGACCGATCCCTTGAGGCGGACCGACCACGCGGTCGTCCGGTGCCGGTCGTCGGTCCGGTCGGTGACCACCACCGAGTCGACGCTCTCCATGCAGTCCGGGTAGCTCTCCACGTCGACCACCGCCGCCCAGGCGGTGTCGGGCGGAACCTCGATGGGCAGATCCACTTCCACGCGTGGCATGGCTTCACCTTTCTCCGTCGGGGGCGGCCGGCACGCCGACCGGTGGGCCGGCCGCCGGACCGGCCGCCGGAGCGAGCGGGCCCGGACCGGCCGGGGCGTTCGGGCCCAGGGCCTCGGCCACCGAGGCGGCCAGGGCGGGCGGGAGCAGCCGCCGCAGCACGGCGCGGGGCAGCGGCCGGACGTGGGTCATCGCGTGCCGCTGTTCGACCAGGTCGCAGCCGAGTTCGAGTTTCGGCTCGTACGCCGTCTGGGCGAAGCGGATGTGGCGGCAGCCCGCCTCGATCGCGAGCCGGATCGCCGCGTAGTGCACGTTGTGGTAGAGCCGGGCCTCGTGGGCAAGGCGGTAGTCGAGACCGATCCTGGCGCCGACGGCTCCCGACCCGGCGAAGAGGCAGAGCAGGAACGCGACCAGCCGGTCCCCCTCGAAGCAGGCGACCAGCCGGCGGTCCGGGTCGGTGCCGGCGTGCACGGCGGCCAGGAAGGAGCCGTCGAGGACGTCGAGGGTCTGGTCGGCGCGCGCCATCACCTGCCGGTAGAGGGCGAGCACCTGGGGCAGCAGGTGCCCGAAGTCGTCGAGGACCTCGATCCGCAGGTCCGGCCGGGCCTGGAACTTGCGGATCTTGCTGCGGGCGTTGCGCCGCGGCTTGGCCGGCAGCGCGGCGACGTAGTCGTCGAACGAGCCGTACCCGAGGCGGAGTTCGGTGTCGGGCAGGCCCGGGGCGAAGAAGAAACCGGACTCCTCCAGGGCCGGGCGCAGCCGGTCCAGCTCGGCCGGGGCGAAGTCCTTGAAGAGGACGGTGCCCAGCCGCTCCCGCCGGGCGAAGTCGAGCACCGCGCGCACCAGCAGCCGGCCGGCCTCCTCGTCCAGCGGGCCCGGGGCCAGGACGTGCCCCTGGCCCAGCAGGTTGCCGCAGAACAGCATCGGCACCCGCAGCAGCCGCGGCGCCACCCGGCGGACGGGCGCCAGCAGCCGGCGCTCGCGCGGGCCGACCACGTGGTCCAGCCGGAGCTCCCGGAACAGGGAGAGCGGCAGCACCGCGACCACCTGGCCGGCGCGGCGCACCACCAGGCAGGCATAGCCGTCGGGCCCGACGGAGGAGTGCGCCAGCGCGGTGAAGACGCCGCGGGCCCACATCGGGTCGTCGCCGGGGGCGAGTTCCGCCCACAGTTCGCGGGGCAGCGCGTCGACGCCGGGAAGGATCTCGACGCGGTAGCCGGGGTGGCGGGCGGCGGCCGGGTCCATCGAGGTCACCTGCTCACGGGTCGGAGGGACGGGTCGGGGTGGCGGGTCGGGGCGCGGGGTGGGGCGCGGATCACGGATCCGGGCCGGGAGGCGCGGGCCGGATCCGGGGACGGACGTCAGCCGATCCGCAGCGGGCGGCCGTCCAGGAAGTCGCGCAGCGGGCGGGCCATCCGGTTCCGGGACGGCGGGTGGAAGGTCAGGCCGACGGCCGCCGACGCCAGGTAGGAGCCGTCGGGCGAGCCGATGAACGCCATGCCGCCCAGCGCCGCCAGGCAGGTCCTGGTGGTGCGGGCGATCGCGTCCTGGGCCGCGTACCTGGCGGTCAGCGCCCGGACGAGCAGGGCGTCGCCCCACTCCTCGTCCTCCATCGCGCGGGCGACCGCCTCGACCGCGAGCATCGCGGCCTCGACCCCCACCAGGTACGGGGTCGGGTCCTCCTCGGCGCCGCCCGGCCGGTTCAGGACCCGTTCCACCAGGGCGCTGGCCACCCCGAGATAACCCGCCGTCAGCAGCAGCTCGAACCAGAGGAACCCGGCCACGTTCAGCGAGTCCGGGACGGCGTCGGCGGTGACGTCGGTGAGCACCACCATCTGCGGGTCGAGTTCCACCTCGGTGAGCACCACCTGGTCGCTTTCGGCGCCGGCCAGGACCGGGGTCCGCCAGAAGGGCCGTACCTCGATCCCCGGGGTGTCGGCCGGGACGAGCGCGACGGCGAGCCGGTCGACGCCGTCCTCGTCGGCCATGGTGACGGAGGCCGTCAGCAGGTCCATCGAGCGCGAGAGGCTGCAGGGCATCTTGCTGCCGTTCAGCACGATGCGGTCGCCGCGCCGTTCGGCGGTGATGTGCGGCCGGAGGATGTTCTGGCCGGTGTTGCCCTCGGCGAAGCCCGAGGCCAGCAGCAGCCGGTCGGTCGCGACCGCCTCCAGCAGCTGGCCCTCCAGCCCGCTGCCGTACTTGGCGGCCTCGACCAGGCCGGCGACCGAGAAGTGGTGCATGGTGGTGGCCACCGCCAGCGAGGGGCAGCGGGCGCCGACGGCCCGCTGCACCCGGACGGCCTGCAACGCGGTCGCGCCCGAGCCGGCGTTCTGGGCCGGTACCAGCAGCCCGGGGCCACCGGCCTCCCGGAACGCCCGGATCGCCGGGCTGGGCGCGCTCTCCAGCTCCGCCAGCGGGTGTCGGGCGAGCGCCGTGTCGAGTCCGGGCAGGAAGGTCTCGAGCGTCGCGCGTTCGAGGTGCAGGAAGTTCACGGGAGGCCCTTCGGGGGACGGCTGTGCGGGAGTGCGGGCGGGCGGCGGCCGGCCGCCGGGCCGCTAACCGGTGGCGGCCAGGGGGAGGTCGTCGAACGAGCGGAGGCTGACGGCGGCCCGCCGCACCGGTGGGCCGGCGATCGCGAGATCCGGGAATCTGTCCAGGAGTTGACCGAGCAGGGCGGCGCCCTCCAGGCGGGCGAGCGCCGCGCCCAGGCAGTAGTGCGCCCCGGCGCCGAAGCTGAGCACCCTGGTGTCCGGCCGCCGGACGAGGAAGGCGTCCGGATCGCGGTGCCGGGCGGGATCGCGGTTGGCCGCGGCGAGCACCACGGTCACGCTTCCTCCCGCGGGCACCGCCGTGCCGGCGAGCACCAGGGGGCGGGCGGCGATGCGTTCGGTCATCATCACCGGCGAGTCCCACCGGAGCGACTCCTCGACGGCACCGGGCCTGAGCGCGGGGTCGGCGCGGACCAGGGCCAGCTGGACCGGGTGGGTCAGCAGGGCGAACACCATCAGGCCGAGCAGACCGGTGGTGGTCTCGAAACCGGCGACGAACACCAGCAGCAGGAGGTCGACCAGCTCCCGCTCCGTCAGCCGCGCCTCGGGGGCGCCCCGCTGGTCGAGCAGGGCCGAGGCGAGGTCCTCGGCCGGGCGGGAACGGCGCTCGCGCAGCAGGGCGGCGAAGTACTCCCGCAGCGCCACGACCGCGCGGTCGGCGCGGTCCCAGTCCTCCGGGGTGCGCACCGGCTCCAGCAGCCGGCTGGCTCCCCGGCCCAGTTCGTCGAACTGCCCCTGCTCCTCCCGGGGGACGCCGATGAGCTGCCCGACCACCGCGACCGGGAGCGGATACCCCACCAGTTCCTGGAAGTTCGCCGCACCGCCGCCGGAGGTCGCGTCGGCGAACCGGTCCAGCAGCCCGGCGGTGATCCGCTCGACCGCCGCCCGCAGCGCCGCCACCCTCCGGGCGGTGAACGCGCCGGCCACCGGCCGCCGCAGGCGCTCGTGGTCCGAGCCGTTGCGGGCGAGCATCGAGGAGTAGAAGAAGTCCGCGGCCGGATGCCCCGGCCACTCCGGTAGTGCGTGGGCACACCACTCCCGGTCGGGCACCAGGAAACCGGGATCGGCCAGCACGCTCTGGCAGTCGTCGAACCGCGTCAGAAAGCGCGTCCCGAAAGTCTCATGATAGTGAATCGGGTCGATTCTCCGGATTTCGGCCAGCAGCGGATAAGGATTGCTCCTGCCGTCCGCCGTGAAAATCGAAAAAAGAGTCGACTCCGTATCCACCAGCCCCGCCCTCGACTCCCGCCGACCACACCGAGGCCGCCAGGCGGCGGCACGAACAGTTCGCCAATACTCCAGGGGAGGCTAGTCGAGATATACGGCGGGCGCCACGACATACGCGCCCGAATTCACCGGCATATTGATCCTATAATCACCTCTGCCATTCTCCGGGAATTCCCGGCCGGGCGGCCGGTGGCCCCGACCGGGAACGGCATCGCGGGCCGGTCGAACACCGACCGTCCGACGTCAACCCCACTCCCCCGGAGTGTCTCCACGGGCGCGCGGACTCGGTAGCCTTCGCGGGCGACCCAGGGCCGTCCACCGTCGGCCTGGGCCGGAAGGAGGCCGAATCCCATGAGTCCACCCGCCGCACGACGCCCGGCGTTCACGCTCCCGGGGGCGCGCAGGCCGGCGCGGACCGCGGATCCCGCGCCGCCCGGGGCGCCGGCGCTCCAGGCCGCAGGCCGAACAGCGCGAGGGACGCACCGGCGGACCGGCGCGCCCGCCCCCACCCCCGCCGCGGGCGGTCCGGCCCGCCCGATACCGCCCTCATCCGTACCGGCACACGGGCACTGAACCCCCGTACGACACCCCGCGTCCACACCCGGACGGCGGTACCGGACGCCCGACCCAATGTGTCCGGTGCCGTCCGTACCCACCCGACCCGACGTCCGATCAGATGTCCGACCGGGCCCGAAACGCCCGTGTTGACCGGCCAGTAGCACGCTCCTATGCTCGTCCGCGTTCGCGTTCGCGTTCGCGATCCGGCACCGGGGCCGGGGCCGCCGAGGCCCGCCCGGCCGGAGCCGCCATCGGCTCGAAGGGCTCCTCCCATCAGCACCTCCATCGACCCAGTGGACAACGCGCGGGACGCCACGGCCCCCGAGGCCGGGTGCGGCACGGCCCGGGACGGCGTCACCCCCCGCGTCCCCGGGCCGCCCCACCGGAGGCCGCCGGCCGCCCGCCGCCGCTTCCTCACCTATCTGCTCGCCGCCCCGACCCTCACCGTCGCCGCCGGGCTCGGCCGGGACACCGCCCCGTCGGCCGCCGGCGCCGTCGGCCGCCCCGAAGGGCCTTCCGGCGGGGTCAGGTTGCCCGGCGTGTCCGGCGTCCCCGACGTGCTCAGCCTCGGCGACGCGCTCATCGTGGCCGGGCTGCCGACCTCCCACCTCCTCGTGCTGGAGATCACCACCGCCGGGCGCGCCGTGCTCCACCTCCCCCGGCTCGAAGTCGGCCAGGGCCTCACCACCAGCGTCGCGATGCTGGTCGCCGACGAACTCGACGCCCGGCTGACCGACGTGGACGTCCCGCTCTCCGACGGCCGCCCGGACCTCCTGTTCAACCAGCTCACCGGCGCGTCCAACTCGGTCCGCTCGCTGTACGACCCGGTGCGCGCCGCGGCCGCCGGGGCCCGTGCCCGGCTGGTGACCGCCGCCGCGCAGCGCTGGGGACTGCCCGCCGCCGGCCTGCGCACCGCCGGCTCCGCCGTCCTCGCCCCCGACGGCCGCCGGGCCGGCTACGGCGAACTCGCCACGGCGGCGGCCGCGATCGCCACCCCGGCCGTGCCCGCCACCCCCAAACCGCCCGACCGGCTGCGCCTGGTGGGCCGGCCGACCGGCCGGATCGACGCCCGTGACATCGTCACCGGCCGCGCCAAGTACGCCGGGGACCTGACCGTCCCCGGCGCCGTGCCCACCGTGGTCGCCCGCCCCCCGACCATCAACGGCACCCTCGGATCCCTGGACGCCGCCACCGCCCGCACCATGCCCGGCGTCCTCGGCGTGGTCACCATCCCCACCGGTGTGGCCGTCCTCGCCGAGACCTTCGACCAGGCCCTCAGGGCCCGCGACGCGCTCCGCACCACCTGGAACCCCGGCCCGCTCGCCGCGCTCTCCGACGCCGGGATCCGGACCCGGCTGCGCGCCGCCCACGCGCCGTTCCTCGTCCCGCCGCTGCTCACCCACCAGGTGGACGGCGAGTTCGACTTCGCGTTCGTCAACCACGCGCCGCTGGAGGTGCTGACGGCCGTCGCCGACGTCCGTGCCAACCGCGCCGAGGTGTGGTTCGCCTCCCAGACCCCGGTCATCGCCCAGCAGACCATCGCCGCCGAACTCGGCCTGCCGCAGAGCGCCGTGACCATCCACGTGGTGCGCGGCGGCGGCTCGTTCGGCCGGCGGCTGTTCTTCGACGCCGCGCTGGAGGCCGCACTGGTCTCCAAGGCGGCCGGCCGGCCGGTCAAGCTGATGTGGACCCGCAACGACGACATGCGCCACGGCCGGATGCGCCCGGCCAGCCACCACCGGGTCCGCGCCACGTTCAGCCTCGGCGAGGTGCTCAGCTACGAACACCGGGTCGCCACCGTGCAGACCGACTTCGGGCACGGCCTCGGCGAGTTGCTGACCGCCGCCGGCTTCAGCCCCTCGGCGGCCGGGCTCAGCGCCTCCCAGGCCTTCTTCCTGCTCAGCGAGCGGAACCCGTACGACGTCGGCGTCCCCACCCAACTGCTGTCCGAGGTACCGCTGAAGATGCACACCGGGAGCTGGCGGTCGGTGTACTCGGGCACCGTCCGGGTCGCCGACGAGATCATGATGGACGAACTCGCCCAACGGCTCGGCCAGGACCCGATCGCCTTCCGGCAGGCCAGGCTGCGCCGCCCGGAGGGGCGGGCCGTCCTCGGCAGGGCGGCCCAGGCCGGCCGCTGGGGCCGCCCGATGCCCGCCGGACAGGGCCAGGGCATCGGCTACCACGAGGAGAACGGCGGGCGCGTCGCCTACCTGGTCGAGCTCGACGCCGCCGACCTGCGGCAGCCGCGCGTCACCCGGGCGGTGATCGCCGCCGACCTCGGCCAGGTGATCAACCCCCGTGGTCTGGAAGCCCAGTTGACCGGCGCGCTGGTCGACGGCATCTCGGTGATCCTCCAGGCCGGCAACCACATCGACCACGGCGCGGTCCGTGAGGGAAGCTACGCCGACTTCCGCTACGCCCGGCAGCGGCACACCCCGCCCACGGTCGAGATCCACCTCCTGCCACCGAACGGACCGCCCGGCGGCGCCGGCGAGCTGGGCGTCCCGGCGGCCTCGGCCGCGGTCGCCAACGCGTACGCCCGTGCGACCGGCACCAGCCCGCGCTCCTTCCCGATCGACTTCTGACCCCGCCCGCCCCGCGCGCCCTCCGGCACCCACGACAGCGCCGGCCGCGCCTCCCCCGAAGGGCCCGAACTCCCCATGCCCAGCCACACCTTCGTCCTCAACGGGCGGCCGGTCACCGTCGAGGCCCCCGACGACATGCCGCTGCTCTGGGTCCTGCGCGACAAGCTCGGCGTCACCGGCCCCAAGTACGGCTGCGGGGTGGGCGTCTGCCGCGCCTGCACCAGCCACCTGGACGGCGAGGAGTTCCAGCCCTGCACCCTGGCCGTCCGGGACTGCGCCGGACACAGCGTCACCACCATCGAGGGCCTGGCGGACGGCGAGACACTGCACCCCGTCCAGCAGGCCTGGCTGGAGTGCGACGTCGCCCAGTGCGGCTTCTGCCAGCCCGGGCAGATCATGACGGCGGTCGCGCTGCTGCGCCGCACCCCGGCCCCGACGGACGCGGACATCGACCAGATCCACAACATCTGCCGCTGCGGCACCTACCCCCGCATCCGCGAGGCGATCAAGAAGGCCGCGGCCCGGCGGGCAGCCACCAAGCCCTAGCCTTCGCGGTCCAGACCACCTAGGGTGATCAGCCATCAGACCGACCGATCCGAAGGGCGGATGGATGATCAGGCGCCGTTCACTGCTGGCACTCGCGGGGCTGGGCGGCGCGACGCTCGCCCTGCCCACCACCGTCGCCCAGGCCGTTCCGGCGCCCGCCCCGGCGCTTACCCCAGCACCCGCTCCGGCACCCGCCACCGGGCGGCCCCGGGCGATCACGCTGCCGGCCCCGACCGGCGACCGCCCGGTCGGCACCGTCGATCTGCACCTGGTCGACCGCTCCCGCCGGGACCCGTTCGCCCCCGTACCCGGCCCGCGCGAACTCATGGTCCAGCTCTGGTATCCGGCGCTCGGCACCGGCGGCCGCCCCCGCGCGCCGTACACCACGGCCCGGGTGGCGGCGGTCATCGACGAGATCCTGCCGGTGGACCCGGGCACGATCAGCACCGTCCGCCCGAGCGCGCACACCGGCGCGCCCGCCGTCCCCGGTCCGCTGCCGCTGCTGCTGCTCGGTCACGGCCGCACCGGCGGGCGCAGCAACTGCACCGCCCTGGCCGAGGAGTTGGCCTCCCACGGCTATCTGGTGGCGGCGATCGACCATACCTACGACGCGGCCGCCGTGGAGTTCCCGGACGGCCGGCTGGTGCGTACCGTCCTGTCGAACGACCCGCCGGACCGGGACGCCACCGAGCGCAAGGAGATCGCCGCCCGCGTGGGCGATCTCCGCTTTGTGGCCACGGAGTTGACCGCCCGCCGGCCCGGCAGGCCGTCGGTGGACCCCCGGCGGATCGGGGTGCTCGGTCACTCCATGGGCGGAGCGGCCGCCGCCGAGGCGGTCCGCCAGGATCCCCGGTTCGTGGCCGGGCTGAACCTGGACGGCGGCCTGTTCGGCTCGCCGGTGCCCGAACTCGGCCTGGACCGCCCGTTCCTGATGCTCACCTCGATCGCCGACCACGACACCTGGCAGCGCTGGCGCGAGCACCAGCGCGGCTGGGGAAGGCAGCTGAGGGTCGGCGGGGCCGGCCATCTCAGCTACACCGACCTGGTGCACGTCGCCGTCCCCGGCGGACTGCCGGGGCACGTCCCGGCCGACCTCTACGCCGCGATCATCGGCACCCTGGCCCCGGCCCGGGCGACCGAACTGACCCGCGCGTACACCCGGGCCTACTTCGACCGGTTCCTCGGGAACCGCCGGTCACCACTGCTCGACGGGCCCTCGACGCGCTTCCCGGAGATCGAGTTCCGCTGGAGCCACGGTTAGGGCTCGCCCGGAGAACGCCCACCCGGGGCGTCACCCCCGCCCCGGGTCGCGGCCGAAGAAGCCGGCCAGCCGGTCGTAGGGCGGCGCGTCCGCCGGAACGGCCACCTCTGGGCCGAACGAGTGCTTCTCCTCCTCACCCCGGTACTCGGGCCGCAGCGCGCCCCGGGCCCAGGCCAGCGAGGCGCTCGCCACCTCGTGGTCCAGGCCGTCCGTGGACTGCCCGGTGGCACGCGCCAAGTCCCAGCCGTGGACGGCGAATTCGGCGATCTGCTGGTCCACGGGGAAGCGGGCGGGCAGCTCCCCGACGCCGGGCACCACCACGACGCCGCCGAGGTCACCGGCCCGGCGCCAGGCCTCGACCAGCTCCTCCGCGCCGGCCTCGAAGGCGTGCAGCCAGTCGTCCTCCACCCGTTCGAGGGGCTGCGACCAGTCGGGTTTGCCGCCGTTCGCCCGGACGGTGAACTGCCGCAGGTCGAAGAGGAGGTGGCTGATCAACTGGCCGACGTCCCAGGACCGGCAGGCCGTCGGATGGGTGGCCAGCTCGACGCCGGCGCCGTCGATCAGCCCGGCGGTCTGGGCGAGCGCCCGGGCGAGCAGCTCGATCGGGTCTTCCGCTGCGGTCATGGCGCACCTCTCGGGTTCGGGGAGACAGGTCGAACCGGGCGATCGTAAACGCGGCCGCCGACCACCGGCCCGGCGCGACACCGCCGGGCCGGTCCTCGCCCCCGCTCCCCGCCCCGCCCCTCTCAGCGCGTCAGGCCGCGAACCCGCCGTCCACCGCGATCTCCGCACCGGTGATGTAGCGGCCGTCCTCGCCCGCCAGGTGGGCGACGGTGGCGGCGACATCGGCGCCCCGGCCGAACGTGCCGAGGGCCGTCAGTTCCCGCTGTGCCTCGGCCGCCGGGCCGTCCGCCGGGTTCATGTCGGTGTCGATCGGCCCGGGGTGGATCAGGTTGGCGGTGATCCCGCGCGGGCCCAGCTCCCGGGCCAGCGCCTTGGTGAGCCCGATCATCGCGGCCTTGCTGGTCCCGTACAGCGTGGCACCGGGGAAGGCGACCCGCTGGGCGATACAGCTGCCGATGGTGATGATCCGGCCGCCCTCGCCCAGGTGGACGGAGGCCGCCTGGGCGAACAGGAACGGTGCCCGGACGTTGATGTCCAGCACCCGGTCCACGTCGTCCGCCGCGAGCTCCGCGATCGGGCCGAGCACGCCGATCCCGGCGTTGTTGACCAGGATGTCGAGCCGCCCGAAGCGCTCGGCCACCGCCGCCACCACCGCCCGGACGTCCTGCGGGTCGGCGCTGTCCGCGCGCACCGCCCAGCCGCGCCGCCCCATCCCCGTGATCTTGGCCGCGACGGCCTCGGCCCGCTCCGCGCCGCCCCGGTAGGTCAGCGCGACATCGGCGCCCTCCTCGGCCAGTCGCAGCGCCACCGCCTCCCCGATCCCCCGGCTGCCGCCGGTCACCAGGGCCACCTTGCCGTCGAGCCTCGCCTGAACAGAAATCGTCATATCAGCAGAACTCCTCATCATGTTCTCGGACATGAATCGATCTTCTGCCGACTCCGGCCGAAGGTCCGGCGGTATTCGGACGTCGAGTTCAAGCTTCAACAATCACCTGGCGCGCCGCGCCCTGGCAGTACGGGACCACCGCGGGCTGCCCGGGTTCACCGCGCTACCGGAGACCACGATCGAGCCGGTCGGCTCGCCCGTCGCCCGTCGGTCGAGGCACCCGGCCGACCCTGACCACAGACCGAACAGCCGCCCCTCGTCGGGGGCGGCCGCTCGCACCGTTCGGATCGGGTGTCAGATGCTCAGGGTCTGGCCAGGGTAGATGAGGTCCGGGTTGCCGCCGATCGCCCTGACGTTCTTGGCGTACAGGCTCGCGGTGTCGGTGCCGAACCTGGCCGCGATGCCGCTCAGGGTGTCGCCGCTCCGGACGGTGTAGCCGCCGCCGGAGGTGTTCGTCTGCCCCTGGGCCGGCTTGGCCGGCTTCGCGGCGCCCTGCGCCTTCCCGGCCTGCGCCTTTCCGGACTGCGCCGAACCGGACCCACCGGAGGTGTTGGTCTGCCCCTGCGCGGGCTTGGCCTGCTGCGGCGCCTTGGACTTCGGGGCCTTGGCACCGGCCGGACCCTGCGCGGCCGACCGGTTCGAGGAGCCCGTCGAGCCGTTCCTGGCGGAGGAACCCGCCGAGGTGTCGACGGCCGCCGGGGCGCCGCCCTTGCTGAGGCCCGCCTTCCGGGAGCAGACCGGCCAGGCGCCCGGCCCCTGCGAGGCGAGGACCTTCTCCGCGACCGAGATCTGCTGGGCCCTGCTGGCCTGGTGGGCCTGCGGCGCGTACGCGGTGCCGCCGTACGCCTTCCAGGTGGAGGAGGTGAACTGCAGTCCGCCGGAGTAGCCGTTACCGGAGCTGATGTTCCAGTTGCCGCCGCTCTCGCACTGGGCGACGGTGTCCCAGGCGGAGGCGGGAGCGGCGGAGGCCGAGGTGGCCGTGACGAGGCCGGCCACCGGAAGGGCCGCGACGGCCCCGCCGACCAGGGCCAGACGGGCACGACGGCGGCGCGTTCCGGCGGGGGTGGCGTTGGTGGGGGTGGTGGTGGCAGCGGCGTTCTCGTGACGGAAAGTCATGAAAATCCTCTCGACAAGCCCCGGGCGGGCAGACGGAACCAGGCCCTCGCCGGGGCCGTCGTCGCGCTCACCTCACTCGTCGGGCGGTCACGCACGTGTCCGACGTGCCCTGCCGCCGCCGCCACCCCCGCTCGCCGACGGCCTGTTCGAGCCGATCGCGTCGACGGGCACGGCCCTGACGCCGGGGGTCGGCCGGCGGGCTGTGCGTCGGGGGTGAACCCGGGTGGTGCTCGTTGCACCGCCAATGAAGCTACGGGCCGTTCGGGGCCACTTCAAGCAATTCCTGGACGCTGCAGGTCAGTTGACCGTTACCGGCGGTATTGATCGAGAAAGTGTGCCCGAATTGACAGCTTTTGACCATACTTTCACGATCAAACGATCAATTTCCGTGCCCTCACTCACACCTGCCGGCCCGTGAGAGCGCCCACACCATCGACCCTCCGCGACGCGGATCCCACACACCGTCACCGGGGCCACCGGAGTTCCCGGTTCCGCGCCGGATCGCTGTGGCATCCGCCACGTCCGCTACGCACCGTGTCCGAACGATGCCCCTCAGCCGACCCCGTCCAGCCCCGCGTCCCGTGCGAGCAACGCCGCCTGCACCCGGTTCTCACAGCCCAGCTTGGCCAGGATCCGGCTGACGTACGTCTTCACCGTCGCCTCGCTCATATGGATCCGGGCCCCGGCGTCGGCGTTCGACAGACCCTCACCCAGCAGTGCCAGCACCTCCAGTTCACGCTCGGTGAGCACCTCCAGCCGACGGCGTGCCGCGGCGGCCCGGGCCGCGACCGGACCGGTCCGGCCCCCGGCCAGCGAGTCCACGATGTGCCGGGTGGCCGCGGGCGAGAGGAAGGCGTGCCCCGTGGCGGCGGCCCGCACCGCCTGGATCAGCTCGGCCGGCGCGGTGTCCTTGAGCAGGAACCCGGCGCCGCCCTCGGTCACGGCTCGCAGCACATTATCGCGCTCCCCGAAGGTGGTGAGAATCAGCGCGCGTGCGCCGGGCGCGACCCGGGACAGTTCCCCGAGCGCGGTGAGCCCGTCCATCACCGGCATCTGGATGTCGAGCAGGACGACGTCCACCCGGTGGGCCCGGGCCAGTTCCAGGGCCTCCCGGCCGTCGGCGGCCTCCACGACCACGTCGATGTCGTCGGCGGAGGACAGGATCATCCGGATCCCGGCCCGGATGAGCGGCTCGTCGTCGGCGACGAGGACTCGGATCACTGCTGGTCATCCCCTTGAACGGTGCTGGCGGCAGCGCTGGTGCCGGTGCCGTGCACCATCCTCACACCCCCGGCGCTCACACCTTCACCGGGTAGTTCTCCTTCTCGACCAGGACGCCGTCCTTGAAGCAGAACCTGATGACGTTGTCCTCACCCATGTGCCCGGAGGGCTCGTCCGACATGAAGTACCGACAGGTGGTGCCCGGCGGCGGGGTCGGGCCGCTGCCCTCCCAGTCCTTGCTGAAGAAACGGTTGCCCTTCGGCAGCCGCTCCTCGACCCCGGCCTGGTCCGTGCCCACCTGGATCGAGTCGAACACGCTCTTCTGCACGGTCACGCCGTCGATGCCCCGGACGAAGGCCACCATGCCCCAGACCAGCAGGCCCAGCACGATGAGCACCACGGCCGTCCCGCCGGCCGCACAGCCGATCGCGGGGCTGCGCCGGCGCCGCGCACCGGCCTCCCCGTCGGCCGCGGGCAGGGTGTCCAGTTCCCACGGCTCCGCGCCGCCGATGTCGGCGGCCTGGTCCGCCGCCCCCTCGTACGGCAGTACGGCGGCGAGCCGGAAACCCGCCTCGGGCGTCGGCCCGGCGTGCACCATCCCGCCGACCAGCCGGGCCCGCTCCCGCAGACCGGTCAGCCCCTGCCCACCGCTGACGGCCGCCCCCGCACCGGCGCGCACACCGACGAGCTCCGGCGCGCACGGATTGGCGACCTCCACCACCAGCGCGTCCGGCTCGTAGCGCAGCGCGACGCTGATCGGCGCGCCGGGCGCGTGCTTGTGCGCGTTGGTGAGCGCCTCCTGCACTATCCGGTACGCGGCGTTGTCGACCGCGGCCGCCAGCGGGCGCCGCTCGCCGTCCCGGCCGAGCGAGACGGTCGTCCCGGCCGCCCGCGAGAACTCCACCAGCCGCTCGATCCCCGCCACCCCGCCGGTCCGGCCGCCCCCGGACGCCGCCGGCCCGGCGGCCACCACGGGCGCGGGCGCCGTGGACTCGTCGTGCAGCACCCCGACCACCTCGCGCAGCTCGCGCATCGCGGCGACGGCGGCCAGCCGCAGCACGCCGACCGCCTCCCGCTGCCGGTCGGTCAGGGTACGGTCCACCTCCAGGGCGCCGGAGTGGACGGAGATCAGGGCCAGCTGGTGGCCCAGGCTGTCGTGCATGTCCTGGGCGATCCGGTGCCGCTCACGCAGCCGCGCCTGGTGCGCCACCATGGTGCGCTCGCGCAGCAGTTGGTCGTTGCGCTCGCGCAGCGCGTCCAGCAGCGCCTGGCGCTGGGCCCGGTACCGGCCCCAGAGCGCGGGCAGCACGGCGAGCACCAGATAGCCGCCCAGCCCGAGCCCGATGATGAGCTTCAGCGGCGCCGCGCCGGCGTCCTTCACCACGCCCGCGTACGTCATCAGCAGGAACCCGCCGGTGAAGGAGCCGATCAGCGCCCAGAGCCGGTGCATCCGGGTACCGGCCGACCACCCCGCGCAGACCAGCAGCGGAAACGTCCCGCCGAACCAGCCGCAGGCGGCGGCGGTGATCACCAGCACGGTGCCGGGCACGCCCCTCCGCAGCAGGAACAGCGCGGCGATGCCGGGCCCCACGAGGAGCCAGAGACCGGTCCTGCCGATCAGCTCGATCGCCGCCGCGAACACGCCCAGCAGCAGGGCGAACCCCAGCTCGCGCACCACCAGCCAGCGCCGCCAGGGCCCGGGAAACGCCGTCCGTACCGCCCTCGACCAGGCCTTCGCTATCGCGTCCACCCGGTGAGGCTAGCGGTGCGGCCCGGGGCCCGCCGCCACCCTTCGTCGCGACCCGCCCCGACGAAAGTCGCACCTCACCGCGGCCGCGGGCGCCGGACGGCCCCACGCGAACCGGGGCCCGACCGGGCCCGGAGCCAACCGGCCCGCTCACCCGTACGCGGTGAGCAGCAGCGCCACGTCGTCCACCCGCCGCGTCGAGCCGACCTCGCGCAGCAGCCGCTCGGCCAGCCGCTCCAGCCCGTCCGCCGTCCCGTCCGCCGCCCGGCCCGCCACCCCGGCGGAGCGCGCCAGCGCGGCGCACAGCCGGTCCACGCCGTGGTCGATCGCCACCGCCGGGTCCTCGACCAGCCCGTCCGTGTAGAGGGCGAGCACCGAGCCCCGTAGCAGCCGCAGCTCGCTGACGGGGTACTCGGCCCGCTGGTCGACGCCGAGCAGCGGGCCGCCCGCCACGTACAGCGCCTCGGCGCGCCCGCCGGGGTGGCGCAGCACCGGCGGGAGGTGGCCGGCCCGGGCGATCAGGGCGGTGCCGTCGGCTGGGGTGAGCCGTACCAGGCAGCAGCTGGCGAGCAGCCCGGGGTCGAGGTCGAGCAGCAGCTGGTTGGTCCGGGCGAGCACCTCGTCCGGCGGGTGCCCGCCGGTGGCGAAGGCCCGGACGGCGCTGCGCAGCTGGCCCATGGTGGCGGCGGCGCCGACGCTGTGACCCTCGACGTCGCCGATGACCAGGCTGAGATCGCGGCCGGTGACGATGGCGTCGTACCAGTCGCCGCCGATCTCCATGCCCTGGGTGCCGGGCAGATAGCGGGCGGCGGTCCGGACGCCCTCCAGGGACGGCAGCCGGTGCGGCAGCAGGGCCTGCTGGAGGCCGCGGGCGAGGGCGAACTCGGCGTCGTAGAGCCGGGCGCGCTCCAGCGCCTGGGCGATGAACCCGCCGAGGGCGGTGAGCATGCCGCGCTCCTCCGGGGAGAACGCGCGGGCCTCGTCGAAGCCGAGTATGCAGCTGCCGACCGGGTGGCCGGAGGCGATCAGCGGCAGGAAGGCCCAGGCGCCCATCTCGTCGAGGGGGATGCCGGGGTAGGCGGCGGCGAGCGCGTGGACGGACTCGAAGAAGATCGGCGTGCCGGTGCTCAGGGTTTCGGCGCCGGGCACCCGGGCGCCGGTCGGGGTGCCCTCGAAGCGGTCGAGGAAGCCGTCCGGGTAGCCACTCTGGAAGACCAGGTCGAGGCGTTTGTCGCAGACGTTGTAGATGGCGAGCTCCTGGCCTCCGAAGGCCGGCAGGATCTCGTCGGCGACGGCCCGGCAGACCTCGCGGACGGTGACGGCCTCGGTCAGCGCGCTGGCCAGCTGGAGCAGGTGGTGCATCGCGCTGAGGCCGGTCCGGGCGGCGGCCGGGGGGTCGGGCTCGGGCCCGGCCGTGCCGGGGGGCGGTTCGGCGGCGACGACCCGGCCGGTGACGCCGTGCGCGTCGGGGTAGAGGGAGAAGGCGAGCCAGCCGTCCGGCGGGTGGGCGGCGAGGAAGGCGGTCGGCCGCTGGGAGAGCATCGCGGCCCGGTGGCGGTTCTCGTAGACCGGGTCGGAGAGCCAGGGCAGCACGTCCCAGGGGTGGTGGCCGAGCAGGTCCTCGCGGCGGGCGTGCAGCAGCAGTTCGACGCTGTGGTTGGCGTAGACGATCCGGCCGTCCGGGTCGAGCGAGAGGACGCCGTCGCGCAGGCGTTCCACGGCGGCCGCGGCGGCGGTGCCGGTCCGGGTGTCGAGGACGGCGCCGACCAGGTGGGTACGGTCATCCGGCCCGTCGCCCTCGGGGACACGGCCCCACAGGTCGACCGGGCAGGGGTGGCCGTCGCGGTCGAGCACCCGGATCCGGGCGGCCAGCACCCGGCCGCGGTTCAGCGCGCCGCGGAGGGCGGCCCGGAACTCGGCCCGGTCGCCGGGGGCGATCCGGGCGTCCACGGTGGCGGCCCGGCCGTCGAACCCGGCGGGGTCCAGACCGAAGATCTCGCAGAACTGGTCGTCCGCCGAGAGCGCCCCGGTGGCCGCGTTCCAGTCGAACAGGCCGAGCCGGGTGGTCGGCGCGGACGGCGGCGCCAGCTCGGCCACGGCCGTCCCGCCGTCCGGCTCCACCGGGTGCCCGGCCGCCGCCAGCCCGGCCAGCCCGGCCCCGAGCCGGTCGGCCACCGCCCGCAGCTGCCGCCGTGCGCCGTCCGGCACCCCGTCGGCCGAGGCCGCCCAGAGCACGTTGAGCACCCCGTACGTCTCCGGGCCCGCCCTGACCGGTACGAAGGCCGAGGCGAAGTCGTACGGCATCCCGACGGCGAGCTGCGGGAAGCGTCGCATGGTGTCCTCGGTGTCGGCCAGGACGACCGTGTGCCCGGTGCGGAAGCTCACCGCCACCGGCAGCGGCCCGGCGGCGGCCACCCGCCGGAACGGGCTGATGACCGACAGCGGCACACCGGCGAGCGTGCAGAGCGTCAGCGAGCGCCGGTCGCGCGAGCGGAGGTAGACCATGGCGCCGTACGCGTCGGTGCTGCCGAGCACCGTGCGGACGGCGGTCGCGAGCAGCTCGTCCCGTTCGTCCGCCGTCCCGTCGGCGGCACCGCTCTCCCCTGGGCGGCGCAGGTCGGGTCGCGCGGCCCGGGTACCGCCGGTCACATGCGGACCGTCCCGGTCCGCCGGCACACCCTGGCGCATCCTCTCTTGCTACGCCCGGGTCAAGGGACTGTCAAGGCGGGGCCGGGCCTCCCCCGGCGGGCCGCCCCGCCATCGGGCCGCCCCGCCGTCGGCGGGCCATCATGACAGCATGCCGACCTCCCCCGGTCCCACCACCGTGGTCAACCTCAAGGGCCACCGGGACGACCCGGACTTCGCCGATGTCCTGTACGTCGGCCGCCCGATGCACCGCGGCGGCTGGCACCTGCCCGGTTCCCCGCTCTACTGCCCCTACCGCCCCGGCCCGGACTGCACCCGGGAGGAGATGACCGCCCGGTACCGCGCCTATCTGCTGGCCCGCCCCGACCTGCTGGCGCTCGTCCCCGCCCTGCGTGGCCACCGCCTCGGCTGCTGGTGCGTCCCGTTGCCCTGCCACGCCCAGGTCCTCGCCGACCTCGCCGACCACGGCCCCGGCTGACCGCCCGGCCCGGGGCTTGTCCGAGCACACCGCGACCGGTCTCCCCGGGGGCGGCCCCGCCCGCTTCGGTATTGTCCGTCGGACAGGGCGGCGCGACGGCCGCTCCCGGGGGGAAGCGGGTATCAGGCATGCAGTCGGCAGCGTCCGAGCGTTCCGCCACGCAGGCGTCCGACCCGGCCGAGGACGCGTCCGGCGCGTCCTGGCAGTGGGACGAGGAGGCGGACGACCGGGCCGCCGCGCCCGCGGACGTGGTCGGCGGCGGCGCCGGGCCCGACGGCGACGGGCCCCGGCCGAGCCGGCGGCGGCTGCTGGCGGGGGCCGGCGTGCTGGCGGCGGGCGCCGCGCTCTGGGCGGTCTCCCGCCCGTCCGGCGGCGGACCGGCACCCGGGCCGCCCAGGCCGCTGCCCACCCGGATCGCCGGGCCGGAGCCGCTCTGGACGTACCGCGGCCCGGCGGCGATGACGCCCGAGCGGCTGACCGACCACCCGGACCGGCCGCTCTTCCTCTCCCGGACCGGGCTCCAGGTGCTCGACCCCGCCGACGGCTCCCCGCTGCGCGGCCTCGTCTTCGAGACGCCCGGCAAGGACCGGCCGGGCGACCTCGGCACACCGGCCGACCGGGTGGTGCTCGGCGCCGACCGGATGTTCACCGTCTCGTACGGCCACATCGACGGCCGTCACCTCACGGACGCGGCCGCCGACTGGAGCCTGCCGCTGCCCGACCACCTCGACGGCAGCATCACGCTCTACGGCAGCGACGGCGCCACGCTGTACGGCAAGGTCTCCGCCCGGCCGGCCGGGGGCGCCCTGGGGGGCGACACCCTGTTCGCCGTGCGGATCGCGGACCGCACGGTGCTCTGGTCCCGTCCGGTGGCGCCCGCCGAACAGCTGTTCACGCCCGTCACCGCGGCCGGCGGCCGGCTCCCGGCCTGCGACACCACGGCGGGCCGCACCGCACTGGTGGTCCGCGGCGCCGCCGACGGCGAGCGCGCCTGGTCGGCGGCGGCCGACGAGAACCTGCGCTGGTGCGCCGCCGACCAGGAGAACCTCTACCTCCCCGACGGCCCGGCCGGCCTGCGGGCGCTGCGGCTCGCCGACGGCTCCGCCCGCTGGGAGACCGCCGCCGACCCGGCCGGGGAGCTGCGCTCGCTGTCCCCGGTGACCGACGGCACCCGCGTCTACCTCCCCCGCGACAACGGCCTGGTCACCGCGTACGACGCCGCCACCGGTGCCGAGCTCTGGTCCCGCCGCCTCCCGTTCCGGCTGGACCGCCGCAGCCACCCGCTGCCGGCCGGTGGCGTCCTCTTCGTCCCCGGCCCGGCCGCCGCCGGTGTCTGCGCCCTCGACGCCGCCACCGGCACCGAACTGTGGACGTTCCGCGACTCCGGTCCCGGCGTCGACGTCTGGTCCCTCGCCGCGGACCGGACCCGGCTCTACGCGGGCCACGACGACATCCTGTACGCCCTCCCGCTCACCTGAGCCCGCCCTGCCCCACCCGAACCCCCCACCTCCCGGCACACCGAGGCAGGATGGCCCGATGCAGGTACGACCGATCTCGCCCGAACGGCTGGCCGACCTCCTCGCCGACCGTGTGACCGCCCTGCCCGGCGCCGGGCAGCGGTGGCTGCGGGTGGCCGTGGACGGCGCCGCGGCGGCCCGCCCCGGTGCGCTCGCGGACGCCCTGGTGGAGCCGCTGCGCCTGCGCGGCCGGCCGGCCCTGCGGGTGTCGGCGGCGGACTTCCTGCGGCCGGCCTCGGTCCGGCTGGAGTACGGGCGGCACGACCCGGACGCCTTCCACGACCTCTGGCTGGACGACGGCGCCCTGACCCGCGAGGTACTGGACCCGCTGGAGCCCGGCGGCAGCGGCCGGGTGCTGCCCTCGCTGCGCGATCCGGCGACCGACCGTGCGACCCGCGCGCCGTACACCACCATGCCGCCCGGCGGGGTGCTGCTGCTGGACGGCCCGCTGCTGCTCGGCCGGTGGCTGCCCCTGGAGCTCACCGTCCATCTCGCGCTCACACCCGCCGCGCTCGCCCGCCGCACCCCGCCCGACGAGCAGTGGACACTGCCCGCCTTCGCCCGCTACGAGGCCGAGACCACTCCCGCCGAGACGGCCGACCTCACCGTCCGGGTGGACGACCCTCGGCACCCGGCCCTGGTCGAACGCCCCTGAGCGGCCGCCCGGCGGGCACCTCGGGCGCCGGGCCGCGCTGGCAGTACGGGCACCAGTAGGCCACCCGGTCGCGCGGCGGCTCGCCCTGACCCGCCGTCAGCACCGTCGTCCCGCAGCGCGGGCAGGGGCGGCCGGCCCGGCCGTACACCCAGTGCTGGTGGCCGCGCCGGGTGTCACCGGTGGTGATGTGGCCGGGGCGCAGCCTGTTGGCGTCGAGGAGCTGCCGGGCCCGCGCCACCAGCCGGTCGGGGCCGGGCAGTTCGCCGACCGCCGTCCACGGTGTCACGCCGGCGAGGAAGCAGAGCTCGTTGGCGTAGACGTTGCCGATCCCGGCCAGGTTGCGCTGGTCGAGGAGTGCCTCGGCAAGCGGGCGGCCGGGGTGGGCGAGGAGCCGGCGGACGGCCTCGGCCGGGTCCCAGTCGGGGCCCAGCAGGTCGGGCCCGAGGTGGCCGACGGCGCGTGGTTCGTCGGCGGTGCGGAGCAGCTCGACGACCGGCAGGCGGTAGCCGACGGCCGTGCCGCGCTCGGTGCCGAGGACGGCCCGGATCTGCCAGGCGGGCCCGCCGGCCCAGCGCTCGCCGGGCCGGTAGACCTCCCACCGGCCGTCCATCCGCAGATGGGTGTGGAGGGTGAGGCCGCCTTCGAGCCGGGTGAGCAGGTGCTTGCCGCGCGGGGCGACCTCCAGCACCCGCCGGCCGGCGAGCGCGGCGGTGGCGTGCGCGGGCACCCGCAGGTCGGCGGTGGTCAGCAGCTGCCCGGCGAGGAGCTCGTGCAGCCGGGCCGCCGCGCGGTAGACGGAGTCACCTTCTGGCATGTCTCCATCCTGCCCTGAGCGCGGCGGCCCGGCGTGGTTCCGCGGACCGTGGTCACCCGGCGGCGGCCACCTGCCCCTCGCGGACCACGACGACCGGGCAGGGGGCGTGCTCGGTGAGGTGCCGGCTGACGGAGCCGAGCAGCGCGCCGGAGAAGCCGCCGAGGCCCCGGCTGCCCACGACGACCAGCGCGGCACCGTCGGCCGCCTCCAGCAGGGCCTGTGCGGCGTTGCCGGGCACCACGGCCTCGGAGACGTGGACGGCGGGGTCGTCCCCGACGACCTTGGCGACCGTCTCGGAGAGCGTCTGCCCGGCCAGGTCCTGGGGGTTGAAGCCCTCCGCCGGGGGCACGCTGAGGCCGGCCCAGCCGTAGAACGCCGGGTACTCCCAGGCGGCCACCGCGTTGACGGTGCCGCCGGTCAGCCGTGCGTAGTCGATCGCCCACCGCAACGCCTGCTCCGAGGCGGGCGAGCCGTCCACGCCGACGACGATCCGGGGGTGCGCGCTGTTGGTCATGCCGCTGCTCCTTGCTCGACTACCTCGGCTTCAGCTGCCGTTTGCACCACAAACATAGATCGATACGGGCAAACGATCGCCAATTGCCACGCCGGAAGCCCCGAATACATTCGAACCCTGTGCCGCCCTGGGCCAACGCCGAAGAAGCACCGCCGCCGGCGCGCGCACCGACCGGCCGTCAGGCCCGGTAGACCGCCCAGGAACCGGCCATCCGGGCGGACTGGCCCGGGGTGAACTGCGTCATGCAGGAGTCGTAGGTGTAGTCCATGAAGTTGTGGACCGGGTCGAGGCCGACGGCGGGGCAGGTGTCCCGGCCCTCGGGGCACTGGTAGGCGGCGTTCGCCTCGGCCGGCGTGTCGTCGACGTAGTCGCCCGGGTCGCTGCAACCGCCCTGGAAGGTGTGGTAGAGCCCCAGCCAGTGGCCGATCTCGTGGGTCGCGGTGTAGCCCTGGTTGTAGTTGGCGGCCGCGCCACCGGGGAGGGACGCGTCGAGGATGACCACGCCGTCGTCGGTCGGGTTCAGCAGGTACTGGCTCGGGAACGTCGCCCAGCCGAGCAGTGACTGGCCGAGGCTGGCGGTGTAGAGGTTGAGGGCGCCGGCGCCGCCCCTGCGCAGCGCGCTCTTCATCGCCTTCTCCGCCGGGGAGCCCGGGGTCATGCCGCTGTACCAGGCGGCGTTGTCGGTGTAGTCGGTGTCGGCCAGCCGGAACTGGAACGGGCTGGCCGTGTTGCCCGCGCCCTGGCCGCCGTAGGTGGCGTTGAGGACGGCTAGCTGGTTGGCGATGTCCGCCGGGCCGAGCCGGCCGGTCGCCCCGGAGTGGATGACGTGCAGGTACACCGGGATGGTGGTGACGCCGCCCGGCCCGCCGGGGACGGGCGGCATGCCGCCCTGGCCCACAGCGGCCAGGGCGGCCCGGATGGTCAGGTCCGTCTCCATCGCCCTGGCCTGGACCTCGGTGACGGCGTTCGGCTCCTGGCTGTCCGGGCCGCCGGCGGGCTTGCGGGCCCCGGTGCCCTGGCCACTCCGGCCCTCCTGGCTGCCATGGCTGGGCCGGCCGTCGGCGTCGGCGCACCGGGGCGAAGCCGCGTGCCGGGCGGCGGGGAACGCCGCGGGGGCGGCGAACTGGGTCAGCCCGAGGGCGGCGACAAGGGCGGCGGCGCTGAGGAATCTGCGGGGAACACGCGAGGGGACGCGGGCAGAACGACGCATCTGCGCTCCTGAGGGGGAGTTGTCACGGTGGCGGCCACCGGCGGCCGCCCGGCCAGGGCTGCGCAGGGCCGCCCGGACGCGCCGGACCCGCTCGGGCCGGGCACTCTGACGCCCCGTCGGACGCCGCCCGGAAGCCCGATCGGCCCACCCGGCCCGCCCGGAACGGCGGATGCCTTGGCGCTCGATCCCCTACCGCCCCCGTGCCGTCCGACAGTTGACGCACCGTCCCGTCCGACCGGCCGGGGAGCCGGGGAGGACGATCCGGGTCGGCGGCCCGCACCGCCTCGCCGAGACTACGACGCCACGAAGACGATCTCCCGCAGGGCGCGCGCACCGGCCCGGTCGAGTAGCACGGCCGACGCACAGCCGGCCGGCGGCCGTCCGGTGCCCGCCAGCCGCCGGCGCAGCCGCCGCGCGGCCTCCCGGTGCCGGGCGAAGGCGTACGCGGAGACCGCCTGCCCCCGGGTGTGCTGGCCGTCCCGGGCCTCACCGGCACTGGCGTCCAGCAGCACCAGGTGCACCCGCCGGCCCTGGCGGGCGGCGGCCCGGGTGAGCCAGAGCCGCACCCAGGGCAGCGCCCCGCAGTCGTGCACCGCGAGCGGGCCGCCGGCCAGCACCGCGCGCCGCAGCCGCCGGTAGTGCTCGATCCGCACCAGCGGGCGGTAGACGAAGTAGGGCAGCCAGCCGGGCGCCCGGGCGGCGTACTCCTCCCGGACCTGCTGGGAGTCGACCAGCCGGGCTCGTACGCAACGGCGCATCAGTGTGCTCTTCCCGCTGCCGGGCAGCCCCGAGACGACCAGCAGGCCGTCGGCGGGGTAGCGCAGCGCCGTCGGCCGGCGGCCCTCGCACCCCTGCCGCAGGTCGTGCAGGCCGCGCGGGCGCAGCGCCGGTTCCGCCGGCCCGGCCACGGCACGGTGCGCGGCTCTCGGCGCGGGCACGCGCTGCGCCGGTGCCCCCACCGCCGACGGCTCCGCCCCGGACACCTTCGTCTCCACCACCGGCTCTCCCCCTGTCCCCCGGCCTGTCTCCCCGGCCTGTCCTCCCCGGTCGGGCCTCTCGGTGAAGCCTTCCCTTCCCAAGAGAGAGTAAAGACTAGGCCATGGCGACGGGGGCGCCGTCGAGCGGCGTGACACCGTTTCACCCGCCCGTCCGGGCCGGGGCGCGGAGCGGACGGTTCAGTGCAGACCGGCGAGGACGTCGTCGGCGCGGTGGCGCCAGGTGTACCGGTCGAGGACCTGCCGGCGGCCCTCGTCCCCGAGGGCCCGGCGCAGCGCCGGGTCGGCGAGGAGCTCGGTGATCGCGGCCACCCAGGCGGCCGGGTCGTCGGGCGGGCGGAGCAGGCAGTTGACCCGGTCCTGGAGAACCTCGTGCAGGACGGGGAGGTCGGAGGCGACGATGGCGCGGCCGTGGGCCAGGTACTCGAACAGCTTCAGCGGGGAGGCCCACCGGCTGGTCTCCCCGAGCCCTCCGGCGGCGTAGACCTTCTTCTGGTACGGCGCCAGGACGACGTCGAAGAGCGGGACGTAGGCACGGACCGCACCAGGCGGGCGGTGGCCGTGGAAGTACACGTTGGGGAGCCGGCCGGGCTCCTCCCAGCGGGCCCGGTCCTCGGGGGTGCCGCCGACCAGGTGGAAGTCGAGCCCGGGGAGCCGTCCGGCGAGATCGAGGATCAGGTCGATGCCACGCCCGGCGTAGAGGTGCCCGACGTAGCCGATCCTGGGCACACCCGGGCGCCCGGGCAGCCGCGGCGGTGCCGGGTACGAGCCGGGCGGGTCGGCGCAGTCGGGGGCGACGAGGACCGGAGGGGTTCCCGGGCCGCCGTGGGCCTGCCGGAAGTCGCGGGCGAGGGCGTGGGTGATCACCACGACCCGCGCGAGGGAGGGCCGGGCGAGCAGTTCGCGCTCCGCCCGGCGGATGTCGGGGTCGTCCCAGAGCAGGTGCGTCTCGTACACGAGCGGCGCGAGGTCCGGCGCGAGGGCGAGGCTGTAGGCGTCGCGGCCGTAGATCAGGTCGGGGGCGGCGCCGTCGGTCAGCAACTCGCTCACCCGCGCGGCGCGTTCCCGGTAGCCGGCGGCGCCGGTGTCGGGGGCGGGCACGGAACGGACGGGGAAGCGGTGCCTGGTCCCGTAGTAGGCGTGCGGGTCGTCGGCCGGGTACGAGCCGGGCAGCGCGTACAGGGTGACGTCGTGTCCGGCCTCGGTGAACGCGTCGCACATCCGCATGACGTGGATGCCGTTGGCGTAGACGGAGGGGATGCTGCCGCTGTGCAGGTAGGCGATGCGCATGCCGGCCTACGCCTGGGCCGGGGACGGGGGCGGCGTCCGCGTGTTCTCGTAGGCGGGTGGTCTCCGCAGGGCCGCCCGCAGGAGGTGCCGGCCGTAGGCGGCGGTGGCCCGCGAGCGCAGGGAGGCGAGCGCCGGCAGCGGCCCGTCGAGCAGCCGCGGGTCGTGGTACGGGATCCAGCCGCCGCCCTGCCGGCTGAAGCGCGGGGCGCCGACGCTGATCCGCTTGGTGAGCACGTACCGGGTCTCGTCGGTGGTGTTGGTCTCGGAGCTGTGGACGTGGTCGCCGGCGAACACCAGGATGTCGCCGGGATCGAGGGTGACCCGCACGGGGGTGCCGAGGTCCTGGCCGGGGGCGACGCGGAAGCCCTCCCGGCGGACCGGTTCCCGGTAGAGGTGCGGGTAGATGAGCAGACCGTTGCCGGGGCGGACCCGGCCCAGCGCGATCCACAGGTTGACGGAGTTGACGGGCGTGTTGAACCACGAGTCGATGTGCGGGGAGTGCGGCACCATGAAGCCCGCGAGCGGGTCGAGTTCGGCGCGGCCGGCCACGGCGGCGTGCGGCAGCATGATCCGGACGCCGAGGTGGTGGCTCAGGTAGACCCGGGGGCCGCCCGGGGCCGCCCGCTCGGCGAAGGAGCGCACCGCCTCGGCCGCGACGGGCCGCAGCAGCGTCTCCAGCCGGGTACGGAAGGCGGTCGCCTGCTCGACGGTCGCGGCGGTGTGCAGCGCTTCGACACCGAGGCGCCCGACGGTGGCGGCGGCGTCGGGCGGAAGGGTCCCGGCGGCGGCGTGACCGGTGGCGCGGAGCAGCGGTTCCAGCGCGTCCAGGTGGTGCAGGCCGCGCCTGACCACCACGAGCCGGCCGTCGTCGACCACCTGGCGCAGCGGTACGCCGAGGCCGCCCGGGCCGGGGCGCGGCTCCAGGATCTCGTGCCGGCCGGTGGCCGCGGCACCGGGTTCTCGGGCGGGTGCGGACATGGGAACCTCCCGTTCGTCGACGGCGGTTGGTCGCGGGGGCCGCCCCGGGCATCTCCGCTGCCGGTGGTCTCCCGCGGGTGCTTCGGTGCTCTCCTGCCGGGGGGCGGACCGCGGGTCAGGCGGTCCGTTCGTAGACGGACACGTGGTAGGAGCTGTCGGAGGTGTAGGCGCCGCCCTTCCAGTCGCCGAAGCGGTCCCGCAGGCGCAGCCCCGCCATCCCGGCCATCAGGTCGAGTTCGCCGGCATGGGCGTAGCGGAAGGAGACCGGGACGTGGTGCACGCCGTCGCCGTCGACGATCAGGTAGTCCGAGGTGTACTGCTGCGCGGCGCGGTCGACGCGGCGGGTGCGGACCGTCACCCCGCCCGGGATCGGGAGGGTGGCCACCGCGGCGCCCGGGTCGGCGAGCGCCTCGGGGACGTGGGCGTCGAGGACGAACAGCCCGCCGGGACGCAGCCGGTCGGCGGCGTTGGCGAAGCAGCGGACCTGGGCGTGCTGGGTGGGCAGTTCGAAGAACGTCCCGTTGACCACGTACACGAGGGCGAAGGTGCCGTCGACCGGGACGTGGCTGAAGTCCCCGGCGGTGACGGGGACGGACCGGCCACCCGGTTTGGCGCGGAGCCGGTCGGTCATCTCGGGTGCGCCCTCGATGCCGTGGACCTCCAGGCCCCGCGCGGCCAGTGGCAGGGCGATCCGGCCGGTGCCGGAGCCCAGTTCGAGGAGCGGCCCGCCGCCGGCGGCCCCGGCGAGACCGGCGAGCAGGTCGACGGTGCTGTCGGTGACGTACGAGGGGAACCAGTCGTCGTAGCGGGCGGCGAACGCGGTGGCGTAGTACGGGTCCTGGTCGGCCATGGCGGACGGTCCTTTTCGTGGCGGCGGGCACGGTGCGGGCGGGGTGCGGGCGGCGGGCGGAGTGCGGGCGGCGGGCCCGTCAGCCGAAGGGATGCGGCCGGCCGGGCCGTCCCGGTCCGGCGGCTCCGGCCGGGCCGCCCGGCAGCGGGAGGGCGCCCGGGGCCACGGCCCGCACCACCCGCAGCCCGGCCTCGGTGCCCTGCGGCGACGGAGTCGGTACGGCGATCACGTCCGCGCCGGTGTGCGCGGCCAGCAGTGGGCCCGGACCGGCGTGGTACCCCACCGGGGCCTGCGGACCGGCGTGGTCGTGGCGGGCTTCGGCGAGCCAGAGGGCCAGGCTGTCCTGCCGGTGGTAGGCCCAGAGCGCGTGTTCCAGCGCGGTGGCCGGCTCCGTGGCACCGGCCCACCGGGCCCAGGTCTCCCGCGCGACCGGGGTTTCCATGCTCCAGCGGACCATCAGGGCCTCGTAGGCCGCCTTCCCGGCCAGGGCCGGATACCGACCGGCCGGGCCGCAACGCGCCCCGAACGCCTGGCCGGTGCCGTCCGGGGCGTGGACGCAGACCACCACGCAGACCGCTCCGGCCGGAGCGGGCAGGAGGAAGGCCGTCGCCTCCAGACCGAGGAGGCCGAGCGACTCGCACAGCCCGGGGTCGGCCCGCCAGGGCACCACGACGGGGGGTTCGGTGTCGTCGCCGTACCAGCTGCGCCGGATCAGGTCGCGTTCCAGGATCTCCCAGAGGGCGTGGTCACGGGCCGTCGCCTCGTCCGGGTGCGCCGCCACCCCGGTGGATCCGGCGCTGATCCCCGCCCGGCAGCCGGGCGGGGGCCGGTGGCGCAGGTACACCGCTCCGGCGGGCACCAGGACGTCTCCCCCGTCCGTCAGCGACCGGCCGACCGCCCAGAGCAGGGCCGCGTCCCGCACGTCGCCGTCGGCTCCCCGGGCGCCGTGGACCAGCAGCGCGGGATCGACGGCCGGCCGGCCGGCGCGGTGCAGCCGCCGGTACGTGGCCCGCACCCCGGGCCCGGCCTCCGCCTCCCGCCCGGCCACGATGTTGCCCATCCGCTCGATCAGTTCGCCCCTGGCCCGGACGGCGGTGTCCTGCGCGTCCTGCCCGGCCGCACTGCCGACGACGACCTCGTCACCGCCCGCACGGACGCCGGTGAACAGCGCCGACCGGGCCGCCGCGCGGGCGAACACGACGGCCGGCGCACCGGCGAACGGCCGGAACGCCTGGGCCTCCCACGGCCGGGCCGGCGCCCCTGCGGAGCCGCTCACGCCGACGCCTCCGCGCCGGCCCGGGCCAGCACCCGGCGGCCCTCGTCGGTGAGCGCGGCCCGGTGCGCCTCCAGCGTCGTGGCGGCCTGTCCGACGTCCTCGCGGTGCCGCGCGTACCTGGTGCGCAGCAACTCCTGGTCGAGGGCCGGTCCTGAGCGTCCGGTGAGGAGCCTGCGGTAGAACGACGCGCTGCGGGACAGGACCACCATCTGGTGGAACAGCCCACCGAGGGGGCGCCGGTCGGCGCGCAGCGGTGTCGCCACCAGGGCGCCCTGTTCGGCCGTGCGGTGCCAGAGCGGTGTCGAGATCAGCGCCGCGTTGCAGCGCTGGTGGGTGCCCTCGTGCAGCAGGGCCTCCGCCAGGCGCAGCGGGGCGGGCAGGCCGTCGGGTTCGTCCGTCAGGCGCTCCCGGCCGAGGAACACCGCGCCGTGCACGGTGAAGTCGGTGAACCCTTCGATGGCTTCGCCGGACAGCAGGGCGATCTGGCGCACGGTGTACGTCAGTTCGTCGAGCATGGCCGGCCAGACGGCGGCCAGGAGCCGGATCGCCTCGTCGGCGGTCGCGCGTTCGGTGTCCGTCCACGCGCGGACCTCGCTCGTCGCCGGTGCTGCTCCGTTGCGCGCTCCGGCGGCCGGGGCGGGCGGGGTGTCGGCGAGCGCGCGGGCGACCGAGCGGCTCAGGTGCGGCTGGGGCCCGGCGAGTTCGAGCCGCCACGGGCGGCCGCCGCAGTCCCGGCCAGGCACCGCGCGGGCGAGGGCCAGGGCCGTGTCGAGCCGGGCGGCGAGTTCGTCGTGGCGCTCCGGGGTGAGCGGACCGGAGCGCAGCGCGCGCTGCGCGGTGTGGGCGAGCTCGATCACGGCCGGGTGGCCGAGGTCGTCGGCCGTCAGGCCGGGGTGGCGCGCGGCGAGCGCGGGCGGATGGTGCGGCGGCGCCGCCGGACCGTCCGCTCCGGGAACGGGGGCGGGGGCGGGGGCGGGGACGGCCAGTGTGGCCCGGCGCAGCGCGCCGAGCGTCAGCCGGCAGACTCCCCGCTGGTCGCGCGCCGCCTCCGCCGCGTTCGGTTCGATGTCCACGTGCGCGCTCCTCTGTGCCGCCGCCGGTGGGCGATCCGCCGGGCGAGGCCGGTCAACGATGGATCAGAAGTGGCACGCGGCGGACCGAATGGCCGCCGCGTGCGTCACGCGCGGGTGGTCACTCGCCCGGAAGGTCGATCAGCAGCGGAAGCTCCGGCAGTTCCTCCGACGTGACGGGCTCGATGTCCTCGTACATGATCCGACTCCCTTCGAACCACCGGATCCCGCCCGGATGACGGGCCCTCGGCGCGCATTCATCATCCTCAGTGATCATGCGGCTTCCAAGAGTGACGATCCGCTTCCGGTGGGAACCGGCCGACCCGTGGGCAACGGGTTTGAACCGGGCCGGTGCCGGTGGAACCACGCGCACGGGCTGGCCGGTAGGGCACCGCACGGACCGGAACGACGGCGTCCGGTGGCGGCGCTTCCACCCCGGGAGAGCCGGACAACGTCCGAATCCGCGCGTGCCTCCGCACACCGGGACCGTCCAGAATCTGATCCGTGACGACCACGCGCCCCGCCCCACCGACGCCGGAGCGGCCACAACCCGGCCGCCTGGAGAGCCCCTTGCCCGAGGCGCGGAGCGACGGCGCCCACCCCGCCGACGACGCCCACCCCCTCGTCGACGGCTACCCCGCGAGCCCCAGCGTGCGGGCCGGAGGCGTCCTGCGGCTGCACCTCTCGACCCGGGCGGACCGCTTCCGCGCCGACTTCTTCCGCTGCGGCGCCGAGGTCCGCCACATGGGCGGCACCGGCGGGCCCGGCCGGTACGCGCCCGCCGGCCGCTACGACCAGGACTGGCACTGGCCCGGCCATGACTTCACCGTCCCCGCGCACTGGCCCTCGGGCGTGTACATCGCCGTCCTGCGGCCCCACGCGTCCGGCCCGCCGGACCTCCCGGAGCCCGGCGCCGGCGCGGAGCACCTGGACGCCCGGCACTCGCGCCTGCTGTTCGTGGTGACACCGGCCGGGCCCACGAAGGCGCGGGTGCTGTACAAGGTGCCGGTCCTCACCTACCACGCGTACAACCAGAGCGGCGGCGGAAGCCTCTACGGATCGCTGCGCACCGACGATCCGCCGCCCGGCGCGGACACCCCGGTCACCCAGGCCGTCACCCTGCGCCGCCCCGGCGGCGGCATCGGCGGCCCGGTCAAGGGCTACCCCGACGCCCACGACCCGCGCACCCCCCGGCAGACCTTCGCCCACTGGGACGCCCCGTTCGTCGCCTGGCTGGAGCGCGGCGGTTTCACCGCCGACTACTGCACGGACCTCGACCTCCACCAGGACCCGCACCGCGCCGACGGATACCGCCTGCTGCTCTCGGCGGGACACGACGAGTACTGGAGCGCACCCGCCCGCCGCCACGTCACCGCCTTCCGCGACCGCGGCGGCAACCTCGCCGTCTTCGGCGCGAACACCTGCTGGTGGCGCGTCACGGTCTCGGCCGACGGCACGACCGTGCGCTGCGCGAAGCACCCGCCCGGCGCGGCCCCGGGCGTCGACGTCGACCGGCTGCGCGGTGCCCCCGGCCACTGGTGGGAGTCCGAACCCGAGAACACCCTGACGGGCGTCAGCTACCGCAACGGCGGCGGTCACTGGGAGGGCCCCCGGGCCCCGCTGGGCTTCACCGTCCAGCACACCGGCCACGAGCTCTTCGCGGGCACCGGACTGCGCGACGGCGACGTCCTCGGCGCCGAACACGCCCTCGTGGGGTACGAGTGCGACGGCGCCGCCCACCGCCGCGACGGCGCCGGGCGGGCGGTGGCGACCGGCGCGGACGGTACGCCGCCCGGCTTCACCATCCTGGGGGTGGCCGACCTCCCGGCCGATCCGGCCGCCGGCTGGCACACCGCCGTCCGGGAGGACGACGGCCCCGGCCGGGCCGCGACCTTCGGCCTGTACACCAGCGGCGGTACGGTCTTCACCGCCGCCACCGTCGACTGGCCGCGGCTGCTCGCCCTCGACCCCCGGGTGCGCACCATCACCCACAACGTGGTCACCGCGCTGTCCTGAGCCCTGCCGCCCCCGCGCATCCCCGCACGTGCCGGTGCCGCCGGCACCCCGGGAACGGGCGTCGGCGGCACCGGCCGGGCGGTCAGCCCAGCTGCGGGGCGACCCGCGAGGCGATCAGCTCCAGGTGGTCGAGGTCGTCCAGGTCGAGGATCTGCAGGTAGATGCGCTGGGTGCCGTGGGCGGCGTAGCGGCCGATGGTCTCCGCCACCTCGTCGGGGGTGCCGGCCAGACCGTTGGCCTTCAGCTCGGCCACGTTCCGGCCGATCGCGTCGGCGCGGCGGGCGACCTCGGCGTCGTCGCGGCCGACGCAGGCCACCAGGGCGCTGGAGTACACCAGGTCGTCGGCCTCGCGCCCGGCCGCCTCGACGGCGGCCCGCACCCGGCCGAACTGGGCCGCGCTGGCCTCCGGCGAGACGAACGGCATGTTGAACTCGTCGGCGTAGCGGGCGGCCAGCGCCGGGGTGCGGGTCGGGCCCGTGCCGCCGATCAGGACCGGGATCTTCTCCTGGGCGGGCTTGGGCAGCGCGGGCGAGTCGGTCAGCGTGTAGTACTGGCCGGCGAAGTCGAAGGTGTCCCCGACCTTGGTGTTCCACAGCCCGGTGATGATGGCCAGCTGCTCGTCCAGCCGCCCGAACCTCTCCTTCGGGAACGGGATGCCGTAGGCGGCGTGCTCCTCGGCGAACCACCCGGCGCCGAGGCCGAACTCGACCCGGCCGCCGCTCATGGCGTCGACCTGGGCGACCTGGATGGCGAGCACACCGGGCAGCCGGAAGGTGGCGGCGGTCATCAGGGTGCCGAGGCGGATGGTGCTGGTCTCCCGGGCGAGGCCGGCCAGGGTGATCCAGGCGTCGGTCGGCCCGGGCAGGCCGGCCCGGATGGCGGCGGCCGGGTCGCCCTCCGGGGCGGAGCCCATCCGCAGGTAGTGGTCGGAGCGGAAGAAGGCGCTGAAGGCCCCGAGTTCCTCGGCGGTCCGCGCCACCCGCAGGAGGGTGCCGTAGTCGGCGCCCTGCTGGGGTTCGGTGAAGATTCGAAGATCCATGCGGCCCATTCTGGTATAGACCGCCCCATGATCCCCGGCGATTCGCCAATCGTCCCGGACGTCGGCCGGGCGAACGGCGGGCGTCCTGAGGGTGGCCAAGGTCTCAGCCCGGAAGCGCCCCCGGCCGCCTTTTCCACGCCGGGGCTCGCCTACGGTGGACGGATGTTCGCCACGCCCGACGAGTCCCGCAGGGGCTCCCCCGACCAGCCGGCCGGCTGTCCGCTGCCCGGGATCGTCGCCGCCTTCACGCCGCGGCTGGCCGAGTTCGCGTTCGAGCCCGGCTTCGTCGCCGTGGTCGACCAGCACGCCGCCGAGCTGCGCGAACTGCTGTACGCGCAGGGGCCGGAGCTGCTGCCCCGGCCCCTGGACCGTGAGGAACTGTCGGACTACGCGCTGGGCTTCCTGGACGCGCTCGCCGAGATCGGCTGGCGCGAGCCGGTGGGGTACGACTACGCGGTGCACCGGCTGACGGCGATCTGCTGGCTGGTCCGCGAACAGGGGCTGCTCACGCCCTGACTCCGGGAGCCGCCGGGTGTCCTACCGCGGCTGCCCACCCGGCCGGCCGGGGTCGATGCCCGGGGCCGGCGGGGTGGTCGGGGTGGTCGGGCGGACCGGCTGGTTGGTCAGCGCGTCCGAACGGCCGGCCTGGTAGGCGCTGCCGCGCAGGTTGGCGCTCTCCCGCTCGGCGTGGTCCAGCCAGCGCTCCCAGCGCTGGCGCATCGGGATGATCAGACCGCCGCCGACGCCGACCACCAGGATCCCGGCGATCGAGGCGAGCACCGCGATCAGCACCGGGCCGGTGATGGCGGTGGCGATGCCGGCCTGGCCCAGCGCGGCGATCACGCCGAGCACCACGATGAACGCCCAGGCGATGGTGGCCACCGTGCGCCCGTACGAGGCGCCGGCGAGCGCGTTGCCGACGATGTCGCGGACGGCGTTGGCGATGGCCATCGCGATCACCACGATCACCACGGCGACGATGCCCCTGGGCAGCCAGGAGACAATGCCGTGGATCATCACGCTGATCGGGTTGGGGCCGAAGACGCCGAAGGCCAGTTGCAGGGCCATCAGCAGGATCGCGTAGTAGACGATCTTGCAGATGATGCCGGTCATGTCGTACTTGGATCCGCTCAGGTACCGGATCATCCCGGCCCGCGCGGCCACCCTCTCGGAACCGACCCGGCGCAGCACCCGGTCGAGGACCTTGGCGATCACCTTGGCGACGAACCAGCCGATGACCAGGATCGCCAGGAACGCGAGGAACTGCGGAATGAACTTGGCGACCTTGGACCAGGCTTCGGTGAAGCCGGACCCGAAGTCGACGGAGAGTGCGAGCTGCTGAGCCACGGGAGTCCTCCACTAGGCGACCCGACGCCCGGAACGGCGCGGGGTACACCCCCCACCCTTCGTGGATAGCAGGGTGCCCGGACCACCGCGCGCGGCGGCGGCCGGCACTGATCCCCCCGGGTGAACCCGTCATCCGGCAGGCGGCGCGTACAGTGGCGGTCCACGGGACGGACGGCGGGGCGGGACGGTACACGGTGAGCGGGCACGCGGTGGAACGTACGGGCGGCGCGGACGGCGCAGGTGGTGCGGCCGCCGCGGCCGGACACCGGGCGCTGGTCTGGCGGGTGCGGCCGGAGCGGCCGGCGGCGGCGGTGCTGGTGCTGCACGGCGGCGAGGAGCACAGCCTGGCCAGGCCCGGCCCGCTCAACCTGCCCGGTCTGCGGATGCACGGCTTCGTCCGGGCGGTGCGCCGGGAGACCGCCGGGGCGGGCGTGGCGATCGGTACGGTCCGCTACCGCCACCGGGGGTGGAACGGCGAGCGCGCCGACGCCGCCCGGGACACCCTCGCCGCGCTCGACGACCTCGCCGGGCAGCTGGGCCCGGTGCCCACGGTGCTGGTCGGCCACTCGATGGGCGGCCGCGCGGCGCTGCGCGCGGCGGGCCACCCGAACGTCACCGGGGTGGTCGCGCTGGCACCGTGGTGCCCGGCGGAGGACCCGTGCGAGCAACTGGCCGGCCGGGACGTCCTGATGCTGCACGGCGACCGCGACAAGGTGACCTCCCCGGCCGACACCCGCCGGTTCGCGGCCCGCGGCCGGACGGCCGGCGCCCGGGTCTGCGGCTACACCGTGGTCGGCAGCGGCCACGCCCTGCTCCAGCGGCTCGGCGACTGGCACCGCGCCACCGCCCGGCTGGCGGCCGGCCTCCTCGGCGTACACGACCTCCCCGCCGCCGCCACCGCCGCGTTCACCCTGCCCCCGGGCACCACCGACGCCCTCGGTGTCCCCCTCCCCTCCTATCCGCGCACCGCCCTCCCGACCGGCGCCTGAGGCCGTGGCCGTTCCCCGGCGGCCTGACCCGGCGGTGCGACCCGGCGGTCAGCCCCGTGGCGTGACCGGCCCGAGGTGGGCCGCGGCCCGGTCCGGGTCGTAGAACCACTGGTCGAGGTCGGCGGGGTCGTCGAAGCCGTTGGCGAAGCGGTGGGCCACCGCCGGGATCCGACCGGCGGCACCGAGCAGATCGAGGACGCGGGCCGGCGGCGGGGCGAGCATCGCGTTGGTCCACCTGGTGGCGTGCCGCGCGCCCGCCCAGAAGCGGTCGAACGCGGCCTGCATGAAGTCCCGGTCGAACAACTTGTCCCCCTGTGCCAGGATCGCGTCCAGGTAGACCGCGGCGCACCCGGGACGCGCTCGGGACGCACCCGGACTGCGCGAATCAGCCCGTCCGGGCCGTGACCGGGCCGGTCGGAGCCGGTTTGCCGAACATGGTGCAGACCACCGCGTCCTTGAGCGCCTTGTCGGCCTCGACGAGCTTCGGGGCGGCCCCGAACTCGAACAGGACCTCCGTCGGGACGAGAACGGTGGCGGTGCGACTGCCGGTGCCGTCGGTGAAGTTGGTGCTGGAGTACCCGGTTATTCCCCCTTCGTGGGCCCAGATGGTGCCGCACGGGGTGGTACCCGTCCCGATGCCCAGCCCGGAGCCGGGCCCGTTCACCGGATTCTCCGGGTCCGTCGGGACGGTGGTCCGCATCTGTTCCAGCTGAGCGGCGGGCAGCAGCTTGCCGGACATCAGCGCGGTGTAGAACCGGGACCAGTCCCGCGCGGTGGACACCACCGCCCCGGCGGCCCCGCCCCAGCTCGGGTCATTGCCGGAGACGTCCACATGGCCGTCGTGGCGCACCCCGGCGATCTCCCGGAACTCGGTGGGCACATCCGGCGGCATGTGGGCGGAGTCCGGTTCGTAGCCACGGACGTACCGCCCGTGCCAGCTGGAGTCGGTGGCGAGATAGGTGTGCCGCAGGCCCAGCGGCCGGGCGATCCGGTCACGGATCAGGTCGGCCGGGCTCGCCCCGGTGACCTGTTCCAGGACCGCGCCGACCGCGACGTAGTTGGTGTTGCTGTACGACCACTTCGCGCCCGGGGCGAACAGCGGCTCGTGCCGCACGCCCACGGCGAGCAGGTCCAGGGAGGTCCACCGCCGCGGGTCCTTGCCGAGGATCGAGTTCAGGACGGCACCGTCCTCGGTGTAGTCGAACAGGCCGCTGGTGTGGTTCAGCAGCATCCGCAAGGTGATCGCCCCGCCGTTCGGGACCTTGCCCGGCAGCCACTTCTCCACCGGGTCGTCCAGGGTGACCTTGCCCTCGGCGACCAGCTGCAGAACGAGCGTGGCCATCATGGTCTTGGTGTTGGACCCCATCCGGAACTCGTCCCCCACCTCCAGCCGGTGATCCCGCCCGGCCCAGGGAGCCTGCTCGACGATCTCGACGGGCCGGCCGCGGCCGTCGTCCACCCGCACGATCACGCCCGGCGCCCCGGCGGCCACCAACTCCCGCGCCAGCTGCTTCAAGTGGGCCCGCTGCGCGTCGGCCCGGGCCGACGCGGGCGCGGACGGCGTGGCCGGTGCCGCCGAGGCGGGCACCGCGATCGCGGACACCGCCAACCCCACGGCCGACGCCGTCACCACGGCGGACAGCATGCGCGAACGGCGTGACCACACCGCACGATCCGACGAAAAAACATAGCGGGACATTGATCCGTTCCTCTGCGCTTCGGGTGAACTGGACGACCTCAGCCTCCGGCCCGCCACTGACAACCCGCGCACAGCGCGCTGTCAGGCGCCCCGGTGCCGGTAGGGCCAGTGCGGTGTCGGCGGCGCCGAGGACGGGTGCGGAAGGTGCGGGTGATGACCGGCCCCGCGAGGCGCCGGGTGACGGGCGGAGCCGTTCGCGGCTATTCGCGCAGTCCGATGGCCTCCACCGGGCGGGCGCGCAGGGCCAGTCTGGTCGGCACCAGAACGGCCGCCGCCGCCAGCGCCGAGGTCGCCGCCACGATCGCCAGATAGAGCAGCGGCGGGATGTGCGGGACCAGGGAGCCGGTCAGGCCCAGGCTCACCGTCATCAGCGGCAGCACCGGCACCGCGCTGCCGACCACGACCGCGATGAGGATCACCATGAGAGTCTCCGTCCGCATCATCCGCATCACCTGGTCCGGGGTCGCGCCCACCAGGCGCAGCAGCGCGAACTCCCGTGTCCTGGACAGGGTGGTCATCACCAGGGTGTTGGCGACGGCCACCGCGATGTAGCCGAAGACCAGCACCAGCGGCAGGGCGTTGCCGACCAGGCCGACCGTGGCCGTCCGCTGCTGGGCCGCGGAGAGGCCGCCCTTGTCCCGGACCAGCACACCGGGGTAGCGGTCGTTGAGCCCGGTGAGCTCGTCGATCACCCGCTGCCGGTCGGCGCCCTCCTCGGCCCGGACCAGGACGGAGTCGTACATCCGGCGCGAACTGTGCTGCAGGACGGTCTGGTAGGACAGCGTGACGTCGCCGAAGCCCAGTCCACGGCGGTAGACGGCGACCACCCGCGGTTCCATCGTCTGCCCGTCGGGAAGGTGGAGCCGCACCGTGTCCCCGACGCCCGCGCCGAGGGTCCCGGCTGCCGCGCTGCTGAGCGCCACCGTGTCCGCGGACAGCCCGTCCAGGCCGCCCTCGGTCACGTCCAGGTCGACGAGCCGGTCCAGTCGGCCCGGGGTCAGCCCCTGGGCCTGGTATTTGAAGATCTCCGGGGAGTCGAGCATCCGGATGGAGGCGAACAGGTCGATCCGCACGGTGCCGGTGGCGGACTCCACTCCGTCCAGGCCCTCGATGAACCGCGGGGCGTCCACCGGCAGGCCGTCGGCCTCGCTGGTCACGGTGTAGTCGGCCACCACGCCCGCCCGGGCCTGCTCCTCGGCCGCGCCCGCCGTGGTGGTGGGAATGAACAGCTGCACCGAGGCGAAGCCGATCGCCAGGATCAGCGGGCCGATGCCGGCGGCCAGCCGGCGGGCGTTCGCCCGGGTGTTGGCGACGGCCAGGCGCCCCAGCCGGCCGAACCACCACTGGAACGGCGCGGCCAGCAGCCGGGTCGCCCGGGCGACCACCGGCGGGGCCAGCATGAGGATCGCGATCACCATGACCAGCCCGCCGCTGGCCGCGCCGGCCGCCGCGAAGACACTGCCGAAGAACAGCGGCAGCAGCGCCGCACCGAGGCCGAGGACGAACAGCAGCACCCCGAAGAGGACCCGGGCCCGGCCGAGGCCGGGCTGCTCGGTCCGGGCCGCGCTCAACGCCTCCACCGGCCGGACCGACACCACCCGGCGGGCCACCGCGAACGCCGCCACCTGCGCGGCGATCACCCCGATGACGACCGCCGCGACCATCGGCAGCGGGCCGTAGGAGAACTCGAAGTCCTCGGGCACCACACCGATGACGGAGAGCGCGCCGCGCAGCACCTCCGCGGCCGCCGCACCGGGGATGCAGCCCAGCACCGACGCCACCAGTGAGACGACCAGTGTCTCGCCCGAGATCATCTTGTGGATCTGCTTGGGTGTGGCGCCGACCACGCGCAACAGCGCCAGCTCGCGCCGCCGTTGGTGGACACCCAGCGCCAGGGTGCTGCCCACCACCACCATGGTGATGAGGATGACGATGCCGCCGAGCGCGCCCGCCAGCTCCCTCAGACTGCCCCGGGCCGTGGCCACGTCCGGGTTCTCCACGCTGCTGCGCCCGTCGCCGGTGCGGACGTCGGTCCGCGTGCCCTTGAGCGCCGCCCCGACCCGGTCGGCGAGCCTGCCGGTGTCCGTGCCCTTCGCCGCCAGCACCCCGATCGCGCTGACCTGGTCGGTGCGGCCGAACAACAGGCGGGCCTCGTCGTCGGTGAAGAAGACCGGCGGGGTGCGCAGCGCCCCGCCACCGCCCGTGTAGGTCACGATGCCGACGACCTTGTACGGGCTCGCGGCGCGGGTGGAGGCGATCCGGACGCTGTCGCCCGCCTTCACCCCCGCCCGGTCGGCGACGGACTTCTCCAGCACCACCTCGCCGGCCCGCCGGGGCTCCTGACCGCTGCGCTCGAACGGGCCGAGCCCGACCCCGCCCCAGTTCGTCCCGATCGAGCGCCGGTCACCGGCCCCTCTGACCAGCTCCCCTTTCCCGTCGACGAGTTGCGCGGGGAAGTCGAGAACGCCGACGGCCCGGCCGACGCCCTCGGTGCGCGCCACCGTGCCGACCAGGTCGGCGGGGACGCCCACCGCGTCGGTGAGCGCCTTGGTCTTGCTCTTCTTCCCCTCGTGCACCGTGAAGGACCTCTCACCGCCGACCACGACCGGTGCGCCCGCGTACCGCTGGACCGGCACCCCCGACCCGATGCCGGACTGCAGAATGACGCCGAAGGCCGTGATGAGCACCGACGCGCCGAACAGCGCGACGAAGGCCCCGACGAATCCGGCCCTACGCTCCTTGACGGTCTGTACGACGAGCCTGAACACGCCTCACCACTCCCCCAGTCCGGTCATCCGCTCGGCGACCCGCTCAGGAGTGGGCCGCGTCATCTCCTCCGCGTGACTCCCGTCCCTGAGGAACACCACCCGGTGCGCGTAGGAGGCGGCGACCGGGTCGTGGGTCACCATGACCACCGTCTGCCCGAGGTCGTCGACGACCTCGCGCAGGAGCCGCAGCACCTGCTGCGCGGTGCGTGTGTCCAGCGCCCCGGTCGGCTCGTCCGCGAACACCACCTCCGGCCGCGCCGCCAGCGCACGGGCGATGGCCACCCGCTGCTGCTGGCCGCCGGAGAGCTCGGCGGGCCGGTGGTTCATCCGGTCCGCGAGCCCCACCCGCGTCACCAGCTGGTGCATCCACTGGTGGTCCGGCCGGCGCCCGGCGAGCATCAGCGGCAGGGTGATGTTGTCGGCCACGGTCAGCGCCGACATCAGGTTGTACGCCTGGAAGACGAAACCGACCCGCTCCCGGCGCATCATGGTCAGCTCCACCTCGCCCAGGGTCGACAGGTCGGTTCCGCCCAGCACCACCGAGCCGGCGTCCGGGCGGTCCAGCCCGGCGGCACAGTGCAGGAAGGTGCTCTTGCCCGACCCGGACGGGCCCATCACCGCGGTGAACGAGCCCCGGGCGAAGGCGAGGGACAGGTCACGCAGCGCGTGCACGGCCCCGGCGCCCCTGCCGTACGTCTTGCGGACCCCGTCGAGGCGCACCACCCAGCGCGGGTCCGGAGCGGCGCCGCCGTCCGGCCGGGGCTGCGCCGCGTCCTCCCGTGCGGGCGCGTCGGGGAGCCCCTCCGTCCGCATTCCGCGTTCCCTTCCGCCCACTTCCGGCCCTCCATCGCTCGTACGCACAACCCGACGTTCACGACGGTAGGTTCACGATGGAACGGGGACCAGGGCGTGCACTGGAGACCCGATGGTGCAGAAAACTGCCACCCGCGGTTGGACCACGCACGGTGGTAGGGTGATCGAAATGTCGACTCGGAGGGTCTGAAAAGCCGTGCGAGCGCCCTGGGTTGCCGCGCTACGACGGTTACGGCCCGAGCAGTGGATCCGCCGGACGGTGATCCGTTTCCCGCCCACCGCGGGCTATCTCCTGATCTGCCTCGGCACCGGGCTGGCCGGGGTGGCGGTGGCCTACCTGATGGTCGCGGTCCTCGCACTCTGCCTGGTGGGGACGGGCTTCCCGCTGCTGCCCGGAGCGCTGCGGGTGGTGCGCCGGTTCGCGGAGTTCCACCGCGGCCGGGTCGGGCGTCTGCTGGGAGCCGGGGCGCGCACCCCCTACCGCGACCTGGAGCCCGGTGCGGCCGCGCCCCGGAGGCCGTCCCTGCGCGATCCGGCGGTCCGCAAGGACCTGCTCTGGCTGATCACCCACAGCGTCGCCGGGACGGCCCTGTGCGCCGTCGCCCTGACCGTGTGCGGCCATGCGGTCAACTGGCTCACCGCGCCGGTCTGGTGGAAGCTCGCGCCGAGCGAGCGCGACGCGATCATCCTGCTGAACGTCGACTCGTGGCCGAAGGCCGTCGCCGCGGCGTTCGTCGGCGTCGGCTACGCCGTGGTGGCGATGGCCGCGGTGCGGCTGCTGGCCGGCGCGCACGCCCGGGCGTCCCGGTGGCTGCTGACCGCCCGCCCGCGGGTCGCGCTCGCGCAGCGCGTCCGCGAACTGGCGGTGACCCGGACGGAGGCGCTGGACGCGCACGACGCCGAACTGCGCCGGATCGAGCGGGACCTGCACGACGGGGCCCAGGCCGCCATCGTGGCCGTCTCACTGCGCCTGGGCATGATCAAGCGGGCGCTCGGCCAACGCCCCGAGCAGGTCCCGGAGATGGTGGACGCGACCCAGCTGATCGCCGAGCAGGCCCTGGAGTCCCTGCGCCACCTGGTCCGCGGGATCTATCCGCCCGTGCTCGCCGACCGCGGGCTGAACGACGCGGTGCGGGCGCTCACCGCCCACTGCGCGGTCCCCGCCAGGATCGACATCGACGAGACGGCCGGCCCGCCGCCGCGCGCTCCGGCCGCCGCCGAGGCCGCCGCCTACTTCGTGATCTCCGAGGCGCTCACCAACGTCGCCAAGCACAGCGGTGCGCGGAGCGCGCTGGTGCGGCTCCGGGTCACCGCCGACGCGATCGCGATCAGGGTGGAGGACGACGGCAGGGGCGGCGCCACGGAGGGCGCGGGGAGCGGGCTTCCCGGACTCAGGCGGCGGGTCGCCGCCTTCGACGGGACCACCGAGCTGTTCAGCCCGCCCGGGGGCCCGACCGTAGTGAAGGTGGAAATTCCATGCGGATCCTGATCGCCGAAGACAACGCCCTGCTCCGTGAGGGGCTGGTCCTGCTGCTGGGCAGCGAGGGACACGAGGTGTGCGCCACCGTCGAGAACGGTGACGACCTGCTGCCCGCGCTGCTCGAACACCGCCCGGACGTCGCCGTGGTGGACGTCCGGCTGCCGCCCACCTTCCGGGACGAGGGGCTGCGGGCCGTGGTCGAGGCCCGCCGGCAACTGCCCACGCTCCCCGTCCTGGTGCTCTCGCAGTACGTCGAGCGGGCGTACGCGACGGAGCTGCTCGCCCAGAACGCCGCCGGCGTCGGCTACCTGCTGAAGGACCGGGTGGGGCGCGCCGAGGAGTTCCTCCAGGCGCTGCAACGGGTCGCCGACGGCGGCACGGCGATGGACCCCGAGGTCATCTCGCAGCTGATGGTCCGGCGGGTCGGGGCCGATCCGCTGTCCGCGCTGACCCAACGCGAGCGCGAGGTCCTGGCGCTGATGGCGGAGGGCCGCAACAACGGCACCATCGCGGAGCTGCTGTTCATCACGGAGAGTTCGGTGAACAAGCACATCGGGAACATCTTCGCCAAGCTGAACATGCCGACGCCGGAGAGCGGCCACCGCCGGGTGCTCGCCGTGCTGACCTACCTCCGGGCCTGAGCCGGCGCCGGGCCTGAGCCGCCGCCGGGCGGACCGGGGCGCGGCGCCGGGTGCCTGCCGGTCGGAGGTGCAGAGAACTGCACCTCCGACCGGAAGCAGGCCCCCGTGAAATCCCCCGCGCCCGGCTCCAGAATGAAGTCGTCGAAGGCGGAACCAGCGCCAGGACAACGGACACACGCAGCCGCCGGATCCCACGGGAGCCGGGAAGGACGTCGGCCGCGGTCCCTCCCCGTACCAGTTCGAGTCAGGAGCAGTCATGTCAGATTCAGCCGGCTGGAAGCCCCCGAAGGAACGTCCGATGTGGCCCTGGGTCGTCCTCGCGGTGGTCGCCGTCGGCGTCCTGGTCAACGTGCTCCTCACGATCTGACGGGCGGGCCGTCGCCAGGGCAGGAAACCTCCGCGCTCCCGGCCGGCCGGGCGAGGCGCAGCTGTTCCTCCTCCACGATCAGCGCCGCCAGCGACTGCTCCGAGATGTCGACCGCTTCAGGAGTCGATTCGGCCACGTCACTCCGGCGCGCGTATTCGTCGAACAACCGGCTCTTCGCGCGAAGAATCTCCACCATCCGCTGGTCGACGCTGTCCGTGGCCAACAGCCGGTGCACCCGTACTCGCCGCACCTGGCCCATGCGGTGAGCCCTGGCTATCGCCTGGCTCTCCATGGTGGGCTTCACCTGCGGTTCGCAGAGAATGACAACCGAGGCCGCTTGGATGTTCAGTCCCACACCTCCGGCCTGGATCTGGCTCAGCAGCACCGCATGACCCTGCACAGCGGCGAACTCGTCCACCACGTCCTGCCGTCGAACCGCGTCCAGGCCGCCGTCGACCGGGCCGAACGCACGCTGTCCCAGGGCCTCCTGGACAACCGTCAGAACATCTCGGAAGAACGAGAAGACAACGACCTTCCATCCGTTGTCCGCGGCCTCCTCGACAACTTCCATCAGCCGCTGCAGCTTCGCGGACCTCTCCGGGTCCGCGTACGCGGCACGGCGCATGGCCATGAAGTTCCCCTCGGCGACGGCCAGCCGGTAGGCGGCGAGATCGGATGCCGTCAACTCCTCCCATTCGTCGACATGAACGACGTCGGGAAGCTCGGTGAGAACGTCCTGCTGATTACGGCGGAGGTAGGCCGGGGCGACTGCCTTGCGAAACGACGTCGGCCCTGCGGCGGCCGAACCGCTGTGGATCCGGGGCAGCAGATCAGGCTGCAGATAGTGGACGAGGTTCCGGAACTCCTCCACCCGGTTCTCCATCGGGGTGCCGGTGAGGAACAGGACGCGGTCGACGCGGCCGGTCCACTCGGCCACCGCCTGAGAACGCTTGGCGCCGTGGTTCTTGACGTAGTGGGCCTCGTCCACCACGACCATGCCGACCGGGACCTCCTCCGGAACCTCCAGCCGGCGGAGTCCATCGAACGTCAGGACGGCGACGCCGCCGTTTCCGAGCCATTCGGCGCGCGCCGCCTCCCTCTCCTGGCCATGGAACCGGAACGCCCTCAGCGTGCTGCGTGACTCGATCTCCCTGACCCAGTTGACGAGGACGCTGGCCGGGCAGACGACGAGGAAGTGTGTGCTCCCGTGCGCTCGAAGATGCGCGAGCACGGCAATCGCCTGAACGGTCTTCCCGAGGCCCATCTCATCACCGATGATCACCCGCTTCTGCGCGAGGGCGAAGCGGGCACCGAACTCCTGGTAGCCGCGGAGCGAGACCTTGCACCGCGTGTCGTTCAGTGGCTCGGCCCGGACCCGGTCCGACAGATTCTCCGGAAGGAAGCCCTCGGAGGCGGTGACCCCGTCGGGGCCGAATCCGGCGGTCTCGGCGAGGACACTGTAGAACTCGGCCGAGCGGACTTCGAAGTCCGCCCATGCCTCGATGTCCGTGACCAGGGGGCGGAGAAGGTCCACGGACGCCTGGGCGAAGAGCACGGCCGTCCCTTCGCCCTCCATCTCCGCGACGAGGGCGTCGAGTTGATCGACCGCGGCGAGCGCCTGCTGTCTGCGCTGCCGCCCGGCGAACAGGCCTCTGACAACGCCCCGGGCCGGCTGGGCGGCGGACATCAGGGCGGCGACCTCACCGACGACACGCTCCGCGGTGTCCCTGGCCCGTCTCGCATCGGGCCCGGCGGCGACCAGCCGTTGGAGCGCGATGACCAGTGCGGTGCCGGCCGGATCCTGGTGGTCGATGTCCAGCCGGATGGCCACGGTCCGCTCGGCGGCCCGGGCGATCTGCCCCGCGGCGGCAATGGCCTGGGCGGCAGTCTGGGCCCCGACTCCGGGGAGCAGTTGAAGCGTGTAGGGCGTGGCGTCCACAACCTGCCGCACGGTCCTGAGCCCGGCGGCCTCCAACGCGGCGACGCGCAGCCGCCCCTCGGTCACATCCTTCAGCCGGGCCAGGGGGATGGCGTCCAGCTCGTCCCGGACCAGCCGGCCCCTCAGGCCAGCAGCGGCCTGGCACACCTGCTCGACAGCACTCCGGTGATCGCCGATGACCGCGCGAGCGACCGCGTGGAGCCGTTCGCCGTCCGCGAGGACGACCTTGGGCTTCCGGACGGTCCGTTGCCTCTCTCCCACTGACGGCTCCTGTCCCGACTCGACCGTGCGGCGCCCTCTCCGGGCATCCCCATGATTCCATCCGGGCGCCGGGGCGCCGGCCCGGCCCGGAGCCTGGCGGAAGTGACAGGCCACGCCCCGGATGTGCACACCCCATGCATGCCCTGCGAACGTTCCCGCCCGATTCCGGTCGGAATTCGCGCATGTACCGCCCGGCCATGTCCGCTGCTTTACCATCGCCCAGCCGTCCGGAAGTACCGCGTCCACAAACAGAAGGACGGATGGGAACTGTTCGCACTCTTGCCGACGCAACTGAACCGTGATTAGCATCGAGGCAAGTTTTCCGGAGGAGGTGAATATCAATGAAGGAGATCGAGGAGACGGAGTACGAGGCTCCCGCGCTGCTGCCGGTCGGTGAATTCAACGAGGTGACCACCTGGTACGGCTGGGCGAGCAACGACGGTGAGGGCGTGGCGATCATCTGATCCCGCCCCGACAGCACGCTGGTGAACGGAGGGGTTGTGGGCAGCACGTCCTGGTTCGTGGCTTTCCCGGGGAAAGCCGAAGGCCCGGCGCCCAGGATCCCGGTGCCGGCCGACGGCGTACGGGTGGTGCACCACCCGTCGGGGCGTCCGTGGATCGTCGCGGATGCCTCACACGCCCGGCTGGTGGTCGCCGGCACGGGTGCCAGGCGCCTCGCGCTGTTCGGCGAGTTCGACGCCGACGCCGGGCGCCTGGCACGGCTGCTCGACCGGCACGACGACGTACCCGGCCTGCTGGCCGCGGCGCACCGCGTCCCGGGCAGCTTCCACCTGATCTGCGCCGACGGCGATGCGCTCTGGGTCCAGGGCAGCGCCTCCGGGCTGCGGCAGGTCTGCTACGCCCGCCACCCCGAGGGCGGCTACGCGGCGGCCGACTCGGTGGAGCCGCTGATCGACTGGAGCGGGGGCGCCCCGCGGCCGGAGATGGTCGCCTGGGGGCTGGTCCACCCCGGCTTCGACTACGGCCTGACCGACAGCACCCACTGGACCGGTGTGCACCGGCTGCCCGCCGACCACCGGCTGCGCCTGACCGGCGACCGCGCCGACACCCGGCCCTGGTGGCGGCCCCCGACCGGCGGGCTCCCGCTCGCCGAAGGGGCACCACTGCTGCGCGCCGCGCTGGAGGAGGCGGTGGCGGTCCGGGTGCGCACCGCGGCCGGCCTCTCCGCGGACCTCTCCGGCGGCATGGACTCCACCTCGCTCTGCTACCTGCTGGCCGGCCAGGACGCGTCGTTCCGGTCGTTCGTCGAGCAGACCGTCGACCCCAACCACGACGACGCCCGCTGGGCCGCCCTCGCGGCGCGCGAGATCGGCCGGGAGCTGACCGTGCTGGGGCCGGAGGACGTACCGGGCCCGTACGACGGCATCTGGGACGGCGACACCGGCCTGGTCACCGAGGTGCCCTACGGCCTGGGCGAGCCGTACACGCTGATCCGCAACCGCACCCGTAAGACCGCCATGTCCCGGCTGTTCGCCGCCACCGGTGCGACGGTGCACATCGGCGGCTTCGGCGGCGACGAGCTGTTCACCGTCGCCCCCTCCTACTTCAGCGACCTCTACCGGACCGCGCCGGTGGCGGCGGTGCGCGGGATCCGCCCGCTCGCCCGGCTCCGCCGGTGGACGCTGCCGCAGGTGGTCAGGTCGCTGGCCGACCGGCGGACGTACGCCGCGTGGTTCACCCAGGAGCTGAGCACCCTGCACCTGCCGCGCCCGGCCACGGACGGGCCGACCGTCGGCTGGGGGCCGGCCCTGCACCTGCCGCCCTGGGCCACCGCGCACGCCGCCGAGGCGATCCAGGAGATCGCCCGCGAACGGTCCGGCGAGGTCCGCCCGCAGGCCGGGGACCGGGCCTCCCACACCGCGGTGGCCGGGCAGCGGATCGGCGGCCAGCGGCTCGGGCCGCTGCGGGACCTGATGGAGCGCTCCGGCGTGCTGCTGTCGTTGCCCTACATGGACGACCACGTGCTGGAGGCCGCGCTGGCCGTCCCGCGCGGCGAGTCGCTCCCGGGCCGGGGCTACAAGCCGCTGCTCAAGGCCGCCATGGGGCCGACCGGGAGCGGGGCGCTCTCCCGCTCGACCAAGGGCGAGTTCAGCATGTCGGTCTACCGCGGCCTGCAGCGCAACCGGCGGGCGCTGCTCGCCATGGTCGAGGAGCCGCTGCTGGCCGAGCAGGGCCTGGTGGACCCGGACGCGCTGCGGGCGAGCATCCGGGACACCATGCGCCCCCAGCACGAGACGGCGGCGCTGGAGCTGACGCTCGGCGCCGAGGCCTGGCTGCGCACGGTGGCCGGGCGGACGACCCCGACACCGAGGGAACCGGGAGGAATTCTGGTGAACAGCTATCCGGTGGCGCCGTGACGCCGCGCGTGGTGCCACACGTCACCCTGGTCCGGGAGAGCGAGGCGGCGGTGCTCCTCGACAAGAAATCCGGGAAGTATTTCCGGCTCAATCGGCTCGGCGCCGACGTTTTCGATCTGTTATCCGCCGGACAATCCCCGGAAGAAATCACGGAAACCCTCCGGAAAAGGTTTCCGGAGGCCCGGGAGAGAATTCCCGACGACGTCCTCCGGCTGGTCGAACAGCTGCGCGCGGCCCGGATCGTGGTGGACCGATGACCCTGCACATGACCCCGGAGCCACGCGCCTGGCTGCCGCCGCACCGCCGGATCGTGCCGCTGCTGGCGGTCGCCGCGAGCCGGCTGCTGGTCACCACTTCCAGCCCGGACCGGCTGGAGCGGCTGCTGCGCCGGCTGAGCGCCAACGCCCGGCCGGCCTCCTACGCCCAGGCGCTGCGGGCCCGCGAGGACGTGGTCTCGGTCAGCGGCCGCTGTGCCGGCCAGTACTGCCTGGAGCGGTCGGTGGCCGCCGCCCTGCTGGTGCGGGCGCGCGGCGGCTGGGCGGACTGGGTCTCCGGGGTGAACCTCGCGCCGTTCGCGGCGCACGCCTGGATCGAGGTCGACGGGGAGCCGGTGGGCGAGCCGCTGCGGTTGGACGGGTTCCACAAGAACATCCAGGTCTCCCGCCCGCCTGCCCGGGCCGGGCGGGCGGCCACGGCGGACGGAGAGGCATGACGATGGGCACCCTGGACACCGCGGCGATCGCCAAGGAGATCGCCGCCAACGGCTACGCGCTGGTACCGGACTTCGTGACCGGGCAGGCCCTGACCGACGCGGTCGCGGCGATGGAGACCTACTTCCCGGACCCGGAGGACGGCCGGACCACCGCCGAGGAGGTCGCCGCGCTCAAGCACGCGGTGCCGTTCCCGTTCTCCGCCAACGCGCTCAACCGGCTCTCCCTCGACCCGCGCGTGATCGAAGTCGCCGAACACCTGCTGGGCGACCCCGACCTGCGGCTCACCAGCTCGTTCATCCAGGCCAAGTACGGCACGGCGTACGGGCCTTCGATCGACCAGACGCTGCACAACGACGCCTGGGCCGCCAGCAGCCTGCTGCCGCCGCGCGCCGACGGCGTCTACCAACGGCTGTTCGGCATCGTCTACCTGACCGACGTCACGGTGGACACCGGGCCGACCTACGTGGTCGCGCGGGCCGAGCAGCTCGGTGTGCCGCTGCTCACCGCGACCGGCAAGGCCTCCTACGAGAAGGAGACCTACCCCGAGCTGTACGAGCGGCAGCGCCCGATCGAGGCGAAGCGCGGCTCGGTGCTGCTCTTCGTCGGTGACATCGTCCACCGCGGCGCCGGCTACCAGGGCACGCACGGCCGGCGGCTCGCGCTCTTCTTCAACATCCACGCGGCGGTGGCCCGTTGGACCGACAAGCACCTGTGGTCGATGCGGCCGGCCTCGCCAGGCTGGGACACCTTCCGGGAGTTCATGGTCGAGCTCTCGCCGCGCCAACGGCACCTGCTCGGCTTCCCCCCGCCCGGGGACGGCTACTGGACGGAGCAGTCGCTGGAGCGGGTGGCGGAGCTGTACCCGGGTATCGACACCGCCCCGTACGTGCCGGCCGAGCTCCGCGCGGGCCGCTGAGATGACCACCGACCTCGGCGACCCCGGCACCCGCCCCACTCCCCCGGCCACTCTCCCGGACACCGGACCGGAGCGGCGGGCCGCGACGGACGGCTTCGCGGAGCGCGCCGCCCGCGGGCTCCGCTGGCTGGGCGAGGCGCTGGCCCTGGGCCCGGGCTTCGGGACGGCCGTGGACGCCGCCGTGCCGCTGCTGTTCGACGGCTGGGGGCACCGGGACTCGCGCGGCTCCGACCCCGCCGATCCGGCCGCGCGGGTGGCACCGTTCGAGTACTCGCTGGTGCTCGGCGACGGCGAGCCCGAGCTGCGGATCTTCCTGCGCCCGCTGCCCCCGGCCGGGAACACCACGGCGCTCGGCAGCTGGGAGCAGGGCTGGCGGATCCTCGCCGAGCTGGAACGGCAGAACGTGGCCACGGCTGGCCGGGCGGCGGTGCTGCGCGACCTCTTCCGCCCGGTCAGCCGGAAGGCCTCGTTCGGGCTCTGCCTGGCCGCCACGGTCCGGCCCGACGGGCTCTCGGGAGTCAAGGTCTACCTGGACACCCTCGCCCAGGGCCTGGCCCGCAACCGGGAACTGGTCGGCGCCGCGCTGGAGCGGCTGGGCCACGGCGAGGCCTGGCGGTGGCTGCGCGCGCACGACCCGGCGAGCATCGAGGTGCCGATGCCGGCGGTGTTCTCGCTGGACCTGGTGGATTCGCCGGCGGCGCGCGCGAAGTTCTACACCACCGTCACCGAGCGGTCGGCCGGCGAACTGGAGGAGCGGATGGCCCGGCTCTCCGCGACCGCCCGGCAGAGCACCGCCGCGTTGCTGGACGCCCTCCCGGCCGCCGGGCCGCAGGCGCTGGCGGCGCCGGGGGTACGGCCGACGCTCTGCTGGAGCCTGACCGCGCGGCATCCCGGGCGGCCCGAGGACGCCACCCTGTACCTGCCGTTCAACCACTACACCCCGCACGCGGCGCCGACGCTGGCCCGGCTCGGCGGGCTGCTCGCACCGGCGGTGCGGGGGCGGGTCGAGGCGCTGGTCGCGCGCTGTGCGGCCGCCGCGCCCGAGGGCTCCGCGGCCAACCCGTTCCACTGGGCGGCGGCCAAACTGGACCGGGCCGACGGCGAGCTGACGCTCTATCTGGCCGCCGACCGGGTCGACGCCGCGGCCCGCGCGGAACGCTGAACCCCCGCGGCACCCGGCGCGGGGCCGGGCGCCGCGGGGGTCCGGGCGGGAGCAGTGCGAGCGACGGCCCTCAGACCGAGTGCTCCGGAGCCCGAACGGCCGGCGCCGGGAGCACCGGCTCCGGCCCGGGCGCTGCGAGCAGCCGGGCCGGGCGGGCCGCGAGCAGAACCCGGAGCGCACCCACCCAGACCAGGGCGGCACCGAGCAGGTGCAGGATCACCGCCGCCTCGGGCAGGCCGGTCAGCGACTGCACCACGCCGATCAGGCCCTGGGCCAGCACCACCAGCAGGAAGACCGCCGTCCGGCGGCGCGCGGCGGCGCCGGACGTGTCCCGGGGCAGCGCCGCGAACAGCACCGCCGCCAGCACCAGCACCACCGCCGCGAGCAGGCCGTGGACCACGGTGACCGTCGTCCAGTCCAGGCCGATCCGGGGCACGTCGGAGGAGTCGCCGGCGTGCGGGCCGGTGCCGCTGGTGACCGTACCGACCACCACCATCACGGCGGTGACCGCCACCAGGGCCGTCGCCAGGCCCCGGGCGCGCTCGGACGGCGCGGCCCCGGCGGGCCCGCCGCGCGCGTCGTCCAGCGTCGCGTCCCAGGTGACCGCGGCCGCGGTGAGCAGCAGCATCGCGGCCAGGAAGTGCGCCGCGACGATGTACGGGCTGAGCTTCAGCCAGACGGTGACGCCGCCGACCACCGCGTTCAGCACCACGATCCAGAACTGCGCCCAGCCGGCCCGGAGCACCCGCGGCACGGGGGTGCGCTGCAGCCGGGCGGCGATGATCACCCAGCCGACCACCACGCAGAGCACGCCGGTGAGCATCCGGTTGGAGAACTCGATCGCGCCGTGCAGCCCCATCTCGGAGGTCGGCGCGAGCGTGCTGTCGGTGCACATCGGCCAGTCGGGGCAGCCGAGGCCGGAGCCGGTGACCCGGACGACGCCGCCGGTCATGATGATCCCGATCGCCGCCACCACCGAGGTCACGGCCGCCGCCCGGACGCTCCGCGGTCCGAGCGTGTAGCGTCCTGCCAACCAGGACAAGGGGGTTCGCGCCATCGGGGCCATCCTCGATCGAGTCGTCGTTCGGTGGGCCCAGCCTACGACGGCCTTACGGATCGGTGGTCAAGGCCCTCCGAAGCGTCACGACGAGCACGATCCGCCGGGCACCCGCCCCGCTGTCCGCCGCGGAGCAACGCCTCCGCCGGCCCGGCCGTCCGCGGGAGGCGCGGGCGGCCGGGCCTTGGGCGCGCTCAACGGAGGATCAACCCCTATGCTCGTGCACCGCGTTGGCGCCCTGGTTCTTCTTCCACGACTTCAGCTCCGGCAGTGCGCCCGCCTTGGCTCTCGGCCACACCATGGCTCAAGTCGACTAATTCCCAAATGAGTTGATAAGTTCACCCGACCCCCTGCCCCGCGAACCGCTTCCGGTGCGCGGCGATCAGGTCGCGGTACCAGGTGTACGAGGCCTTCGGCGTGCGCACCTGCGTCGCGAAGTCGACGTGGACCAGACCGAAGCGCTGACTGAACAGTCCCTCCGCCCATTCGAAGTTGTCGAGGAGGGACCAGGTGTAGTAGCCGCGGATGTCGATGCCCTCGGCGGCGGCGCGGGCGAGGGCGTCGAGGTGGGCGGCCATGAAGTCGATGCGGGGCTGGTCGGGGACGGTCTCCTCGGCGACGGAGCAGCCGTTCTCGGTGATGGTGACGGGCGGGAGGGCCTTGCCGTACAACTCGCGGAGGTTGAGCAGGAGTTGAGTGAGAGCCTCGGGGACGACGGGCCAGCCGAAGGCGGTGTGGGGGACGTCGGGGATGTCGACCAGGTCGAAGGGCAGGCCGGGTTCGGTGGGGGCGGCGACGCGGGTGGGGTTGTAGAAGTTGAGCCCGAGGCCGTCGAGGCCGGGGGTGTGGATGAGGTCGAGGTCGCCGGGGCGGACGGCGCCGAAGATGTCGTCGGGGACGCCGAGGGCGGAGAGGTCGGGGTAGCGGCCGAGGAGGACGGGGTCGGTGAACAGGCGGTTGTGGAGGGCGTCGTAGGCCGCCGCGGCGGCCAGGTCGGCGGGGTCCGAGGAGGCCGGCTCGACCGGGGTGAGGTTGTTGGAGAGCATCGCCTCCAGACCTCGGTCGTGGAGCAAGGACGCGGCCAGGCCGTGGCCGAGGAGCTGGTGGTGGGCGGCCGGGAGGGCCTCGAACATCAGGGTGCGGCCGGGGGCGTGGGTGCCGAGGGCGTAGCCGTACACGGTGTGGACGAAGGGCTCGTTGAGGGTGATCCAGGCGGGGACGCGGTCGCCGAGGCGGTCGGCGACGACGGTGGCGTACTCGGCGAAGCGGTACGCGGTGTCGCGGTTCAGCCAGCCGCCGTTGTCTTCGAGGCCCTGCGGGAGGTCCCAGTGGAAGAGGGTGGGCAGCGGGGTGATGCCGGCCTCCAGCAGCGCGTCCACGAGCCGGTCGTAGAAGGCGAGGCCGGCCGGGTTGACGGCGCCCGCGCCGGTGGGCAGGACGCGGGGCCAGGAGACGGAGAAGCGGTAGCCGTCCAGTCCGAGGCCCTTCATCAGGGCGATGTCCTCGGGGTACCGGTGGTAGTGGTCGCAGGCCACCGCCCCTGTGTGGCCGCCCCGGACGGCCCCGGGGCGGGCGGCGAAGACGTCCCAGACGGACGCCCCGCGGCCGTCCTCCTCCACCGCCCCCTCGATCTGGTAGGCGGCGGTGGCGGCACCCCAGCGGAACCCCGCCGGCAGGTCGAAGCGGTCGGGCATGACAGCCTCCTGACGAGAACATGAGGGACTGTCATGTTAGCGGCGTCACACCGGAACACCAGAGGCCCGTCAACAAGACTCCGCCTCCGTCACGGGCCTGGGTGCCGGATGAATGGACTTCGACAAGGCCACACACTCCCTGGCGGTGGAGACCCGGCTCGTCCAGCTCGGCTGGGACGTCCTCGAAGGGGGGCCGAAGACCGCGAGCGGCGTTCGGCTGGTCGCGCTCGACCTCGGCACCACGGCTGAAGGCCACCACCGGCCACGTCCGTGGTTTCGCCGGCATGATGACCGGCCTCCGTGGCCACGAACGGCCCGACTGGATCAACGGTGTCTTGCGCGACGACCTGCCGGCCATCCGGGCGTTCGCCCAGGGGCTCCGGTACGACGAGAACGCCGCCGTCGCCGGACTGTCCCTGCCCTGGAGCTCCGGCCAGGACAGGCACGCAGCAGCTCGGTGAACCCCTGCGGTCACAGCACTGAAGGTGCGCAGGCCCTTCGGTGTGGGCACTGTTCGGAGAACGTACAGGCGCCCCAACAGCCGGGTCAGGCCGTGGGGAATTCGACCCGGACCCGCAGTCCGCCCGTGCTGCCGGGGACGGCGGTGACGGCGGCGTGATGGGCGCGCGCGATGGAGGCGACGATGGACAGGCCCAGGCCCGCGCCCTCACGCGGGCCGTGTCGACGCTCCTGAAGGCGGCGGAAGGGCTCGAAGAGATAGGGGACCGTCTCCGGCGGCACCTGGGGGCCGGTGTTGCCGACCTCCAGGACACCGTCGCGCACGCCGACCTCGACCCGGCCGCCGTCGCGGTTGTAGCGCAGGGCGTTGCCGACCAGGTTGCGCACCAGGTGTGCCAGCAGCACCGGATCACCCTCGACGGACACGGGGGCGATGTCGGATCGGACGGTGACGCGGTTCGCTCGGGCTTCCTCCGAGGCGGCGCACTCGGTGGCCACCGCGCGGGCCAGCTGGTCCAGTGCGACCGGTTCGCGGCGGTCCAGCCTCTGGTCGGAGACGGACAGCAACAGCAGGCCCTCGATGAGCCGTTCGCTGCTCTCGGAGACCTCTATCAGTTTGCGGCGGACCCGGGCGACGGCGGCCGGGTCCTCGGTGGCCAGCCCGATTTCGGCCGCGGCCCGCTGCACCGCGATCGGCGTCCGCAGTTCGTGTGCGGCGTTGGCTGCGAACCGCTGCTGCGCACCCACCAGCTGCTCCATGCGGTCGAGCATGGCGTCGAAGGTGTCGGCGAGCTGTTTGAGCTCGCCCGGGGGTGCGTCGAGGGCGATCCGCTCGTGCAGGTTCTCACCCGAGAGCCGCCGCGCCGTGTTGGTGATCACCGCTACCGGGCGCAGCACCCGTCCCGACATCCACCAGGCCAGCGCCACCGAGATGACGGCGAAGGCCGCCAGAGCGATCAGGGAGACGGTCAGCAGCTGGTTCTGGGCGGCCTGCTCGGCGGCCTGGGTGACGACCTTGACGGCCTGGAAGTGGGACTGTCCGCCGTCGGCGGGGGCGGTTCCGGGTGGAGCGTTTGCGGGTGAAGCGGTTCCCACTGTGAGGGTCCCCGCCGAGGTGGCGCCCGGGGTCGCCAGTGTGGCCAGTCGCGGTTCGACGGCGACGGCCGTGCTGATCGAGGTGTACAGACCCTCCCGGACCAGGAAGTTGACCAGGCAGATGAGCATGGCCCCGGCGAGGACGAGCAGCCCGCCGTAGAGCATGGTCAGCCGGCCCCGCTCCCCGCCCGGCAGCCGCGGGCGTGGTCTGCCGGGCAGCGGAAGGCGGTTCGGGCCGACCGGAGCGGGGCGCCTCATGCCGGGACGCCGATGCGGTAGCCGTGGCCGGGCACGGTGTCGATGACCGAGGGCTCGCCGAGCTTGGCGCGGAGTTTGCTGAGGGCGACCCGAACCGCGTTGGTGCGGTATCCCATGTTCCGCTCCCACACCTGCTCGATCAGGTCCTCACCGCTGACCACGGCGCCCTCGGCCTGCATCAGCACCTCCAGTACGCCGAACTCCTTGCGGGACAGGGCAAGGTAGCGGCCCTCCCGGAAGGCCTGGCGGCGAGCGGTGTCGAGGGTGATGCCCGCACGCTCGATGACCGGCGGAAGGGCGGGGTGGGTGCGGCGGCCGAGGGCCAGTACCCGGGCCAGCAGCTCCTCGTAGGCGAACGGCTTCGTGAGGTAGTCGTCCGCGCCCAGGTCCAGGCCGTCGACACGGTCGCGGACGGTACCGGCGGCGGTGAGCATCAGCACCCGGGTCAGCAACCGCTGCTCGACGACGCTCTGGCACACCTCGTCGCCGTGTGCTCCGGGCAGGTCGCGGTCGAGCACGAGCACGTCGTAGTCGGTGAGGCTCAGCCGTTCCAGCGCGTCGGCGCCGTTGTACACGACGTCGACGGCCAGGGCGTCGCGCCGCAGTCCCTCGGCGATCATGTCCGCCAGGAATTCCTCGTCCTCCACGATCAGTACACGCATGACATCAGGTGTACCTGAAAACCACCTTTCGTCGCCGTAAAGGTCTCGGCTGACAGCGGCGAAATGCGGGTGCGTGCCAGCCTCTGCATGGTCGGTCACTCGCAATCGGACACGGAGGAATTCCATGCGGAACCACATGCGGAACCACAGGTACGGCGCGGCGGCCGTGCTGCTGGCGGGGATGGCGCTGTTCACCGCGGCCTGTGGCGGAGGCGTCGCGGGCTCCGGAGGGGGCGGCGGCTCGGACTCGTCGGGCAAGGGCGCGGCGGCGGACCAGGCCTACGAGCACCGTAAGTGCCTGCGCGAGCACGGCGCCCAGGTGAAGGAGCCGGAGCCGGGCCAGGACCCGCGGGGCCTGGTCCTCGAGGGCGGGCAGGACAAGATGGCGGAAGCCCTCAAGGCCTGCGGGGGCGTCGGTGGCTCGGGCGGCGCGAAGATGTCCCAGGCCGACAAGGACAAGGCCCTCGAATTCGCCCAGTGCATGCGCAGTAACGGTGTGGATATGCCGGACCCGAAGTTCGACGGCGACTCGGCGATATCGGGACAGGCGATGAAGATCCCGGAGGGCGCCGAGAAGGACAGGTTCGACAAGGCGAACAAGGCGTGCAGTGGTCAGCATGCGGAGTGAGCGCGGGCGGAGCCGCCGAACGTACCTGATCGCCGCGCTGGTCACCTCGGTCACGCTGGTGGGCGGGGTCACGGCCCTCTCGCAGACCGGCGGCGGCGGAAGCGCCGGTACGGACCGCACGGACGGGCTGCCGCCGAGCACGGGCTCGGTGGAACGACAGGACCTGAGCAGCCGGACCCAGGTGGACGGGACCCTCGGCTACACCGAGGAGCGCCGGCTCAACGCCGGTGTGCCGGGCACCCTCACCTGGCTCCCGGAGGCCGGCGCGGTCGTGAAACGCGACGGGGTTCTCTACGAGGTCGACGGCCGGAAGGTCCGGCTCATGGAGGGCGAGCGCCCCGTGTACCGGACGCTGAAGGCCGGCGACAAGGGGCCGGACGTCAGACAGCTGAAGGAGAACCTCCGCGACTTGGGCTACGGCAAGGGGCTGGCTGCGGACGAGGAGTTCACCCCCGGCACCGCGGAAGCGGTCAAACGCTGGCAGAAGGCCCACGGTCTGGCCCGGACCGGCGAGATCGGACCCGAGCAGATCGCCTTCTCGCCCGCTCCGGTACGGATCAAGAAGAACGATGCGGCCGTCGGCGACCAGGCCGCTCCCGGCAAGCCGGTCCTCACCACCACCGGCTCCGAACGGCAGGTGCAGATCAAGATCGAGGTCTCCCGGGCCGACCTCGCCAAGCCCGGTACCCGGGTCGAGGTCGACCTGCCCGGCGGCGGCAGGGCCAAGGGCAAGGTCGCCTCCGTCGACCGCACCATCGGTGAGGACGGCAAGGAGCAGGGCTCCCCGGACAAGCCCGCCAAGATCACCGCCCGGGTGCTCTTCGACGACCCGGGGCAGGCGGAGGGCTTCGACCAGGCGCCGGTCACCGTCGAGCTCGAAGGCGAGGTCCGCAAGGACGTGCTGACGGTACCGGTCAACGCACTGCTCGCGCTGTCCGGCGGGGGCTTCGGCGTCCAGGTCGTGGAGAGCGGGAAGGTGCGCGAAGTCCCGGTCGAGCTCGGCATGTTCGGACAGGGCCGGGTCGAGGTCAGCGAGACCGGCCTGGCCGAGGGAATGAAGGTCGGGGTGCCCAAGTCATGAGCGCGGTGGTCGAGCTGAACCAGGTCACCAAGGAGTATCCGGGCGGGGTCGTGGCACTGCACGGGGTGGACCTGCGCATCGGACGCGGCGAACTGCTCGCCATCGTCGGGCCTTCGGGGTCGGGCAAGTCCACCCTGCTGCACATCGTCGGCACCCTGGACCGGCCCAGCGCCGGATCCGTCACCCTGGCGGGCCACGACGTCGCCGCCCTCTCCGACCGCCGGCTGTCCGCCCTGCGCGCCCGGCACATCGGCTTCGTCTTCCAGTCCTTCCACCTGGTGGCCGGGGTCAGCGCCCGGGACAACGTCGCCGAGGGCCTGCTCTACTCGGGCCTGCCGCGCGCCCAGCGCCGCAGGCGCGCGGCCCTGGCCCTGGAGCGGGTCGGGCTCGCGGACCGCATGCACCACCGTCCGCACGAGCTGTCGGGCGGCCAGCGGCAGCGGGTGGCCATCGCCCGGGCGGTGGTCGGCGAGCCTGACCTGCTGCTGGCCGACGAGCCGACCGGCGCGCTGGACTCCGCCTCGAGCGAAGCGGTGATGGAGCTGCTGCACGACCTCAACGCCGAGGGTGCCACCATCGCGGTGATCACCCACGACGGCGAGATCGCCGACAGCCTGCCACGCCAGGTCCGTATCCGCGACGGCCGCGTCGTAGCGGATCTGCGCACCGGCGCCGCCGACCCGGCCGATCGGGGTGGGGAGCGATGAGCCGCACACGGCTCTCCCCGGCCCGGCTCGGCCCCCGTGACGTCCTCCACGTCGGCTCGGCGGGCCTGCGCACCCGGCCACTGCGGGTGGTGCTGTCCGCGCTGGGCATCGCCATCGGTATCGCCACCATGATCGCGGTGGTCGGCATCTCCTCCTCCAGCAAGGCCCAACTCCTGCGGCAGCTCGACCAGTTGGGCACCAACTTGCTGGTCGCCTCCCCTGGCCAGGGGCTGTTCGGAGAGAAGGTGAAGCTGCCCAAGGAGTCGATCGGCATGCTGAGTCGCGTCCCCGGGGTCGAGCAGGTCGGCGCGACCGGTGACCTGGCCCAGTCCGTCAGGCGCAGTGAGAAGATCCCCGACGACGAAACCGGCGGCATCACCGTGAAGGCCGCCACCGAAGGACTGCTGGACGTCGTGCGCGGCGCGGTCGGCTCGGGCACCTGGCTCAACGAGGCCAACGGGCGCTACCCGTCGACGGTGCTCGGACACGTCGCGGCCCAGCGCCTGGGCATCACCACCCCCGGTCAGCAGGTCCACATCGGCGGCCGGTACTTCACCGTCATCGGCATCCTCGACCCGCTGCCGCTGGCTCCCGAGATCGAGCGGGCCGCCCTGGTCGGCTGGGACGGCGCCGGCGCGCTGCTGGGCTTCGACGGCCACCCGACCCAGATCTACGAACGGTCGACGGATCGAACGGTCAGCGCGGTCCGCGAGCTGATCCCACGCACCGTCGATCCGCAGAACCCGCGCAACGTGCAGGTCACCGACCCCTCCTCGGCGCTCCAGGCCAAGGCCGCCACCGAGGGGGCGTTCACCGACCTCCTGCTCGGGCTGGGCGGTGTGGCGCTCCTGGTCGGCGGCGTCGGGGTCGCCAACACGATGATCATCTCGGTACTGGAGAGGCGCCACGAGATCGGACTGCGCCGCTCCCTGGGCGCCACCAGGGGCCAGATCCGTCTCCAGTTCGTGACGGAGTCCCTCCTGCTCTCCGGACTGGGCGGGCTGGCCGGCGTGGCCCTGGGCTCGGCCGCCGCCTACGCCTTCGCCGCCTCGGGCGGCCTGCCCTGGGTGGTCCCCTTGTGGGCCGTCACCGGAGGCTTCGCCGCCACCTTGCTCATCGGTACGGCGGCAGGCCTCTACCCCGCCGTCCGGGCCTCCCGCCTCTCCCCGACCCTCGCCCTCAGCACCGGCTAGGGCTTGTCCGGTCGATCATGTGCGGAGCCAGATGGCGAGGGCTGCTGCGGTGATGGTGCCGAGGTAGGCGTAGCCGCGTTTGTCGGGTTGCGACCGCTCTGGCGTGCTTGAGCCGGATGCCGCGTCTGCGCAGGTAGGCGCGACACGGCCCGTTGCTGTAGGCCTTGTCGGCGGCCAGGCTGTCGGGCTTCTTGCGGGACCTGCCCGGACCGGTCCGCGGGATCCGGACCGCGCACCGCGCAGAACGGTGTACTCGGACCAGCGTCGCCGCCGCAAGGCTGCGTGACCACCATTGGTCTACTCCAATCTGTCCTGAATACGTCGTCACAGCGGGCGCCGGTCTGCCGTTCACTGTTTCTTCCGAGCCGCCGGGTCACTGCCGCGCGACCGGTCGATGTGGGAGTCGTGATGCGAAGATCCGTGCGCTTTCTGATCGTTGGGGTTACTGCCGTGCTCGCTGCCGGTGTGGTGGTGGCCGTGCACATCGATGGCCGGGTGCCGCTCGTGCCCGCCCTGTGTGTGGACGGGTTCGTCGGGGTCGGCTGGCTGTCGCTCGCCGCCCTGGCCTTCCCGCGGCGACGGCCTCCGGTCGCCCCGGTGGACGACGGCGTGGGGCCACTGTTCCTCGCCGACCTCCCCTACCGGCCGGAGGGCGAGCCTCGCGCCACCGCGCCCTGGAGAGGCCGCCGCTGGCCCTGACCCCGACGTTCGGAACCGGCCGAGATCACTCCGCACCCTTTCCGCGGCGGGGGGCTCCTGTCACGATGACACGGGACCCCAGAAACGAGGGAGAGTTACGGTGTCGACGGTGCGCGTGAGTTCGGCGGTCATGACCCACCCGGTACGCCTGGTCCAGGCCCGCGAGCTGGCCGAGCGGCTCGGGCTGGACGGCCTGGCGCTCGATCCGGAGCCGGACGGTCCGCCCTCGGCCCTCCGGACGGCCCAGGTCGCCTGGGCGGCGGCGGACTCCGGGGGGAGCCACCACCTCGTCGTCCAGGACGACGTGTCCGCCCCGGAGAACCTGGTGGCGCTCGTCGGCCGCGCGGCCGCCCGGTTCCCCGACGAGGCCCTGGTGTTCTACACGAACTGGCACGCGCGCAACGGCGGCGCCTCCCGGCTCGCCGCGCTCGCCGGCGCCGCCTGGGTGCGGGCCGTGCCCGACGAGTTCACGCCGTCCCTCGCCGTCTGTCTGCCGCTCGACACGGCGGACGGCTTCCGCCGGTTCAGCACCGGCAGCGCCGAGCGCCACGACGACGAGCTCTTCTCCGTCTTCTTCCGCGCCCGCGGCCGGATGAGTCTGATCGCCGTGCCCAACGTGGTGGAGCACATCGGCACCAGCAGCATCAACGGCCATGCCACCCAGGGGATCCGGCTCGCCGTCTGCCCCATGGACGCCGCCGACGCCGAGCCGCTCCTGGAGCACGGCCGCGTCCTGGAGGAGCCGGGGTGGATCCCGTACATGCGGTACGGCGAGGGCTACATCCGGCTCGTGGGCCAGGAGAACGGCCCGGACGGCGGGCGCGGCCATCACCGTTGGCTCGACGCCCTGCCGATGACCGGCCTCACCGAGCGCGCGGTGCGCGACGCGGTGGCCGACGGCATGCCGGCGGACCTGGCGTCGGAGGTGGCCGGGCGGTTCGGCCGGAGCTTCGCCGAGGAGCTGTGGATCCACTGCCTGCTGCTCGGCCGGCAGGCGGCCGAGGCCGCCCGTCGGCTGGGCGGCGACCCCGGCGACGTCCCGCCGGCCGCCCTCGCCCGGCTGCGGGACGCGGCGGTGTCCACCGCCGGTCCCGCCGGCCTGCCGCCCGAGCGTCGCCCGGAGGCCGGGCCGGACGAGGTGCGGCTCATGTCCGCCTTCGCGTGGACCGCCGTCAGGGCCGGGGAGCAGTGGCCTCCGGCGTGAGCTCCCCGGTGACCGGGTGGGTGATCCACACCGCGGGCTCCCAGTACCCGCCGAGATCCCGTGCGTGCTCGATCCGCAGGGTGGCGAGGCCGCCGGGGAACACGTAGTCGCCGTCCTCCGGGAAGGCGAGACCGGTCCAGCGCTCCCATTCGGCCACCGTGCCGGTGATCCGTGACGAGCGCTCCGAGGCGCCGGCGATCGCACCGCCGGCGCCCACCTGGGTGCGGATCCACGGGTCGAGCGGAGCCCCGTCCGCGCGCCGCCAGGTCGCGTACCGCTCGATCGGCACCAGCGGGTACCGGTCCTTCCAGGTGGGCCGCACGGGCACCAGCACCGTCTCCAGGCCGGCCCGCCGCGCCACCTGGCGCATGCCGTCGAGAAGCACGCTGGAGAAACCCTTGCGCTGGTAGTCCTCAGCGACCTCGATGCCCAGCGCGCACAGGGCGCCGGCGGTCCGGCCCGCGGTGCGGTCCGCGAACGCCCGGGCGATGGAGTCGTCCAGTCCGGGGCCCAGGTCGGCGGCCGTGCCGTCCCAGGTCCGCGGCAGCGAGCGTCCGGCGCCCGCCACCACCTCGCGCTCGTCGTCGTACAGGACGAACTGGTAGTCGGGGAAATCCGCGAACAGCCGGTCCCAGTAGCCGTCGTTGACATCGCCGTGCAGGTTGTACTCGGGCACGATGCCGGCGAACCGTTCCGGCATGCGGTCCCACAGTTCGGGTTTCTCCGCGTGGGTCACCACGATCAGGGCCATCGGGCCGTCCTCCTCTTCTTGTGGGTCTAAGCGGGGACTTCGACGTCCCAGACGATGACGATCGGCAGCCCGTCCCAGGCCGCGCGGGCGGCGTCCGCGATGAACTCCTCGTAACCCCCGGGCGCGAGACTGCCGTTGAAGAGCGGCTCGTGACAGGCCCGCACCCGCAGCCCGGCTCCCGTGAACGCCTCCAGGTACCGCCCGGGCAGATGGACGTGGTTGCGGACGAACGCGAGCTGCTCGGAGTCGTGCACGAAGACGCACTGCCCCTGGAGGGCGATGACGAACGGGTGCAGGTCCGAGACGATGATCCGCCCACCCGGACGGACCACCCGGGCCAGTTCCGCCACGCCCGCCGCCAGGTCCGGAAGGTGGGTCATGGCCAGCGAACAGACGGCGAGATCGACCGAGTCGTCCTCCAGCGGCAGGCTCTCCAGGCGCCCGACCCGGAACTCGGCCTGCGGAGCGCGCTCACGGGCCTTGGCCAGCATCTCGGGCGACTGGTCCACGCCGATGGTCCGGTGCCCGCGGGAGACCAGGGCGCCGGTCTGCCGCCCGGTACCGCAGGCGGCGTCCAGGGCGGTGCCCGCGGGAAGGGTGTCGAGGATCCCGTGCAGCACGGGCTCCTCGACCTCGATGTACGAGCTGGGCAGCGAGTCGTACACCGCCGACCAGGAGGCGTAGCCCTCGGCCAGGTCGAGTTCGCTGACGTCGGTGCCCCCGTCCGGCAGCTCCCCGTCGCCCGACACGAAGCGCCGGATGTCCTCGACGCGTGCCTTGAGGAACTCCTCCTCGCCGTCCAGGGCGTGGCGCAGCAGCGCCAGGCCCTGGATTCCCAGGACGAGTTCCCTCACTCGAAATTCATTGCTCATGCGAATGCCTCGTTCTTGACCGGAGGTGACGGATTTGCGGTAGCCGGTCGGCTTCGGCTGAATTCCAGCTACCCGGCCCGGCGGTAGAGGACTCTCCCCATCCGGTTCGCTGTCCGAAAGGCGGCCTTGAATGACCGGTTTCGCGGCATCGTTGCCCGGAATTCCCGGAACCCCCTACGATGGCGGGCCGAAGCGGCCGAACACCTATTCGCCGGCCGTTCGCTCTGCTGGGAGGCGGAATGATAGAGGGATATCTCGGCCGGGAAAGCGTCACCGCCGGGGAGGAGCTGACCGTGCACGTCTCCACCGACGCCGCCCGGTTCCGGCTGAGGTTCTACCGGTTGGGAGCGGAGCTGGACCTGGTGGCGGAGACCGGCCGGCGCCCCGGTTCGCTCCACCTGCCGCCCGCGCACCCCGACGGCGTCCCCGGCCGGGCCTCGCCCGCCGACGGCTGGAACTGGCCGCCGCTCACCGTGCCCGTGCCGGAGGACTGGACGCCCGGCATGCACCTCGTCCAGTTCGTCGAGGACGGCGACGACCCGCCGCTCCTGGACGCCGCGAGCATCGAGGGCCCCGCTCGCGAGTTCTTCGTCGTGCGGCCCCGGCGGGCCGGCAGCCGGTCCGGCATCCTCTACAAGAAGTCGACCTTCACCCGGCATGCCTACAACCGCTCCGACCGGCCGGACGCGGAGCGCGCCGTCAGCCTCTACGACCACCCCGTGTACCTGCCGAACGACAATCCCCGCGGGCACAAGGTGAGCCTGCACCGGCCCGGCGGAATCATCGACCTCGCCTACTGGGACGCCCCTTTCATCGCCTGGCTGGAGCGCAACGACTATCCGGTCGAATTCTGCACGGATCTCGATCTGCACGAGGATCCGGATCTACTGTCCTCGTATGATCTGCTGCTCAGCGTCGGCCATGACGAGTACTGGAGCGAGGCGATGCGCAGCCATGCCGAGCGATTCGTCCGGGACGGCGGGAACATCGCTTTCCTCAGCGCCAACACGTGTTGGTGGCGCATTCATCCGACCGACCGGAACACCGCCTTCGTCTCGGACACCGACCACCACGTCGGGGACGAGTACCCGCACCTTCCCGCGACCGACCAGTGGTGGCCGGCGGCGCCCGACGGCGTGGGCCGCCCCGAGAACTCCCTCACCGGGGTGAGTTTCCGCAACGGCGGCATGTGGGCGGGCACCGAATGGCCAGGGGACCGTCCGCGCGAGGGGTACACCGTGCAGCACGCCGACCACTGGGTCTTCGCCGGCACCGGGCTGCGCGACGGCTCCGACGGCGGTGAGCCCGACCGGCTCGGCGCGGGCACCCCGCTCATCGGGTACGAGTGCGACGGCGCCGCCTACGTCCGGGACGACCACGGCGTCGCCCGCGCCAGCGGCGAGGACGGCACTCCCACCTCCTTCCTCATCCTCGGCATCCACGTCCTCGAACCCGTCCACGAGGACTTCCACCACTTCAAGTGGGGCCACTGGAACGGCCCGGCCCGGGAGCCGGGCATCACCAGCCCCCGGGCCGCGACCATGGGTGTCTTCACCGCCGGCGGCACCGTGTTCTCCGCCGGTACCACCGACTGGCCGGTGGTCTGCGGGAAGGATCAGGACGCCGGTGTCGTCCAGGTCACCCGCAATCTCCTGGACCGGCTGCGGCACCGCTCGTCACGAGCCTGAGCAGTTCCCCCAGCCCGCGGATCCGGGCCGCCCCGGCCGGCAGGGGCGGCTCGGATCCGAGCACCGCCGGGTCCGGCCGGCACAGGTGGACGGACCGCATCCCGGCCGAGAGCGGGCCGAGCACGTCCGGCGCCCACATGTCCCCGACGAACAGCACGTGTTCGGGCGGCAGTCGGCACCGCTCCAGCAGCGTCCGGTAGATCAGCGGGTGCGGCTTGCGCGCGCCCGCCCGGGCGGAGCCCACCACGACGTCGACCGACCCACCGAGGCCGACGTCCTCCACGCAATCCTCCAGGTTCCAGAACCAGTTGGAACAGACGCCGACCAGCAGCCCCTGCGCGCGGAGCTCTTCGAGGACGGGGCGGGCGTCCTCGAAGAGCTCCAGCCGGAGGGCCTTCATGGCGCGGTCGATCTCCTCGACCAGGCCGTCCAGCTCGTGTTCCGGCACCCCGCAGTCGAGAGCCCTGCGCCGAAGCCGGTCCAACTCCCAGCGGTGGTAGTCGTTCTCCGCGGCGGAGTGGACCGCATGCTCCTCGCCCTCGCCGGGGCCCACCGCCCACTGGTCGCCCCAGCGGGCGCCCTGGGCGGCCAGGCCCCGGCGGTCGAAGATCGCGCGGTGGTCGGGCGGCAGCGGCTCGACCATCCGCACCAGCGTCCCGTAGAAGTCGAAGACGACGGCACGGACCTCCGGTGGCAGCACGTACGGCACGGGCCCGGCCTCAGTACCGGCCGTGCCGGCGCGGGAAGTAGTCCTGCAGGTCGCCGTCCCGTTCGATGTCGACGGTCGCGCAGTGCAGCCCGCCGCCGAACGGCCCGACCGCCCGGAACGGCACCGGGACGATCTCGAATCCGTACGAGGACAGCTGCTCCGAGAGCCGGACCTCCTTCTCCTCGATGCACAGGGTGTTCTCGTCGAGGTTCAGCATGTTGCCTGCGAGCCACGGGCTGCAGAACGACAGCTTCGGCGGGTGGTCCCAGCTCGCGGGCTGCACCGCCTCGATGATCTCCCAGTCGTTGAGCCGGAAGAACTCCATCAGCTCGGCGTCCGCGAGCCGCTCGCCGCAGTGCAGCACGAGCCCGGGGCGCAGCGGCACCCAGGTCGCGTCGATGTGCAGCGGGTGGGTGTTGGTGGAGGTGACCGCGTGCACCCGGTGGTCGGGGAAGTGGCGCTTGAGCCACTGGTAGCCGCTGCGGTTGGTGACGAAGGACAGCTGGACGAAGAGGTCCTTGCCGAAGCGGGCGACGTCGGCCGCGTCGAACAGCGGCTCGGCCTCGGTCAGCACCAGGTCGTAGTCGCGGACCCGGGCCAGCTGCTCCTCGGTCGGCAGGTCGTTGTAGGTGTCCCAGAACTTGGTGTTGAACGAAGCGTCGGTGAGCCGCGGCTTCGGTGCGGCCTCCCAGCGCATGTTCTCGTCGGCGTCGAACAGGCCCTGCAGCACGGGCCGGTAGCACAGGTACTCGTGCCAGCGGCTGCGGTAGGACATGGTCGCTTCCAGGACCTCGTTGCCGACGGTCAGCAGCAGGTCCCGGGGCGGCATGCAGCCGAACATGGAGTCCTGCGTCCAGTCGGGCGTGCTGACCTGCTGGGTGAAGTCGACGGGGGTGGGGCGGTCCACCCTGATGCCGCGGCGGCGCAGCATCTCGGCGAAGTCGTCGAGCTGTTCCTCGGCCTCGGCGACCATGTCCTCGGGCATCGGGCCGTAGGTGCCCAGGGGGAAGCCGTCCTCGGGGTAGTCCCGGCGCACCGCGTGCTCGGGAGCCTGGACCACGGTGCCCTCGGCCCGCCCGACGATCACGTGGCGCAGCGGGTCCCAGCCGTTCCAGGCGTTGACCCGGAGCGGCCTGGCGGAGGCGTCGGGAGTCTCGTCGGACGAAGTCGTCATCTGCTCGGTCACGTAACAAGCCCTTCGTATCGGGATCACGTGGTGCAGAGGCCTAACCTGCGGGTACCGCCCCGGAGGAGTCAAGCGTTGGGCCCTCTGCGGGACACTGAACGTCATCTTCCGGCCGAATGTTCGCGCCTCTGCGACGCGGAGTGATCAGACGGGTAGTCAGGAGGTTGCCCCCATAGTGAACTTGGAGACCTCATGGCCATTCGCATGTCCTACCGCCCCCTTGTCCTCACGTTTCTCCTGTCTCTCGCGGCCACCGGATGCAGTTCCGGGTCGGGGAGCGGGTCCGAGGCGGGCGGCAAACTGACGGTGTGGCTGGCCGTGGACGCGCAGGAGAGTTGGCCGCAATTGGTCCAGTCCACCAACGACCGGTTCACCAAGGCCCACCCCGGGGTCCAGGTCGACGTCCAGTACCAGCAGTGGACGACGAAGAACCAGAAGCTGGACGCCGTCCTCGCCGGGAAGAACGTTCCCGACGTGGTCGAGATGGGCAACAGCGAGACCACCAACTACATCGTCAACGGCGCCTTCGCCGCCGTCGACCCGGCGCGCTTCGACCAGTCGGACGCCTGGCTGCCGGCGCTCGCCGACGCCTGTCGTGCCGACGGCAAGACGTACTGCGTGCCGTACTACGTCGGAGCCCGGGTCGCGATCTACCGCACCGACCAGTTCTCCGGCGCGGGTGTCGCCGGCGCCCCGAAGACCTACCCCGAACTGCTCTCCGCGCTGGACAAGCTGAAGGGCACCTACAGCGCCGGGGACCCCAACTACTCGGCGCTCTACATGCCCGGCCGCTACTGGTACGCGGCCATGGCCTTCGTGAAGGACGCGGGTGGCGAGATCGCCGTGAAGGACGGCGACAAGTGGAAGAGCTCGCTGTCCTCGCCGCAGTCGGTGGCCGGGCTCACCGAGTGGAAGCGGCTGATCGACACGTACTACGTCGGTGACCGCGCCAAGGACAACAGCGACCAGCCGGCCGTCATCGGGCAGGGCCGCGTGGGCGTCTTCTACGGCAACACCTGGGAGGCCGACGCCGCCGCCGACGAACGCTCCGGCGGGGACCCGAAGCTGAAGGACAAGTTCGGCACCTTCCCCTTCCCCGGCCCGTCCGGCAAGCTCCTGCCGCCGTTCCTCGGCGGATCCACCCTGGCGGTGCCGGCCAAGTCGACCCGCAAGGACCTGGCCGCCGACTGGATCAAGATGTTCACCGACCGGGAGTCGCAGAAGACCCTGATCGAGGTGAACACCCTGCCCAACAACACCACTCAGCTGGCCGAGGTCGCCGGCGGCGGCATCAACGGCCCGGCGGCCCAGGCCGCCGCGACCGGAGGCTGGATGACCCCGTTCGCGCCCGGCTGGACGTCGGTGGAGAAGTCCAACATCCTGCCCGAGATGCTGGAGCGCATCGCCAACGGCAAGCAGTCCGTGCAGGACGCCACCCGTGAGGCGGACCAGCGGATCAACGAAGTGATCAATGAGCGCTGACCGGGGCCGGCGGCGGCGTCCGAAGCTGCTGCCGTACCTGCTGATCGGTCCCACCGTCCTCGCGATGGTCCTCGTGCTCGGCTACCCGCTCGTGGACATGGTCGTGCTCGCCTTCCAGGACATGACCCGCGAACAGCTCTTCAGCGGCGCCGCACCGCCGTGGGCCGGACTGGACCAGTTCAGGAAGATCCTCGGTGACGGCTTCTTCTGGACCGTGGTGGGCCGCACGGTGCTCTTCACCGCGGTGACCGTCGTGCTCACCGTGCTCTGCGGGCTGTTCACGGCGCAGCTGATGCACCGGGTCTCGCCCTGGGTGCGCGCCGTCATCTCCGGTGTGCTGGTCACCGTGTGGGCGATGCCCGCGATGGTCGCGGCGTCGATCTTCCGCTGGCTCTTCGACACCGACTACGGCGTCACGAACTGGGTGCTCTCCGAACTGCCGGGGGTCGACATGATCCACCACAACTGGTTCATCGACCCCTGGCAGGGGTTCACCATCATCGTCGCCGTGGTGGTGTGGGGCTCACTGCCGTTCGCCGCCATCACCCTGCGGGCCGCGCTGGCGCAGGTCCCGCACGAACTGGAGGAGTCCGCGGTGCTGGACGGTGCCCGGCCGTTCCAGGTCTTCCGGCACGTCACCCTCCCGGTGATAAGACCGGTCCTCCTCATGGTCACCACGCTGAACGCGATCTGGAACTTCGGTGTCTTCAACCAGATCTGGCTCATGCGCGGCGGCCAGCCCGAGCGGGAGTACTACCTGCTGGGCGTCTACTCCTTCATCGAGTCCTTCGCGGTGAACCGGTACAGCACCGGGGCCGCGATCGCGCTCGTGACCGTCGTGCTGCTGCTCGCCGGATCGGTCGTCTACCTGCGTCAGATGCTCAGGACGGGAGAGCTCGAATGAGACGACGACGGTCGCTGGGCCACGACCTCCTCGGGCTGCTCGTCGCCGCGGTGATCGGCTTCCCCGTCTACTGGATGGTGCTCACCGCGTTCCGGCCGGCCAACGAGATCCTGAGCCTTCCGCCGAAGTTCTGGCCGGGCCGGCTCTCGTTGGACAACTTCGCCCGGGCCCTGGGCTCGGAGACCTTCTGGGCCAACGTCCGCTCCAGCGTCATCATCGGCCTCGGCACCGTCGTGGTGTCGCTGGTCGTCGGCACGCTCGCCGCGTTCGCCCTCGCCCGCTTCCGCTTCACGGGCCGCAAGACCTTCGTCGTGGTGATCCTCATCGTCCAGATGGTGCCGCTGACGGCCCTGATCATCCCGCTGTACCTGCTGCTGAACGACGCCGGGCTGACCGACAGCCTCACCGGGGTGATCCTCACCTATCTGGTGTTCACCCTGCCGTTCACGGTGTGGATGCTGCGCGGATTCATCAACGGGGTACCCGTGGAGCTGGAGGAGGCGGCCATGGTCGACGGCTGCGGCCGCCTCGGCGCGTTCCGCCGGGTGGTGCTGCCACTGCTCGCACCCGGCATCGTCGCCACCTCTGTCTTCGCGCTCGTCCAGGCCTGGAACGAATACGTCCTCGTCTACATCCTGTTGTCCACTCCCGAGAAGCAGACCGTCAGCATCTGGCTGGTCTCCTTCACGACCAGCCGAGGCACCGACTACGGCGGCCTCATGGCGGGTGCCACACTCACCGCCCTGCCCGTCGTGGTCTTCTTCCTCATCATCCAGCGCCGGATCGCCTCCGGCCTGGCCGCCGGCGCCGTCAAGGGCTGACCCCGCACACCGAAAACCCGGCTCCCCCGGTCGCACCCCGTTCACGTCCACAGGAGGACTCCGTGACGCACGACCGTCTCGATCTCGTCTCCAAGCTGTACCAGCCATCAGGCTGGCCCCGCGTCCTGCAAGCGGCCGAAGGAGCCGCGTCGGACGCCCCGCTCGTCGTGGATCTCGATCCGACGACCTTCTGCGATCTGGCCTGCCCCGAGTGCATCAGCGGAAAGCTGCTCAACCAGGGCCGCTTCACCCCCGAGCGGCTGGCCGCGCTCGCGGAGGAACTGGTCTCCATGTCCGTCCGGGCCGTGGTGCTCATCGGGGGCGGCGAACCGCTCGCCCACCGGGGCACCCGTAAGGTCCTGCGCATCCTCGGCGAGGCCGGCCTGGCCGTCGGGGTCGTCACCAACGGCACCATGATCGACAAGAACCTCGACGAACTCGCCCGCTACGCCTCCTGGGTCCGCGTCTCCATGGACGCCGGCACCGCCGGAACGTACGGCCTCTTCCGCCCCGACCGAAAGGGCCGCAGCGTCTTCGACAAGGTCGTCGCGAACATGCGGCTGCTCGCCGAGGCGAAGACCGGCGCCCTCGGCTACTCCTTCCTCGTCATGACCCGCCAGGAGCCGGACGGCCGGGTCGTCAGCAACCACACGGAGGTCCTGCAAGCAGCCGAGCTCGCCCACGACATCGGCTGCGACTACTTCGAGACCAAGGCGATGTTCGACGATGAGCACCACGTCATCCAGGTCTCCCAGGACCTCCTCGCATCGGTCGACAGTCAGCTCGCCGAGGCCGCCCGGCTGGAGAGCGACACCTTCCAGCTCATCAACTCCTCCACGCTCACCTCGCTACGCCGGCACACCGGGCCGGTCCAGCCCAAGGAGTACCACCACTGCCGGGTCGCCGAGCTGCGCACCCTGATCACCCCGTCCGGGGTGTACATCTGCTCCTACCACCGGGGCAACCCGCTGGCCCGGATCGGCGACGCCGTCACCGACAGCCTGCCCGACATCTGGAAGACGTCGGACCGCGGCATCGTCGACCCGAGCCGGGACTGCCGCTTCCACTGCGCGCGGCACCGGTCCAACCTGGAACTGGAGCGAATAGCGGAAGGAACGGGCGCAGTCCCCCCGGGAGAGGACTACGACCCGTTCCTGTGACCGTCACCCGGCGCTGACGCCGACCCTGGTCCCCGCCCGGGCACTCCGGCTCCCCGGAGCCGCCCGGGTGGGGATCACCCGTGCCCCGGGGAACGGGCCGCGCAGCGCGTCGGCCAGCCGCGCCACCACCCCGGGCGTGTCGGCCGCGGGGCACACACCCACCAGCGAACCGCCGCCGCCGGCCCCGCTGAGCTTCAACGGCAGGCCGGCGGCGCGCAGCGCCAGCGTCCGCAGCTCCTCCAGGACCGGGGTCGACATGCCCTGGAAGTCGCGCATCGCCTCGTGCGCCCGGGTCATCGCCTCCCCCAGCGCCTGGTGGTCGCGCCGGCGCAGCGCCGCCCATGCGGCGCCCGACGCCCGGTCGGCCTCGGCCCGGTACGCCGCCAGGGCCGGATCGCCGGCCGCCAGCTGCGCCCGCACCGTGCGGATGTGGTCGGCGGTGTTCTTCCGGGTGCCCGAATCCACCACGACCACCCGCCAGTCCTCCGGGAACTCCAGCCGTTCCCGGACCACCGGCAGGCCGCGCTCCCGGCCGTCGATCAGCAGCGCACCGCCCTCGGCGACGGCGAGGTGGTCCATGCCCCCGCCGTTGAACCGGGCGAACTCGAACTCGTACGCCCACTGGACGATCGAGGCGTCCGGCACCGGCACGCCGTCCGGTGCCCCGGCCGCCTCGGCGTACGCCCGGAACAGCGCCACGATCAGCGCCGTGGACGAGGACAGCCCGCTCGCGGAGGGCGCCTCGCTGCTCACCCGCACGGCCGGCGCCGGGCCGGCCGCGCCGGGGAGCCGCTCGCCCAGGAACGTCCACACCTGCGCCGACCAGTCGGCCTCCACCGGCTGCTCCGCCCCGGACGGTCCGCCGGGCACGACCTCGGCCGTGGTCCGCAGGTCGAGGGCGAGACTGACCGAGCGGCCGTCGCCCAGCCAGTCCAGGTCCTCCCCCGACAAACACGCCCGGCACGGCACCGCGACGCGGATCGATTGCTCCTCGCTCACCTTGCCCGGAACCTCCCGTCCGTGAGAAACGCGCGGTACATCTCCAGCACGACCCGCGTGGGCGGGTGCAGCGGCGCCGGCGGGTCGTCGAGGGGCCGGAACTCCGCCCGGCGCACCTCGTCCGCCCCCGGGGAGAGCTCCCCCGACCAGTTCCGGGCCACGAAGCACAGCGCGAAGCAGTGGTTGACGTCCCCGTTCGGGTAGGTCACGGTGTGCACGGCCGGATCGGACAGCGAGCCGAAGGCGACCAGGTCGTCCTTCCCGACCCGCAGCCCGGTCTCCTCCGCCACCTCCCGGACGGCGGCGTCGGCGAATCCCCCGTCCTCCTCGCAGGCTCCCGCGGGAAGCTCCCACACACCGTTGTCCACCCGCTGCTGGAACAGCCCCCGGCCCGCCTCGTCGATCAGCAGGACCTGGGCACCCGGAACCAACAGCCGCCGGTCGCCCACCTTCTGACGCAGCGACCAGACGTACGATCCGACATAGCCCATGCTCGTACCACCCCCTCCGACGTGCGCCCGACGCCGGGCGGTCACGGGGGCACAGACTGTCACGCGCCGTCCTCGCTGAGCCAGCGCGGCACCGCTTCGGGCGTCTTCTCCAGCCAGCGCACATAGCGGTCGACGCCCTCCGCGACGTCGATCCGGGCCTGCCAGCGCAGCAGTTCCCGGGCCCGCTCCGTGGAGGCGTACCCCCCGAGCGGATCGCCCTCGGGGCGCGGGGTGACGATCCGCCGCGCCTCGGGGAAGTAGGGCATCAGCAGGTCCGCGACGTCCCGGATCGCCGTCGGACGCCCGGTCCCCACGTTCACCGTCCGGCCCGCCATCCCCTCCTCGACGAGCGCGAGCGCCGTCGCCTCGGCCACGTCCTGGACGTGGACCATGTCGCGCACCTGGACGCCACCCCCGTTCAGGCGCATCGGGCGGCCGAGCTTGGCCTGCAGGGACAGCCAGGGAACCATCCAGGAGTGGCTGCCCGGCTTCGGGATCTGCGGATCGCCGTAGACGGAGAAGTAGCGCACGATCGCGTACTCGGCCCCCGACGACGCCCCGAGCATCAGCCGGGTCTGGTGCTCCGCCCACAACTTGCCGTTCGCGTACACCGACAGCGGGAACAGCGCCTGATCCTCATGGAACATGTGCGGGCCGGGCGAGTCGGTGGGGCCGTCGCCGTACACGGACGCGGAGGAGACCAGCACCAGCCGGCGCACCCCCGTCCGGGCCAGCTCCTCCAGGACGACCTGGGTGCCCTGCACATTGGCCCGGAAGGCGATGTCGGGGTTCCGGGTGCAGGCGGCCACGTCCGCGTAGGCGGCGGCGTGGACCACGAAGTCGGCATCCCGGAGCAGGCCGGCGACCACCTCGCGGTCACAGACGTCGCCGACGACGAGCCTGGCCCCGGACTTCTCGATCCCGAATATGGTGTGGCCGTTCTCGGGGTAGGCGTCCATCCGGTCCAGGACGACCACGTCGGCACCGGCCCGGCACAGCAAGGCGGTGAGCCGGCTGCCGACCAGGCCCCCGCCTCCCGTCACGACGATGCGGGCATCGCGGAGCTTCTCCAACCGGGACTCGACGCTCTCACCGTCGTCGCTCCCGGCCTCGTTCAACGGCGTGTGCGATTCAGCGGACATAGGGGGTTCCCTCCGTGAAGACGGCGAACTCTCGAATACGCGCTCAAACACAGCCACATGCTTCACACGGAAGGTGGCGTGCCCATCCAGCATCCTTGGGACACCAACCGTGACACCAGTGCGAATTCGGCACTCTTGCCAGCCTCCGGCTCTATCCGTACTGTCCGGAATCGATGGCACCCGCAGTAGCCGATTACGACACGAGTGCCACCAAGTCCCCCACACCCCATCAGAAAGAGGGAAACCACGTGACACGCCATCAGCTCAGCGGTGTGGTCATGACCCACCCCAAGCGCCGGCGGGCCGCCGAGCAGATGGCCCTGACCGCGCCTCCGGGCGCGCTGCGCGTCGTCATGGACCCGGACCCGACCGGCACTCCGTCGGTCCTGCGCACGGCCCTCGCCGCCTGGGAGGCCATCGAGGACGGCGCCACCCACCAACTGGTGGTCCAGGACGACATGCTGTTGTCCGAATCGTTCTTCGAACGGGTCAACCTCGCCATCGACGCGATGCCGGACGCGGCGCTGGCGCTGTTCGCCCTGTGGGACTCCCGCAACGGGGCCGCGGTCCGCTTCGGCGCCATGGCCGGCGCCCGCTGGGTCGGCGCGGTCAACGAGTACTTCCCGTGCGTCGCGATCGTACTGCCCCGGTCCGTCGCCGAAGGATTCGTCCGCTACGGCCGCGAGCGCCTCGGCGGCTGGCCCGACGACATTCTGATGCATCGTTATCTGAACGACAGCGGTGTCCCCCGCTACGTCTCCGTCCCCAACCTCGCCGAACACCAGGACCGCGGCTCGATCTCGGGCAACGCCTTCCGGGGGCCGCGCCGCTCGGTCTGCTTCCTGCCCGGCGACCGGCCCGGCGACGAGGAGCGCCGGCTGACCGGCCTGACGGTCCTGCCGTTCTTCAAGTACGGCGTCGCGCGCTGCGCGGTGCGGGTCACCGGACCGGGCCCCGAGCGCTGGCTGCACATGGACTGCGAACAGTACCTTCGCGGCCTTGAGCTGCCCCGCTCGCTGTTCACGCCGCCCGGGCCGGAGTCGGACGCACCGGACGTCCGGGGGACCTGGCTCACGGCCCTCGCCATGGGTCACGAGGCCGCCCGCCTCGGCCTGGACGTCGACGCCACCGGACCGGCGGAACGAACCGCGGTGCACGCGGAGGCGATCGCGACGATCGGGCCGGGCGGCATCAGCAACGCCAGCACCGAGGAACGGATCGCCGAACGCCGCGAGGCCCTGGCAGCCGTGGCCCGCCGGGCACTGGCCGCCGGGCACGAGGCCGCCGACCGGCCGGCCCCCCGCCGGCCCCGGCGGCCCGCCGGCCTCACCGTACGCGGCGGCGCCACACCGCTCGGCGAGCACCTCGTGGGGAGGCTGACCGACCTGACCGGCGACGGGGCACCCGACGCCGTCCTCGACCTGACCGGCCTGCGCGAGGGAGCCCCGGCCCGGGAGCTGAGGATCCAACTGCCCGACGACCCACGGCCGTACACCCTGGCCGTCGGCGAGGTGTACGGCCCCGGCTGCTCCCGGGACACCCTCATCGGGCGCATGGTGTGGGACGCCCTGCGCAGCCGGCCGGTGACCGTCCAGGGGAGCCCCGACGCCGAGACGCACCCCGTGTACACGGACGACCTGGCCGATGCCATCCTGGCGGTGCTCCGCACCCGCCCTACGGCCCACACCCTGACCGTCGCGGCCGAAAAACCCACCACGATCGGCGAGTTGGCGCACGCCGTGCACGCGGCCGTCCGGCCCGTACCGGTGCGGGCCGAGCCATCTCCACCCGGACCGCCCTCCCCCCGAACCGAGTTCGCGACCAACCCCCGCCCGCCCGCGTGGACACCGGCCACGGGATACGCGAAGGGACTGCACGCGTTCGCGCAGTGGCTGGCGTACGAGGGAACGCTGCTCACCGTCGTCTGACACCGCCCGGCGAGTCCCCCGCCACGGGAATACCGTCGTCGAACGGGAACACGAGGCCCCCGCGCTCGCGCGGCGCCCGACCGCCGCGGGGCGGGCGCCGCGCGGTCGGGACGGTCAGGCGGCAGACGGGATGGTGACGCGGGGTTCGGGGGTGTCGCCGTAGGGGGTGGTGATGCACCGGCGAGCCCGCCAGGTTGGGGGTTGGCACGAACGGCAACTCGCACGGGAGTTCCTTGTTCAGGGCGTGCGGCCCAGCCGAGGAAGTCCTCGCCGTGACGGCCGCGGACCCCCCGCGCGCCGTGGCGTGGCCGGGGTGTGTCCACTCGTCCGGTGGCGGAGATTTTGCATCGGCGCACGTCGTGTGATCGGCTGATGGCCCGATCTGCCCACATGGGCATTGCCGACGAGGAGAGTGACCCATGGCGGGCTTCGGCTGGAAGCTGCACGGCGACGGAAGGAGCCCCGCGCCCGGTGCGGTCGTCAAGCCGGACGAGCGGCTGAGCTGGGGGCGCACCGTCGGGCTCGGCGCTCAGCACGTGGTGGCGATGTTCGGTGCGACCTTCGTGGCGCCGGTTCTGATGGGGCTTGATCCCAACCTGGCCGTGATGGTCTCCGGGGTCGCGACCATCTTCTTCCTGCTGGTCACCGGCGGGCGCATCCCCAGCTACCTCGGCAGCAGCCTCTCCTTCGTCGGCGTGGCCGCGGTGATCAAGGCCCAGGGTGGTGACGCCGCGACACTGACGGGCGCCATGCTGGTGGTCGGGGCGGTGCTCGTGGCCTGTGGCGCGGCGGTCCGGGCGGCGGGCGCGCGGGTGATCCACGCCGTGCTGCCGCCGGTCGTGACCGGTGCCGTGGTGATGCTGATCGGCTTCAACCTGGCACCGGTCACCGCCGGGACGTACTGGCCGCAGGACCAGTGGACCGCACTGCTCACCATGGTGTTCACCGGCCTCGCCCTGGTGGTGCTGCGCGGCTTCTGGTCACGGATCGCGATCTTCCTCGGCCTGGTCTTCGGGTACGCGATCTCCTGGGTCCTCGACCGGGTCTTCGGGCAGATCCACGCCGCCAACGGGGCCGGAGTGGTGACGGACCACTGGCGGCTCGACCTCTCCGGCGTGGGCAAGGCCGAGTGGCTCGGCCTGCCCAGCCTGCACGCCCCGAGCTTCTCCGCCTCCGCCGTGCTGGTCGCGCTGCCCGTCGTGGTCGCGCTGATCGCCGAGAACGCCGGACACGTCAAGGCCGTGGGCGAGATGACGGGTGACCCGCTGGACGACCGGATGGGCGCGGCGATCATGGCGGACGGCGCCGCCACCATGATCTCCACCAGCGTCGGCGGCCCGGCCACCACCACCTACGCCGAGAACATCGGCGTGATGGCCGCGACCCGGGTCTACTCCACCGCCGCGTACTGGTGCGCCGCCGGGTTCGCGATCCTCTTCGGTCTCTGCCCGAAGTTCGGCGCGGTGATCGCCGCGATCCCGGGCGGCGTGCTCGGCGGGATCACCGTCGTCCTGTACGGCATGATCGGCCTCCTCGGCGCCCAGATCTGGGTGCACAACCGGGTGGACCTGACCAATCCGCTGCACCTCGTCCCGGTGGCGGCCGGTGTCATCATCGGCATCGGCAACGTGTCCCTGAAGTTCACCGACAACTTCTCGCTCAGCGGCATCGCCCTGGGCACCCTGGTCGTGCTGATCGGCTACCACCTGCTGCGCCTGATGGCCCCCGCCCACATGAAACAGCAGCAGCAGTCCCCGCTGCTGGACGCGGGAACCAGCGAGTACGACAGCGGCGCCCCGGAGCGCTGACCCCAACTCCACGCACGGACGGCGGCCCGGTGTTCAACACCGGGCCGCCGTCCGGTTCCAGGACGCTGAAACCATCGTGAAACCGCGCTGAATGCGCCCTGCCGCAAGCTCTGCGGCATGACGACAGCGACATCGCACTCACTCGCCATCGCGGCCAAGGGGCTGCGCAAGGCCTACGGGGACAAGACGGTCCTCGACGGCATCGACCTGGCGGTGCCGACCGGCACGGTCTTCTCCCTGCTCGGCCCGAACGGCGCCGGCAAGACCACCGCCGTCAAGATCCTCTCCACCCTCGTCACCGCCGACGCCGGCGACCTGCGGGTCGGCGGCCACGACCTGGCCGCCGACCCGCAGGCCGTGCGGGCCGCGATCGGCGTCACCGGGCAGTTCTCCGCCGTCGACGGCCTGATCACCGGCGAGGAGAACATGCTCCTCATGGCGGACCTGCACCACCTCTCGCGCCGCGAGGGCCGCCGCACCGCCGCCGAGCTCCTCGGGCGCCTCGACCTGGTGGAGGCGGCCAGGAAGCCCGTCTCCACCTACTCCGGCGGCATGAAGCGCCGCCTCGACATCGCCATGACGCTGGTCGGCGACCCGCGGATCATCTTCCTCGACGAGCCGACCACCGGCCTCGACCCGCGCAGCCGCCACAACATGTGGGGGATCATCCGCGAGCTGGTCTCCGGCGGCGTCACCGTCTTCCTCACCACCCAGTACCTGGACGAGGCCGACGAACTCGCCGACCGCATCGCGGTGCTGAGCGACGGCAGGATCGCCGCCGAGGGGAGCGCCGACGAGCTGAAGCGGCTCGTCCCTGGCGGGCACGTGCGGCTGCGGTTCTCCGACCCGTCCGCGTACCGGTCCGCCGCCGTCGCCCTGCGCGAGGTCACCAGGGACGACGAGGCGCTGTCACTGCAGATCCCCGGCGACGGCAGCCAGCGCGAACTGCGTTCCATCCTCGACCGGCTGGACTCGGCCGGCGTCGAGGCGGACGAGCTGACCGTGCACACCCCCGACCTCGACGACGTGTTCTTCGCCCTGACCAGCGGCACCGACGCCCCCGACCAGCCCCAGGAGACCGTCCGATGAGCGCCCTCTCCCTCGCCGTCCGCGACTCGGCCACGATGCTGCGCCGCAACCTGCTGCACGCGCGGCGCTACCCGTCCCTCACCCTGAACCTGCTGCTCACGCCGGTCATGCTGCTGCTGCTCTTCGTCTACATCTTCGGAGACGTGATGAGCGCGGGCATCGGTGGCGGCGGCGCCGACCGCTCCGAGTACATCGCCTACATCGTCCCGGGCATCCTGATGATGACCATCGGCAGCACCGTGATCGGGGCCGCGGTGTCCGTCTCCACCGATATGGCCGAGGGCCTCATCGCCCGCTTCCGCACGATGGCGATCCACCGCGGCTCCGTGATCATCGGGCACGTCGTCGGCAGCGTGCTGCAGGTGCTCGCCAGCCTGGTCCTCGTCGGTGCCGTCGCCGTGGCCATCGGTTTCAGGTCCACGCACGCCACGGCCCTGGACTGGCTGGCGGCGTTCGGGCTGCTCGCGCTGTTCGCCCTGGCGCTCACCTGGATCGCGGTCGGGATCGGCATGGCCAGCCCGAACGCCGAGGCGGCCGGCAACAGTGCGATGCCGCTGATCCTCCTCCCGCTCATCTCAAGCGCCTTCATCCCGGCCGACACGATGCCGGGCTGGTTCCAGCCGATCGCCGAGTACCAGCCGTTCACGCCGGCCATCGAGACCCTGCGCGGCCTGCTGCTCGGCACCGGGATCGGCGACAACTGGTGGATCGCGGTCCTCTGGTGCGTCGGCCTGTCCGCGCTCGGCCACCGCTGGTCGACGGCGTTGTTCAACCGCGACCCGAAATGAGCGCGCGGGCTGCCTCCCGCAGCTCGTCCCGCCCCAGGGCGGCGTACTCCGACACCGCGTCGGCGTACGCCGCCCGGTCGGCGTCCTCGGCCGCCTTCCGGGCGCGGTCCGCCGACATCGTCGGCTGGAAGTCGCGCAGCACCAGCAGCCGTTCGGCCAGCGCGATCATCCGTACGGTACCGGCGTCGCCGGACGCGAGCCCCGCCAGGCCGAGCGCGTGCAGCACCGTCCCGAACACCGGGAGCTCCATGGGCAGGCGGGACGGGCCGGAGAGCAGCGTCCGCAGCCGCTGCCGCAGCCGGTCGACCGGCTCCGCGACCAGCACGATACGGCCGGCGTGCGCGTGCGCCGTCACCGACGCCGACTGGATCTGAAGCGCCCACGGGTCGAGCCGGGCGTCGTCGCCGTGCGTCGAACCGGCCGCGAGCATGCGCTCCACGGCGCCGCGCCACAGGCCGAGCCCGGTCTCCGTCAGTCCGCGGGCGAGCGCGATCTCGGCGCGCCCGCCGAGGTCGGGCCGGTAGAAGGCGTCCCGCTGCGGGGTGTTGTCGCTCTCCGTCTGCCGCAGCCAGTGCTCGGCCTCGTCGGGGTCGTCGCGCTGCAGGCAGGCGAGGACGAGGAGCGAGCGGATGCCGATGTGGTCGTGGCCGTCGCCGAGCCGCGGCAGCACCCGGAGCGACGCCTTGAGGTGCTCGTACGCTTCCTCCCCCTGCCCCGTCCGCAAGCACAGCTCGCTCAGCCGGGAATGCACCATGAGCCGCACGGAAGGATTGTCGACCGGTGCCAGTGCGACGACCGTCCGGCGGGCCGAGGCGAGCGCGCGGTCGATCTCGTGCTCGTGCTCCCAGACGTAGGAGGCGATGCACTCGGCGACGCCGGCGACCAGCGGCTGCTCGCTGTCGCAGAGCTCGCGCAGCACGTCGTAGTCGGGAGGCAGCATTCCGGGGACCGCGCTCAGCACGAACGCGGTGGCGCGCAGCAGCGTGTCCGGCGGGGCCGGGGGCAGCCTCCGGAGGGTGACGAGCTGGCGTACGGCGCGCGGGCCGTGGCCCATGAACAGGCTCGCCGCGCACAACACCGCGGCGGTTCGGGCGACTTCGACGTGTTCGGGCCCGGGGTGGTAGTGCGACAGCGGCGGGCCGGTCTCCGCGGCGAGGGCGGCGAGGCGGGGAAAGCTGGAGTCGGTGGACCACAGAGCGGCGAGCACGGCGGTGAGGGCGGCGATGCTGGGGCCGTCGGTACGGGCCAGGGCGTGCCGCAGGGCCGGCACGAGGTTGTCCTGCTCGGCCTTGATCCGCTCCCAGGCGGCCGTCGACTCCGAGGCGAAGAGCGCGTCGTGGTACGCGACCCCGAAGTCCCGTGCCCAGGCGAGGAGCCGGCCGACGGCCTCGTCCTCCTCGCCCGCCGCCGTGCGCCGGGCGGCGCTGAACTCCCGTACGGTCTCCAGCATCCCGAACCGCACGCCGGCCGGGGTGTCGGCGACGGTGAGCAGCGACTGATCGGCCAACTGCTCCAGGAGAGCCGGCGCGTCCTCGCCGAGCACCTGCTCCGCCGCTTCGCCCAGGAAGCCGCCGGGGAAGACGGAAAGCGTGCGCAGCGCCGCCCGGGCGTCCTCGGCGAGCAGGTTCCAGCTCCACTCCACGACCGCGTGCAGCGTGCGGTGGCGCTCCGGCATGTCCCGCGCCCCGCCCCGCAGCAGCGCGAACCGGTCGCCGAGACGGCGGGCGATCTCCGGCACCGACAGCACCCGCACCCGCGCCGCGGCCAGCTCCACGGCGAGCGGCAGCCCGTCGAGGTGGCGGCACAGCTCGGCCACCGCGTCCGGCGGCAGCCCCACGCCGGGCCGGGCGGCCCGGGCCCGCTGGGTGAACAGCTCGACCGAGGTGTCGAGACCGAGCTCCGGCAGTGCGTACACCGCCTCCGATGTGAGGCCCAGCGGGGCCCGGCTGGTGGCGAGCACCCGCAGGTCCTTCGAGGACGAGACCAGGGCCTGTACGAGGTCGGCGGCGCCCCGGACGACCTGCTCGCAGTTGTCCAGCACCAGCAGCGCGGGCCCGGAGCCGAGCACGCCGAGGATGCCGGACACCGGGTCGGCCGAGGCGTGGCCGCTCACCGCGCCGGGCCGCCCCTCGCCCGCGCCGAGCGCGGAGGCCACCTCCGCGGCCACGTCCTCGTCCGCGGTGACGCCGGCGAGCGGCACGAAATACACCACGCGCTGCTCGGCCCGGCGGCTGACGGCGTGCGCGAGCCGGGTCTTGCCGAGGCCGCCGGGGCCGACGACGGTGACGGCGCGGGAGGCGCGCAGCAGCCGTTCCACCGCCGCGATGTCCTCGTCCCGCCCGAGCAGCGGGTTCGGCTCGTGCGGCACGCCGTGCCTGACCACGGGCGCCTCGCCGCGCAGCAGCTCCCGCTGTACGGCCTTGAGCCCGGCGCCCGGATCCGTGCCGAGTCCGTCGCGCAGCTCACGGCGATACGCCTCGTACCGCGTCAGCGCGGCGGACGGGCCCGCCGTCGCCGCCTCGCCGCGCAGCAGCTCGGCGAGCACCTCCTCGTCGCGCGGATGCGCCGAGGCGGCGACGGCCAGTGGCCCGGCCGCCTCCGCGTGCCGACCCAGCCGGGCGAGCGCGAGCGCCTGCGCGCGTACGAGCGTGCCGCGGACGGGGGCGCGCTCCGTGCGCAACGCGGCTATGGGGCCGGTGTCGCCGGCCGCGTCGGGGGTGCCCTTCCACAGCGCGAGCCCGGCCTCGGCCGCGGCCAGCGACCCCGCGTGGTCCCCGGCCCTGGCCCGGTCCGCGCTCGCGGCGGCGTGCAGCAGCAGGGCGGAGCTGTCGACCTGGTCCTCGCCGAGGGTGAGCCGGTATCCGGTCGGCGTGCTGACGATGACGCCGGCGCCCAGCTGCGCCCGGGCCCTGGACACGAGGACCTGCAGCGCCTTTCCCGGCCGCTCCGGCAACGCGTCCGGCCACAGCCCCGCCACCAGCCGCTCGGTGCCGCAGCCCGTGCGCAAGTCGCCCGCGAGCAGCGCGAGGAGGGCACGGAGCCGGGGCGCGGTGACTTCCTGTCCGCGATAGGCGACACGCGGCAGCAGGGTCAGGTCGGTGGTCACCTGGGTAGATTAGCCAAGGCGTCGGCCACCGGAACTCCCGCTGCGCGGGCCCCGCACTCCCACCGGCCGAACTCCCGCTGCGCGGGCGGCCCTTGCCCAACGCGCTTCCGCCCACACGAAACCCTGATCGGCAGGACGGTTCCCGTGCGGGGGGCCGGAGTCGGCCGACGAGGTCAGCAACGGCCGCCCCGGGTCAGTCGCGTCCTCGGTGTGATGCCCACCAGGTGAGCGGGGCCGGCGGGAGGCAGACCGTCAGGTAGATCGCCACCGCCGGCAGCACCGGCTCGCCCAGGCGGTGCTGGTCGGCCGCGAGCAGTCCCAGGAAGAGCACCAGCACGCCGTAGACCGGCCACGGGGCGCGCTTGGTGATCCTCATGCCGCACTCCTTGGTCGGGCGGGCTGGGCGTTCTCCAGGTCTCCGCTGCGGCTGATCGTGGATGTCCGGTTCGCCGGCGGGCCGGCGGGTGGGCGGGTCAGCGCCGGATCGCGGGGGCGGCGGACGCGCCGTAGGCCCGCAGCCGTCTCTCCCGGCCCTGGGGCCGGACCCACCCCAGGTCCGTTCCACAGACGCCGAGGACCGTGCCGAGGGCGTGGCTCATCGCCGCGTGGACGGCGGACCGGGCAGCCGTCGCCGACCCGGCGGCGGGGGAACGGCTGTCGGCGAGATCGGAGAGCCGGCGGGCCGGGTTCCAGCCGAGGTCCACGACACCGGCGGTGTCGTCCTCGTCGCCGGAGGGAGGGCACGGTCCGAGCGTGACACCGGGAGCGCCGAGGTGGCCGGCGACGGGCAGCCCGGCGAGAGCGGCGCTGCGCCGGACGGCCCCGACGGCCTCGGGGCCCAGCCCGAGTTCGGCCGGTGTCCGCCCGGGCGGACGCCGCACCAGGACATCCGGCGGAACGTGCACCCCGCTGCCGCGCGTACCGCCGACCCGCAGTTCCCAGCCGAGACGGTCCCGGCGGGCGTCGAGGCCGAAGGCCGGGAGGAACTCGGCGAGCGCGGTCTCCATGCTCGCGGTGACGGTCTGCCGGGCCGCGAAGGCCGGCTGCTGGGGCCGTTCCATGGCTGCCGCGTCGGACAGCCGGCGGGAGGACCGCCAGTGGAGGGCTATCAGCCCGTCGCACCGGTCGTCATCGTCGAGCGGATCCGCGGGGCACAGGTGCGCCCCGGGGCCCTGGCCGCCGAAGGCGACCGGCAGGCCGGAGAGCAGGACGGCCTCGGTGATGCGGTCGGCCAGCAGCGGATCGACCTGCCTCGGCAGGTGCGCGAACCGCCCGCGGATCCCGTCCAAGAACACCCCCCGTTCGACCGGTCGGGCCGCCGGCGAGCACCCGCCGCGAGGTTACCGGCGCACCCGGGCGGGCCGCCCGCGAATCCGGAATCTGACCGGATTCCGCCGGTCGGCGGCGCCGAGTACCGCTGCCGGCCGCAGGGTTCGCGGCTCTGCCCTTACGGGCAGTACCGACCGGCGGACGGGCCAGGTTCGCGGAACCACCTTGACATGGCGTCGGCGGGGCGATGAGGCCCGTCGGCGTGCTCGCCGAGGCCCTCGTCTCCGGTCGGCGCCAGATCGCCACCGAGCTGCGGGCGGGCGACCATCAGTGACGGCTGCCGGCCGCTCCCCGGGTGGGGAGCGGCCGGCAGGCGGTGCCGCGGCCGGGCCGCCGGGCCGCCGGGCTCAGGAGGCCGGGTTGCCGACCAGCTGGAGCGGGCCGTTCAGGGTGTTCGGAGTGCAGCCCGGACCGGCCAGGGTCAGCTGGTCACGGGTGTTCACCACGCTCAGCGGGCCGGTCAGGGTGGTGCCGCAGAACCGCACCGTGCCGGCGCCCACCGCCTGGACCGGACCGGTGAGGTCCGATCCCGTGACGACCAGGCTCGCCCCGGCGCGGACCACGACCGGGCCGGTCTGCTGGGCGTCGGTCAGGCAGGTGGTGCCGGTGCCGACCACGAGCGGGCCGGTGTGGCGGCCGGTGACGGTGCTGGTGCAGGCCGGGCCGGTCGCGACCTTGGCGCGGAAGTCCAGGGCGTAGGCGAGCTTGCCGGGCTTGGCATCGGTGATCGGCGCGCTCAGCTTGCCGAACTCGCCGCCGGTGGGCTTCTTTCCGGCGTTCCACGGGGTCAGCCGGCCCAGCTGGTCGGCGGTGCGGCCCTCGGCTATCACGGTGTCCCCGGGCGCGGCCGACATGGCCTGGGAGGCCGTTCGGACCGCCGCCAGGTAGGAGGCGGAGTCGGCCGGGTCGTAGGAGCCGGGCAGGCCGATGCCCTGGCCCCGCAGCCAGTCGCCCCAGAGGAACTCCAGGTACTCGGCCGCGTCGTCCGGCACCGAGTAGCCGATGTCGCGGGTGAAGTAGACGAGGCTGCGGTACGGGTCGTCGTGGAAGTACGCCAGACCCAGGTGCTGCGGCAACTGCTCGACGGTGAGCGGCTGGTTCCTCTCGTCGACCAGGCGGACCCAGTCGCGGGCCCGCATGGCCTGCCAGAAGGCGGCCGGCGACAGGTCGCTGAAGTCGGCCCGGACGATCAGGCGGATGTGCAGCTGCGGACCGCCGTCCGGGGCCTCCAGGAAGGAGGTCAGGGTGTGGTGACCGTCGGTCAGGTAGAGCGCGCCGCCCGGTCCCACCACGACGGTCTTCATCCCGGCGCGGCTGGCGGCGGTCTCCTGGCCCGGCGCGAGGGCGCAGGTGAAGGTCGACGGGTCGGCGAGCCGGGCGCCCGGCCGCACCGTCACGGCCTCGCCCTGACCGTTGGTCTCGCACCAGTCGTTGAAGCGCTTGTTGACGGACCCGTTCAGCTCGTCCTTGGGCGAGGTGTAGCGGCCGAGCTTGTAGTAGACCTCGTCGTAGCCGATCGAGGACTGGGTGGGGCGCAGCTGGTCCAGGCTCACGTCCAGCAGGTCGCCGGGCTGGGCCCGCAGGGCCGCACCCGCGGCGGGCGCGGTGGCCGCACCGGCCGGGGCGGCGAGCCCCGCCAGGCCACCCAGTGCGAGCGCGCCGGCCGCCGCGGCGGCGAGCAGCCCGCGGCCCGGGCGACGACGCCGCGACAACGGTGCGGGGGTGGGGCCGGTGTTCATGGTTCTCCTGCGGGTCGACGGCTGACGGCAATGCGGTGCTGGCGCATATCCATCCATCACCTGCGGCTCGACCGATAGCCGCAGGGCGGCATCGGGGTGGCGGGAGCGTGAACTCTGTTCGTCACGGCGGCCGGCGGGCCCGCACCGGCCACCGCAGGACCGCCGGATCCCCGCCCCTGTCATGCACGCACGACCGGCGGTCCGCCCGGGTGGAGCAACCCGTTCACCTGACCGCAGCAGCACGGGTATTCGTCGCACGACCGGTCAGTTCGTCCACTGCTAGCGTCGCGTTCGGCGAATGCGCCATGCTCGCCGTCCCCCGCTCCTTCCGAAAAGGAAGAAGAAATGGCCACTACGGCTCCTGACATCATCACTCTCAAGATCGAGAAGATTTTCAATGCCCTCGACACCGACCACAACGGGTACGTCGAGTGGAGCGACTTCCAGCAGCTCGTCGACCGGCTCCTGACCGAGTACCGGCTGGACCGCGGTGACCGCCGGGCCACGGCCCTCCACGCCGGGTACGCCATGTTCTGGCAGGAGCTCGCCCGCCACGCGGACGCCAACGGCGACCAGCGGATCTCCAAGGACGAGTACATCGCGGCGGCCCGCGCCTCGATCCTCGACAACAGCCGCTTCGACTCGGTCGACGGCCTGAGCAATGTGCTGTTCGACGTCATCGACGTCAATGGCGACAACGAGATCGACAAGAGCGAGTTCGCCCGGTTCCTGGGGAACGTCTGGGGTGTTCCGGCGCCCGACACCGCCCAGGCGTTCGCGGCCCTGGACACGGACGGCGACGGACGGATCTCCCGTTCCGAGTTCGTCCGGGCCGCGCGTGAGTTCTTCATGTCCAACGACCCGGCGGCGCCCGGCGGTCGGCTGTTCGGAGCCGTCTGACGCCTTCTGGATCAGTCGGTTCGCGGCCGGGCCCGGTCGCACGGCGCGCAGCCGTGCGGCCGGGCCCGGCCATGTGTCACCCGGCCGACGGCCGGATCCGTGGCCGGTGGTTGGGCCGGTGGAGTGAACCGCTTCGAGGTGGCCCGGTATCTGTCCGCGGTTCACCGTCCGCGGCAGTAGGTTCCGGCAGCGGGCAGGCAGGCGTGGTGCGGAAGAGGTGCGCGTGATGACAGGGGTGCTCGACTGCCGGGGTGTCACGGCCGACGGCCTGATGCGGGTCGATGACGCGGACTGCGGGCCCGAGTGGCTCAGGGCGGCTCTCCAACTCGCGGTCCTGCTGGAGCTCGCCACGATTCCCGTCTACTCGTGCGGCCTCTGGTCGATCAAGGACCCGCACGCCGACGACGCCGTTCACACGGCGCTTCGCGACATCGTCTTCGACGAGATGACCCACCTCGCCCTGGCGGCCAACATCCTCCGCGCCACGGGCTCCGCGCCGGTCCTGACCGACCCGCGCACCGTGCCGGCGTATCCGGGGCCGCTGCCCGGGGGCCTTCGGCCCGGTCTGACGGTCCACCTCACCGGGCTCGACCGGCAGGCCGCCGACATGTACGCGCGCATCGAGCTGCCCGACCGCCCGCTCGCCGCCGACGCCGGTGCCAGTACCGGTGCCGGCGGCACCATGGGCGCGTTCTACGCCAAGGTGAGGACGGCCGTCGCGCACAACCGGCACCTGTTCGACGCGGACCCGGGCCCGCAACTGGACGTCGACCTCTCCAAGCGGTACGCCGGCGGCAGCGCCATCACCCCCATCCGCGGCTGGCAGGCCGCGGACACCGCCATCGGCGTCATCATGGAGCAGAGCGAAGGCACCGGAGACCGCCCGGACAACCCCTACCCCGCCGGCCCGGGCGAGCCGGCCCACTACTACGTCTTCCGTGAGATCGCCCGCGGCCGCAAGCTCGCCAGAACCGGCGAGGACGGCGAACCCGGCGTCCCGGCCTGGGACTTCACCGGCCCTCCGGTCCCGATGCCGGCGACCCACCCCATGGGGCGCGTGCCCGGCGGGGGCTGGGCGAACGACCCGGTCAACAGGCCCACCGGCGGCGTCGAGGTCGTCCTCGACGACTTCAACGCCCACTACAGCTCCATGCTGCGGGCCCTGGAGTCCGTGTGGCGGGCGACGTCGAAGGCCGCCCAGTACGCCGAGCTCAGCAACGCGATCAGGTCCATGGGGCACATGCGGGCCCTCGCGCGCGTCCTGGTCCGCATCCCCCTGCCGGACGGCCAGGGGGCCACCTACGGACCGGAGTTCCGCTACGTCGACCGGGAACCCTGACCGCGCCTCCGCCGCCCCGCCGGGCGGGATCCGTACCGCCGAACCCCCAAACGAGAGGAGAACCGGTGACGCCCCCCGCGTACACCCTGGCCAGTGCCCCCGGTGCGCTGCCCCTGCTCGGCCACACGCTCGCGCTGGTACGCAGGCCGCTGGAGCTCGTGGCGTCCCTGCCCGCCCATGGCGACCTGGTGCGTATCCGCATGGGCCCGCACCGGGCGTACGTGGTCTGCCATCCCGACCTCGTCCACCGCGTCCTGACCGAGGACCGCACCTTCGACAAGGGCGGCCCGTTCTACGACAAGTTCCGTGAGGCCGCCGGCGACGGGATCTCCAGCTGTCCGGCCTCCGCCCACCGCCGGCAGCGCAGGCTCGTCCAGCCCGCGTTCCACCACACGCGGCTGCCGGGCTACGCGGCGACGATGACGCGGGAGATCGCCGCCCTCACCCGGCACTGGCACCACGGCCAGGTCCTGGACGTGCCCACCGAGATGAGCCGGCTCTCCGCCGCCGTCACCGCCGGATGCCTGTTCACGCTCGACAGCACCGCCCTGCCCGGGGTGTTCGACAGCGTCACCGCGATCAGCACCTCCGTCGCCCGGCGCGTGATGCTCGCGCTGCCGATGGCCGACCGGATCCCCACCCCCGCCAACCGGCGCTTCGCCCGGGCCCGCGCACACCTGCGCGAGCTCACCGAGGTGCTGATCGCCGACCGCCGCGCCACCGGCGTCCACCAGGACGACCTGCTGTCCACCCTGCTGACCGCCCGGGACCAGGACGGCCGGGGCCTGACCGACACCGAGATCCACGACCAGCTGGTCACGTTCGTCATCGCGGGGGTGGAGACCACCGCCTGTACGCTGTCGTGGGCCTGGCACCTGCTCGGCACGCGCCCGGACATCCGGGCCCGGGTCCAGGCCGAGGCCGATGCCGCCCTCGGCGGCCGCACCGCCCGCTACGAGGACCTGCCCGCGCTCGGCCTCACCCGCCGGGTCGTCGCCGAGACCCTGCGCCTGTACCCGCCGGGCTGGCTCATCACCCGGAGGACCACCGCCGACACCGAACTCGGCGGCCACCACCTGCCCACCGGCACCACCGTCGTCTACAGCTCCTACCAGCTCCACCACCGCGCCGACCTCCACCCCGACCCGGAGTCCTTCGAGCCCGACCGCCCGCACCGGGGCCCGAAGCCCGCGCACGGCAGCCTGGTGCCGTTCGGCGGCGGCGCCCGCAAGTGCCTCGGCGAGACCTTCGCCCTCACCGAGACGGTCCTCGCCCTCGCCTCCATCGCCGCCCACTGGCAGCTGCGGCCCGTTCCCGGACCGCGCGTCCGCCCCTCTCGCCGCGCCACCCTCGGCCCCCACCGGCTCACCATGCGCCTGCACCGCCGCCACGCGACCGGCGCCCTGGCCGGCTGAACCCGGGCACGGCAACGAGCCACCACCAAGGAGACACCCAGTGCCCAGGACCAGCGTCGCGGTGATCGGCTCGGGAGTGGGCGGGCTGACCGCCGCCCACCTCCTCCAGCGCTCGTACGACGTCACCCTGTACGAGGCCGCGCCCAGGATCGGCGGCCACGCCGAGACCCACACCGTGCCCGACGGGGCGGGCGGGAGCGTCGCGGTCGACACCGCCGTGATGATGGTCCACGCCCGGGGCAATCCGCACCTGATGCGCCTGTTCGACGAACTCGGCGTCACCACCAGGCCGTTGGGAGAAATCACGCTGAGTGTCGTCTGCGAGGAATGCGGATTCGCGAACCCGGACGCCCACGACCTGCACAGGCCCCCGCCCCAGCCGCAGGCGGTGCCCGCGGCCGCGTGGCAGCGCGTCACCGAGCAGACGAAGCGGTTCTCCGACGACCTGACGGCCGCACTGGGCGCCACCGCGGCCGACCGCACCCTCCACGAGCTGATCGACGCCGGGGAGTACGGCGACTACGTCGTCGAGCACGTCATCATGCCGGTCATGGTCACCATGGGACTCGTCCCCGCCGACCACGTCCGGCGTTTCCCGCTCGGCCACCTCTTCGAGACGCTGGACCACAACGGTGTCCTGGCCGGTGACAACGGCTGGCGCTCCGTCGTCGGCGGCACCGCCTCCTACGTCGAACGCATCGCCGCACGGCTGACCACCGTCCTGCGGTCGACCCCGGTCCGCTCCGTGCGCCGAACCGCCCGCACCATCGACGTCCGCGACGCCACCGGCACCGTCCGCTCCTTCGACAAGGCCGTCATCGCCACCCACCCCCGGCACGCACTGGACCTGCTGGCCGACCCGTCCGGGCTCGAAACGCGAATCCTCGGCGTCTTCGACTACGTGGCCAACCCCGGTGTCCTGCACACCGACGCCTCCGTACTCCCCACCGCACCGGGCATGCGCCGCACGCACAACTACCGCCAGAGGTCGTGCCGCCCCGTGAACGCGGCACCCTCGCTGAGCATCGACCTGAACCGGCTCCAGGGCATCGCCTCGGCCGCCCACCACATCGCGTCCTACAACGACGAGGCCCGGCGGGCCTCCCCCGCCACCGTCATCGCCCCGCTCAGCTACGAACACCCCGCCTGGACCCCCGAGAGCGCCGCCGCGCAGCGGCTCCTGCCGCTCGTCTCCGACCACCGGCTGGCCTTCGCCGGCGCCTACCACCACGCGGGCGGCTACCACGAGGACGGCTGCCTGTCCGGAGTGCGCGCCGCGGCATCGCTCGGCGTCCCCTGGTGACAGACGGCTCCCCCGGCACGGCGCAGCGGCCGCGCCGGGAGCGCCCTCCGCCACCGGGCCCGTCACCCGCCGCGTACGGCCCGTCCGCGCGGCCCGGGCACCACCGCGTTCCCGCCCGTCACAACGAGGAAGCGTTCCAGCCCGGGCGTGTACGTACTCACCGTCGACACGCCGTTGGAAGCCCGGTGCAGCACGCACGCGAACGGCCGGAACCCGCGCGCGCCGAGCATCGCGACCAGGTCGTCCAGGTGCCCCCGGGCCGTGGCCGGTGCGGCGGTCTCCCGGAACGGCACCTCCACCGCGCCCGCGAGGTGCGGCCCGAAATCCGCCCGCCCGGCGGCCAGCAGCCGCGGCCGGCGCCTCAGCGCCCCGAAATCGCGCGGCACCCACAACGCCCGCTCCGCGGGCGCGGAGATCTGCAGCAGCTCGCGCAGCGCGCGCCGCACCGCATGGGCCGCCGACAGCGAAGCCCCGTACCCCTGGAACCTGAACCCGCCGTCCGGCGCGGCATGGGCGCAGTAGGCGGGCACCCGCAGATCGGTCGTCATCTCGATCAGCCGGACCCGCCGCCCCACCCGCCGCTCGGCGTACCCGAGCAGAGCGGCGAGGGCGTCCGGCAGGGTGCCGGGGTCGACCAGCCGCAGCCGCGCCGGAGACGCCACGAGGAAGGTGTCGACGAGCAGGAGCGAGAAGGCGTCGCGCTCGACCGTCTCGGCCAGCGCGTGCACCACCGCTTCGGTGGTCGAGGCACCGCTCGCGGTACCGCTGTTGTTGCTGTAGCGCGAGGCCGACGCGTACGCGAACGTGTCACCGGCCAGGCCCCGCAGCCGAGCGCCCTCCGCGCTGCTCACGTACGAGGGACAGGTGAGCAGGAGCGGAACGTCGAGCGTCCCCGTGCCGCACAGCGCGGTATGACGGCGGCAGGCCACCCCTGCGGCGGGGCTGCGTGCCAGCAGGGGGACCCCCGGTTCGTCGGCCAGTTCGCCGGCGGCGAGGTCGCCCGCGCGGTGCCGGACCAGGTCCTCGGGGCGCACCCGGGCAGCGTGACTGTGGTAGTGCTCAAGTGCCTCGAACAGCGCGCCCACCCGTGCCGCGGCCGGGTCGCCCTTGCCCGATCCGGTGGCGCCGGGCGGCCGGGAGCCGTCCGTGCGCAGCAGGTCACAGCGCCACGCGTCGCCACGGTCCGACAGCCGTGCCACCAGGCCGGCTTCGGCCGCGGCGTCCTGCCCGCGGCTCCACGCCTCGACCAGGTCCAGTTCCCGCTCCCCTGCCTGGACCGGGGTGGTGGTGGTTCGGGGTGATGTCGTCATGGTCCGGCCCGGCCCGGGGCCGGGCGCTCCTTCCTACGGCGTGGTCGGTGCTGCGGACACACGCCGGGTGGGCGCCGGCCCGATGCCGTACGCCCACCCGGATGTGAGCCCCGGAGGTCAGTTCGCGTCGCCGGCGCTGTTCTCGATCTCGTCGAGCTGGCGCTCCTCCGCCGGGGTCAGGTCCTCCCCTTCCGGCGACGCGTCGTTCAGGCACCAGGCTGCATCCGCACCCATGACATCTCTCCCTTCGGTGAAATCGAGTAGCCGATCGGCTACGGCAGGGGGCGTTCCCCGGGGCGTCGGTGGCGAGCACCTGCGGTGGCCGGAACACCTCGACAGCGCAACGCTTTCACCCGCGCGGGGCAGCCGGCGCCCGTCGCTCGGCCATCCGGCGGACCGGGCCGACCGGGCCGGGCCGCCGGGGCGGGGCGGGGCGGGGTGGACGATGGAGTGAGTGGCGAGTCGCGCTCCGCCGACCGTCCTGGCCGGGCCCAGGAACCGGGTGGAGGGTGCCGCGGGAAGGAGCCGGAGATGGCAGCGTCCGCTGGAGGCCTCGTCCGCACGGTGGCGTGGGTGGTGGAACGTCCGGGCCCGATGGCGTCGGGCCCGTTGAGACGCGTGGAGCGAACGGTCTCCGAACCCGGTCCGTGGGAGCTGCTGGTCGAGGTGGCCGCCTGCGGTGTGTGCAGAACGGACCTCCACCTCGCCGAGGGCGACCTCGGGCCGCACACCCCGCGGTGCACGCCGGGCCACGAGGTCGTGGGCCGCGTCCTTCACCGCGGCCATGAGGTGCGGGACTTCTCCCCCGGTGACCGCGTGGGTGCGGCCTGGCTGGCGGGTACCTGCGGCGTGTGCCGGTACTGCCGGGCCGGCCGCGAGAACCTCTGCCCGGACTCGCGGTACACCGGCTGGGACATCCACGGCGGCTACGCCCGGTACGCGGTGGTCGACGCCCGCTTCGCCTACCGGCTGCCGGAAGGGCCTCCCGACGAGGAACTGGCGCCGTTGCTGTGTGCCGGGATCATCGGCTACCGGGCCCTGAAGCGGGCCGAACTGCCGGCGGGCGGCAGGCTGGGGATCTACGGGTTCGGCGCCTCCGCGCACCTGACGGCGCAGCTCGCCCTCGTCCGGGGTGCCACCGTGCACGTCCTGACGCGCGCCGAGGAGGCCCGGCGGCTGGCGCTGGAGCTGGGCGCGGCGTCCGCCCGGGGCGCGTACGAGGCACCGCCGGAGCCGCTCGACGCGGCGATTCTCTTCGCGCCGGTCGGCGACCTGGTACCGGTGGCCCTGTCCGCCCTGGACCGCGGCGGAACGCTGGCGGTGGCCGGCATCCACCTCAGCGACATCCCCGTGCTCGACTACCAGCGGCATCTCTTCCAGGAGCGGACGCTTCGCAGCGTCACCGCCAACACCCGCGAGGACGGCCGCGCCTACCTGGCCGAGGCCGCCCTCCACCACCCGACCGTCCGCGTTCGGCGGTACAGCATGGACCGGGCCGACCGGGCGCTGGCGGACCTGGCAGCCGACCGGGTCACCGGCGTCGCCGTCCTGCTCACGGACTGACAGCGCGCGGGAGAACCCGGACGTGGCATTTCGCGACGGCGGCCGGCTTCGACCGGGCTGCTCTCGTCAGGACGCCGGGTGGATCCGGGGGAACCGGGGCAGGGCAGCTCAGCGGATGCCGCGTTCTCGCAGGCAGCGGCTCGGCGTGGTACCGAGGGTGCGGCGGAACGCGGTGTGGAAGGCGCCCGCAGTGGCGTAGCCGACCGCCCGGGCGCGGCCGTCGACGGGGGCGGGGGCCTCGGCGGGCAGGGCCGGGAGCGGTCGCAGGAGGTCGAGGACCACCGCCGCGGCCCGGTGACCGGCCCCGGCCGGCCCAGGGCCGAGATCGCCTTCCGGGCCGTCAAGGCCGGGCGGACCGGGCGTCTCCGCGCCCGGCGGCGGAGGAACCCGGTCGCCGGGAGGGGTCAGGCCGACGGTCCGAGCAGGAATCCCAGCAGGTCGAACTCGCCCGGCGAGGGCAGCGCCTTGCGGTGCAGGCCGGCGAGCATGGCGGCCACCGCGGTGGTGACCGGGGCGGTGCGGGTCCGCTGCTCGGCCCAGCGCCAGTCGCCGTCCGGGTTGACCTCCAGGAAGACCGGCGTGCCGTCGCTGATCAGGAAGTCGAACGCGCCGTAGCGCAGCGACATCGCGGCGGCCAGGGTCCTGGTGGCGGAGGCCACCGCCGGCGGCGGCGGCACGGGGCGGATCTCCATCCGGTCGGGTGCGGTCCAGGGGTCGGCGGGTGAGGCCTTGCCGACCTGGAACGTGTGGAGCCGCCCGGCCACGTAGTAGACGCGCAGCTCCGCCTCGTGCTCGACGTACTCCTGCACGATCACGGGCGGCCCGGGGCACGGACCGGCGGGCAGGCCGTGCGGGCCGTCCCGCTCGACGACCGTGGGGAAGACCCCGGTCAGCCGCCCCGGCGCCGGTTCGACGAAGTGGTGGTGTGCCGCCTTGACGACCAGCCGCGGGCAGTCGAACTCGTCCCGGGCGTGGGACGGGTCGGTGGTCAGCATCGTGCGCGGCACCGCGATCCGGTGCCGCCGGGCGAGCCGCAGCTGGGAGAGGATCCCCGGCCGGCCCGGGCGGATCGTCGTCCCGGAGACCGCCGCCAGCTGGCCGGCCGCGGCCTGCCAGGACTCCCGTACGAACACGGTGTGGGCCGGATCCCGCGTGCTCTCGATCGCGGACACCGAGAAGTGCCTGATCCAGGTCACCGTGGGGGTCAGCCAGCGGCCGTTCAGCCGGACCGCACGCCCGTCCGGGGCGACGAGCAGGTCGGTGGCGACGAGTTCCTCGGCGTTCAGCCGGGCCGACCGGATCCCCGCGGCACCGAGCAGGTTCTGTACCGCGTCCAGGTCGCCGTCGCACGCGCGGCTGAGCAGCAGCACAGCCGGGACGGGCCGGGGCCGGACGTCGACGACCCGGGCGGGTTGCCCGAGCTGGGCGAGAAAGGCCGGGTGACCGTCAGCCATCGCCGGTCAGCCGTCGCCGTCGGGCGGCAGGTCGTCGGGCGGCAGGTCGTCGGCCAGCAGCTCGTCGGCCATCACCAGGAGCTTGGCCACCGTCGCGCCCACCTGCTCGGATGCCGTGGGCAGCCGCTCCGCCACCCGTTGCAGCAGGGCCGTGTCGAGCCGCGGGAGCCGGGCCTTCCCGGCCCGCGCGCCGTGCTCGGCGTCCCTCGACCGGAGCTGGAGGAGCAGCTCCAGCACCGTCGCCATCTCGGTCGCCAGCAGCCCGAGGGAGGCCATGTCGCCGAGGTCGCAGCGCTGCCGGCTGTCGCGGTCCAGCACCTCCAGCACCCCGACGCAGTCGCCCGCGCAGATGAGCGGCGCGGCCATGATGCTGCGCGGCACATAGCCGGTGAACTCCGCCGCCTTGCGGGCGAACCGGGGGTTCTCCGACACGTCGTCGATCACCAGCGGCTGGCCGGACACCATCGCCCAGCCGGCGATCCCGGTGCCGCCCGGAAACCTCGTCCCCAGCAGATGGTGCTCGCCCTCGCCGGCGACCGCCTCGAAGACCAGGTCCCCGTTCTCCTCGTCCACCAGGAGAACGGAGGCGGCGGCCGCGCCGAAGACGCTGCGGGCGACCTCCACGATCGACTGGAGCAGTCTGCGCTGCGGGATCTCGGCACTCTCCAGCGGGTCAGTCGCCACGTGGGCCTCCATCGGGTACGGCTACGTTCTCGGCGGCCAGGTAGAGGACGGACTTGAGCTGGAACGGCGTGAGCGAGCGGTGCTTGCTGAGGATGAGCGCGCAGATGCCCGCGATGTGCGGGGTCGCGAAGCTGTTGCCGGTGCTGAGCAGCTGCCGGTGGCCGGGGCCGGCCACCGGCACCCGGACACCCCGTGCGTAGAACTCGACCGGCGGTGACGGGTTGTAGTAGTAGGTCATCGGGTTGGGGACATCGTGGCTGGCGACCGAGATGACCGAGGCGAACGGCCACGGGTAGCTGCGCACCGGCATGTTGTGGGCCGACGCGACGATGACACAGCGCCGGAAGTAGGCGGAGTCCGACAGGTCGCGCAGGCCGTCGCGGAAGTCGGTCTTCGTCGTCGAGAGGCTCATGTTGATGACGTCGAAGCCCTCCTCGATGGCCCAGGTCAGTCCGGCCAGCAGGGCGGCGCCGCTGCCGTGCCTGCCGCTGGACAGGACGCGCACCGAGGTGAGCGACACCGCGGGGGCGATGGACCGGATCACGCTCGCGCAGGCCGTGCCGTGCCCCGCCGCGTCGCCGGGTTCCGTGGGCGTGACGGTGAGATCGCCGTCCTCTCCCCTGGTCACGTCCATGGCCCGGTCGAGCCCGCCGACCAGCGGGTGGTCGGCGTCCACGCCGCTGTCGAGCACGCAGACCCGGACCCCGGAGCCGTCCGCGTCCCCCCAGGCCCACTCCGGGGTGACCGGGCCGAGCGGGCTGACGTCGAAGGGCTCCTGCGGCATCACGGACGCGGGCATGCTCCACGCGGGCACGCCCGGGAAGTGGTCGCGCGGTGGCCTGCGCCAGGGCGGGAGGTCATTCACCGGTACCACCCGGCCCCGGTTCGCCGGCATCGAGCCACGCGCGGACCCGGGCGGCCGGCAGCGTGGCGCCCTTGGCCTCGAACCTCCGCAACGCCTCGGTCCCTTCGGCCGTCGCCCGTCCGGTCGTCCCGGCCGCTCTGAGCACGATCGCCAGGTCGAAGAGGGCCTCCCCGGTCAGGCACAGGTCGTCGGAGCCGGCGGCCAGGGACCGGGCCGCCATGGCTTCGGCGACCGCCTCCTCGTGGCGCCCCCGGGCGGAGGCGATCCGGCCGCGCAGTGCGGCCGAGCCGAGCCGCGCCCGCAGGCCCGCCGTCCCGGCGTCCCGGTCGATCCGGTCCAGCGCCGACGCGGCGACGGCCACCCGGCCCTGGGCGAAGAGCTCCCTGGCGATCGCGACCTCGGTGCTCCGGGTGTCCGGGGCGTGGTCCGCGGCGCGCAGCACGCCCAGGCTCTGGCGGTATCGCGCTTCGGCCGCCTCGTGTGCCCCGGCCAGCGACTCCACGAAGCCTGAGGCGTCCAGCACCACCGCGTCGGCCAGGTCGAGGTGCACGTCGCGGGAGTACGTCAGCGCGTCGGCCAGGGTGCGTCGTGCGCCGTCGAGGTCGCCGCCGAGCGCCTCCAGGTGCGCCCGGGTCACCAGCACCGGGATGAGCAGGGTGCGGCCGGCCGCGAACCGGTGGCCGAGCATGGCGCACAGCTCCAGCCCGGTGGCCACCGGCGTCGGCGCCCACTGCGCCAGCTCGCAGACGGCGCAGAGCAGCCGGTCCTCCTCGTAACGGTCGTTCATGGCCCGCGCCCGCGCCAGCGCGAGCCCCAGCGAGGCTTCGGCGGACGCCGCGCGCTCCGCGGCGAGTTCGAGGTAGGCCCGCAGCTGGTGCAGCCGGCACCAGCTGAGTTCGTCCCCGGGGTCGTGCTCCAGCTCCGCCGCGATCCCGGCCGCGGCCGCCGCCACGGATTCGGGCGGCGCCAGGCCGAGCCGGAGCTCGACGATCCCGCGCTGGACCGCGCAGGTGGCCGCGGACCTGCGGTCGCCGGGCAGCGCGGCCTCGGCGGCGGCGAGCGCGCCGCGGCACCGCTCCTCGTCCTGCAGCCAGAGCCCGGCGTCGCAGAGGTGCAGTGCGAGCGCCGTCTGGCGGGGATCCCCGCCCGGCAGCAGCTCCCGCCCGCGCTCCAGCAGCTGGACCGCCGCGGGCAGGTCCTTGCGGGCCAGGGCGTTCATGCCCTCCGCGATCAGGGTGTTCGCCGCCGGCCCGGCCAGCACGGGCAGTCGCGGGTCACCCGGCCGCAGCTGCCGGCGCAGTCGGCAGGTGGCCTCGACGTGGTACGCCACGGCCATCGCGTCCTGCGGCTGCTCCCGGGAGAACCATTCGGCCAGGAAGTCGTGCCAGCGCTCGCGGCGGGTCTTCGGGGTGAACTCGTAGGCGGTGTCGCGCAGCAGTGCCTGGGCGAAGCGGAAGGTGCCGGCCGGGCCGCGTTCGAAGACGCGCCGCCGGGCCAGTCCGGCCATCGCCGCGTCGGCCGCGGCGGCGCCGGTGCCGTCCGCTTCGGCCATCACCCGCAGCAGCTCCCGGGTGAACTCGCGCCCGATCACCGCGGCGAGCTCCAGCAGGCCGCGTTCGGTTCCGGGCAGCTGGTCCAGCCGGGCGCCCAGCATCGCCTGGATGGTGGGCGGGATCTGGGTGCCGGGGGCGGTCTCGGCGAAGACGTCCATGAGCTGCTCGGCGAACAGCGGATTGCCGTCGCAGAGTGCGGCGACCCGGCTGTTCACCTCCTGGTAGCCCTGCGGATAGACGTCGTTGCGCAGCGTCAGCTGCCCGACCAGTTCGGCGGTCTGATCGGTGGTCATCGGCCCGAGCTCCAGCGTCGTCGCGCAGGGCTTCCCGCCGCCCCAGGCGCTGCGGATGTCCAGCAGTTCGGGGCGGGCGACGCACAGCAGCAGCACGGGGACGCCGTGCAGCCAGGTCGCGACCTCGTCGATGAGGTCCAGCAGGGTCTCCTCCGACCAGTGCAGGTCGTCCCAGACCATGATCACGGACCGTGACCGGCCGAGGGTTTCCAGGAGGGACCGCACCGCCCAGGCGATGTCCTCGACACCGACCTGGCCGGGGCCCCCGTTCTGGTCCACGACCGTGCCGAGGGTGTGCGCCACCAGGCCGTGGGCCGGCGTTCCGCCCGCCGGGTCGGTGTCCTCCGCCAGGAGCCGGGTGAGCGCCGGCCAGCCGCCGGGGAGCGAGCCGAGCATCTCGGCCAGCGGCCGGTAGGTGATCCCCCGGCCGTAGGACGAGCAGCGTCCGGACAGCACGGTCACCTCACCGTCCGGCAGGGTGGCGAGGAACTCCCGTACCAGACGCGACTTTCCGATCCCGGGCGCGCCGATCACCGTGGCCAGGCACACCTGTCGCCGCCGCCGGACCCTCCGGAAGCTGTGCTCCAGTTCCTCCAGTTCGTCGGCCCGGCCGATGAACGGGGTGGTCGGCGGGGCGTCGGCGACCTGCACCGGAGCGGTGACCCGCCAGGCCGGCACGGGGTGGGCCTTGCCCTTCAGCCGCAGCGGGGCGACGGGCTCGATGCCGACCTGCGAGCGCACCATGGCGGCGGTGTCGGCGCAGAGCAGCACCTCGCCCGGCCGGGCGGCCGTCTGCAGCCTGCTGGCCGTGTTGACCGAGTCCCCGATGACCCGGAAGTCGTCCCCCGCCCTGGTGATCACCACGACGTCACCCGTGCAGACGCCGGCCCGTGCCTCCAGCTTCACCTGGTACTCGGCGTCGAGTGCGGCGGCGAGGCCGGCGAGCGCGGCGAGCGCCCCGGTGGCGGCGCGCACCGCGCGCACCGCGTCGTCCTCGTGGGCCACGGTGGCGCCGAAGGCGGCGAGGATGGCGTCGCCGATGAACTTCTCCACCACGCCGCCGTGTTCGGCGATGCAGGCTTCGCAGCTCGCGAAGTACCGGTCCATGACCTGCCGCAGCGGCTCCGGGTCCAGCCGTTCCGCGAGCGCGGTCGAGCCGACGAGGTCCAGGAACAGCATGGACACCTTCCTGCGCGTCTCGCGCTGTGCGGCGCCGGCCGCCAGCGGCGCGCCGCAGCCGGCGCAGAACCTGTCCGAGTCGGCGGCGCTCCGTCCGCACGCGGGGCAGTTCACGGTGCGCCCTTCTCCAGGGCGGGTTCGGACGGCGCCGGGTCGGTCGGCGCGGGGTCGGACGCGGCCGGGTCGGTCGGCGCGGTGCCGGAAGCGTCGGCCGGCGCGGTGTCCGTGACGGGGAGGGCGATCCGGGCGTAGACGCCGGAAAGGACGATGACGACTCCGGCCGTCGTGAGGATCGTGTCGATCGGGCCGAACCGCAGGCCCGCCACCGAGCCCGAGAAGTCCCGCAGGCCGTTGCTGGCGAGCCAGCCGGAGACCACCGCGGCCAGCATCGACGCCAGTTGGGTGGCCGGATAGAACACCGCGACCACCCGGCCCCGGAACTCCCGGGGGGCCGCGGCGAGCAGCAGCGGTGACATCGCGGTGTTCAGCATGGTGAGCGGAACGGCGAAGACGAAGAGCAGCGCCACCGCGGCGGGGAAGACGACCTGCCGGGAGTACAGGACCAGCAGGGTGCCGCTCACCAGCAGGCCCATCCAGGTGGTTCTCCGGGCACCGATCCACTGCACCACCCGGCCCGAACCCAGCGCGCCGAGGATCCCGCCGATCCCCATCGCCATGCCGAGGTAGCCGTACAACCGGGCGGACACGTCCAGGTTCCTGGTGGCGAAGAAGACGTTCAGGGTGCCCAGGGCGCCGATGCCGAACTGGCCGATCACGGCGAGCAGCAACAGCGCCACCAGGAACCGGCTGCCCGCGAAGAAGCGCACGCCCGCCGTGAACTCCTTGACCAGCCCGGGCCGTTCGGCGCCCGGCCGGTCCCGGCCCGCGGCCGGTGCGGGCCGGACGTCCACCGAGCGGATGGCGATGTACGACACCAGGTAGGAAACCGCGTTGAACAGCAGCGCCCACTGCAGGCCGACCGTGAACAGCAGCGGCGCGGCGAGCGGCGGTCCGATGATCCAGGCGGTCTGACCGGTCGCCTGGGCGATCCCGGCGGCTCGCGCGCGGTCGGCCTCCCCCGTGACGAGCTCCGCGATGACCGAGAACCGCGCCGGTGCGAAGAACTGGCTGGCCGCGTTGAGCACCAGCACCGTCACATAGATCAGGCCGAGCCACACCCCGATCGGGAGGTCGCCGGCCGGCAGGAAGGAGACGGCGGCCAGCACGGCCACCAGCCCGCCGCGGACCACCTCGGTGCGGAGCATCGTGGCACGTTTGTCCCAGCGGTCGACGAACACGCCCGCGACCGGGCCGACGCACAGCACGGCTATGCCGGTCGCCAGCACGACACCGCTGACCGCCTGCGGCGCCCACGGCTTCCCCTTGACCAGCACGGTCGCCACCCACAGGACCAGGGTGGTGCTGAAGACGGCGTCTCCGACGGACGAGACCGCCTGCCCGAACCACAGGCGGGTGTAGTCGCGGTTGATGAGGGTCAGCCGAGGCCTCATGAGGCTCGCGCCGATGAGACGGCCAGCGACATGAGGGCGGTCACCAGGGTCGTGTGATAGGCCTTCTCGAAGAACGCTCCGGCCGGTTCCGCCGCCGTGGCCCTGGTACTCGCCGACCGTCCGGGAATCGCGCCGTCGGGCCGCTGGGCCCGGGCCAGGCACTCGACGGCGGCGACGCCCAAGGGCGTGCGGAGCGGATCCGCTCCCAGGCAGGCCTGGGACATGACGAGTTCCGCGACCAGATCCCACCAGTCGTGCCGGACGCAGTACTCCAGCGTCCGGCGGACCAGTTCCGTCGCGCCCGCCACCGCGTCGTCGGACAGCGCCGGGCCGGTCCGGCCGAAGTCGCTGAAGTAGAAGGCGGAGTGGGTGATGCCGTACGCCTCCGCGATGGTGACCGGCGGCGCGTCGTCCGAAGCCGTGCTGTCCGGCGGCGCGTCACCCGGCGCCGGCTGGTCCGCCTGGTCCGGCCGGTCCGTTCCCGGCGCCGCGGCGGCCAGTGTGACGAGCACGTTCTGCCCGGCGAGCTCCTCGTAGGGTTCGATCGTGTGGCGGACCCCCGCCTTGTCCGCGTAGTACCGGAACTCCAGTCGCTGGTAGGGCGACTTCCCGCGCGGTGACAGGTCGTCGTCGGTCAGCCGCGCCAGCCCGGCCCGGCACTGCGTGTCATCGATCCCGTCGGGTGCCAGCGCGGCGTAGACCAGCGCGTACTGGGCGGCGTACCTGGGACTGCCGGTGATGAGCCGCGGGAAGTCCGGGTGCTGCCAGACCGTGCGGACCACGGCGGTCGCCTTGCCCAGCCGGGCGTCGTCCTCGTCGCCCAGCCGCGCCCAGCAGTGGCAGAGCAGCGCCAGCTCCAGCGCGGCCTTCGCCTTCCCGTGCTCCAGGGGCCGGGCGCTCGCCGAGTACGGATCGAAGTAGTCCAGGTTCCGGACCAGCCAGCCGAGCGCGCCGGCCGACAGCCGGTCGAGATCTGATGACATGTCTACAGTCGCCCCGTCTCATCCAGGTAGTCGAGCAGGGCCGCGTCCACGGTGTCGTGGAAGGCCGCCAGCGTCCGCTCGTCCTCGCCGTGCCGGTACAGGTCCTCGCACCCGACCCACCGCTCCCGGGTCTGTGCGCCGGGCAGGTATCCGCCGGTGACCGTGCCGACCTCCCAGTCGGGCCTGCCCGCGGTCTCCCAGCAGCTCGACAGCGTCCCGTCCGCGCTCACCACCGCGCCGTAGCGGCCGTCACCGTAACCGCAGGTGGAACACGGCTGATGGGACTGCGGGCGGCTCACGCCGAACCCGAGGTCGAGCGCCCGGCGCTGCCACCTGGTGAAGCGGGCCGACAGCTCTCCGCCGTGCAGCAGGTCGTTCCCGTAGCCGACGCCCACGTCCCCCACCTGGGCGAAGTACAGGGTGCACCGGTCGGGGTCGAGCGCCGCGGCGAGCCGGTCGATCAGCGCGTCGACCCCCTGGAAGGTCTCCTGGGAGACGTTCACCCGCAGGATCCACCGGACCGGGGCCGCCTCGGACGCCCGGACGATGTTGCGGACGATCGTGTCGAAGGTCCCGCTGCCGTGCGACCTCCGGACCCGGATCCGGTCGTGGTCGGGGCGGTCGCCGTCGAAGGTGACCTGGATGGACTCCAGCCCGAGCGCGGCCAGTCGGCCGGTCAGCGCCGGGGTGAGCAAGGTGGCGTTGGAGATCATCCAGGCGGACACCAGCCCGTGGTCCGCCGCTCGCTCCAGCAGTTCCAGGCAGCCGCGCGGGTTGAGCAGGGGCTCCCCGCCGAACAGCAGGATCCTGAGCCGCTCCAGGCCGGCCGCGGCCATCTGCCGCTCGGTGAAGTCGAGGATGGAGGTGATGGTCTCCGAGGTCAGACGGGTCTGGGCGATCCGCGGCGGGCGGCTGCCGCCGGCCGGATCCTGCTCGGTGTTCTGGAAGCAGTAGCCGCAGCCCAGATTGCAGTGCGTGCTCGTCAGCACCGTCAGCGCGTAGGTGCGCGGCGGCGCGGCGGGCAGCAGTCCGTGCTCGCGGAGCCGGCGTTCGGTGCCCGGCCGCAGTGCTCCGTCGGCGGTCACCTGCCCGGGACGCAGGCGGGCCACCCCGCCGCCCGGGCCCAGGAACCACCAGTTCCGCTTGCCCTGGAGGATGCGCACGCCGTCGACGCGGTCGGCCTGTGCCCGGCTCACAACGCCTCCCGCACGGCCGGTGACCGCTCCTCGGTGACCACGCCGCCGGCCGGCCGGCCGGCGGCGTGTCCGCGCGAGACGATCACTGCGGCCAGCGCCGTCACCAGGGTCGCCTGGTACGCCACCCGGAAGAACTCCACGGCGGTCGCGGCCGCGTCGGCCCGGTCGGTGGCGGACCGTCCGGGGATCGCACCGCCGGACGACTGGACCTCGGCGAGCATCGACAGACCGGCCGCCCCCGAAGGGGTCCGCAGCGGATCGATGCCGAGGCAGTACTGCGCGAGCACGAGCTTTCCGACGAGGTCCCAGTCCCCGCGGTCCACGCGGTGGTCGGTGAGCCGGCACACCGTGCGGCGGGCCCGCTCCAGGTCCTCGCCGGTCAGTCCGGGATCACGGAAGCCGAAGTCGCTGAGGTAGAAGACGGTGTGGGTCACGTCGCACACGTCCAGGCCGGCCACCGGCCGCCCGTCACCGTGCCGGGCCAGCAGGCTGGCTTCGTACAGCTCCCGGTAGGAGTGCAACCGGTGGCCGACGCCCGCGAGATCGGCGTAGTACCTGGTCTCCAGATGGAGGTACGGCGACTTCCCGCGCGGCGTCAGAAAGCCGTCGTCCTCGACCCGGGCGAGCGCGGCCCGGTGCGGCCCTCCGGCGAGCCCGGCGGGTGCCAGCGCGCCGTATATCAGCTGGAACGCCCGTGCGTAGCGCGGGTCGAGGGTGAGCAGGCGCGCGTGGTCCGGGTTCTGCCAGACCCGTTCGACGGTCGCGGCCACCTGGCCCAGGCCCGGGTCCGACGGCGCGGCCTTCTCCCAGCAGCGGTACAGCAGGGCGAGTTGCAGCAGCGCCTTCACCCGAGGGGTCACCGGCAGCTCGGCACGACCTGCCGCAGAGTCAAGATAGGCCGAGTGCAGCCGTATCCACCGTAGCGCTCCCTCCGACAGCCTCTCCACGGCCGCCTTGTCCAGGCCGGTGGACCGAGTACCCATGCTTCTCCCTAGTCCTGGAGGTCGCGGACCGCTGAGCCGCCCGCTCGATGACATCGGCCGCGCGGACCGGGTTGTTCGCCGCGGCGAGCCGGTGGCCGAGTTCGCGGGCGCGTTCCCGCAACAGGTCGTTCTGCCAAGCCGATTCGAGCGGACCGGAGGGGTCCGGCGTCACCGCTCTCGGGATGTGCGCGGCGACACCGGCCCGCAGACAGGCCCCGGAGAGCAGCGGCTGCTCGGCGCCGTTGGGCGAGACCCCGAGGACCCGGCCGCGCACCAGTGCGGCCAGCACCGGGGCGGACGTGCCGTTGGTCAGCACCAGTCCGGCCAGATCGATGAGCGGCCCCATCCACGGCTTGCGCACGAGCAGGATGTCGGCGCCGGGCGCGGGCCGCGGATCCGTCGACCGCCCCTGCTCGACCACGGCCTGGAACCGGCCGTCGGTGAAGGTGGCGTTGAGGCGGGGCCACGGGGTGCCACCCCCGAAGAAGCGGCCCAGATGCACATAGACGACGGGCTTGCCGGACAGCTCCACCTGGGCCCTGACCGCCGCGAGCTTGGCCTGGTCGGCGGCCGGCTCCCACGCCAGCGGCCCGACGTGGTGCACCCGTTCGGGCAGCACCGCTCCCGGACACTCCAGCACGGGGTCGCCGCGGAGCAGCAGCGCGTCGCCCAGCAGCGGGCTCTCCGGCCACCGGGGACGCCGCCCGGCCAGACCGGCCTGCTCCCGGGTGGCGGTGTACAGCTCCAGGCACGCGTGGGTCCGGTTCTTCCTGGTCCGGCCCAGCTGCGGCTCATCGTCCCCGCCGGTCCGGTAGTTCCACAGGTGGACCGAGAGCCCGATCACCACCACCGGAATGTCCAGCGCCTCGGCGGCGAGCAGGGCGCCGTTGCACAGCACCGAGGTGACCAGCAGGTCGGCCCCGGCCTGCCGGGCGGCGCGCACGGTCGCCCGGTACTGGGCCGGCCCGGTGGTGCCCCAGCAGGCGGCGGAGAAGGCCCGCCGCCCGCCGAAGTCCTCGGCCGCCGCGAACGGCAGGCCGGCCTCGGCCGCGACGGGCGCGGCGGCGGACCGGCCGAGCACGCCAACCTGGTGACCCCGGCGCCGCAGCTCACGCCCGGCCGCGATCGCGGGGTAGAGGTAGCCGCCGTCACTGAGCGGGCAGAGCAGGATGTTCACGGCGCCTCCGGGGCGGTCGGGCGTCGAGCGGGCCACCCGGCCTCCGGCAGCCTGTGCCGGAGGCCGGGCGGCCCGCTCAGTCCTCACGACTCGACGTGTCGGGTCAGAGCGCCGAGCTGTTGTTGACGATGCAGCCGGCGGTGTCGTCGTGCGCACCGTGCGCGACGACGTCGACGTCCTCCTCCTCCGCCTCGACCTCGGTCGGCTCCGGGTTGATGTCCTCGGACATGCTGTCCTCCTCTGCGATGGCGGCGTCCGCTACGCCGGTTCAAGAGAAACCTTGCGGATCTCCGGTTTGACGGCGACTGGTCAGCGGTTTGATATCGGTATGACGATTGGTCAGCGGCTCGACACCGTCCCGCACAACCCGCCCGGCAGGGCCCGGGGATCGACGTGTCGGGTCAGAGCGACGCGGTCAAGTTGACGATGCAGCAGGCGTCGTCGTCGTGCGCACCGTGCGCGACGACGTCGACGTCCTCCTCCTCGGCCTCGACCTCGGCCGGCTCCGGGTTGACGGACTCGGGCATGCTGTCCTCCTCTGCGATGGCGGCGTCCGCTACGCCGGCTCGGGAGACACCGTGCGGGCCCCCGGTATGACGACGGCTGGCCGGCGGTTCGACAGCGGCATGACGATCAGTCAGCGACTCGACGCCGGTACACGGTCGGCCGCGCGGGCCGCCAGCTCCCGCGCGTAGGCGTAGGGCAGCGCCGGCATCTCGTACTGCACCGTGTGCGCGAGCACCTCCACGTTCGGGACGGTGAGCAGGCTGGCCTCCAGCAGGTGCTCCAGCACCCGCACCGCCGTGTCCGGGTCGGAATCCAGCACGGCGGCGGCCTGCTCCAGCGTGAACACCGGCTCCGCGAGCCTGCCGAGCCGCAGGACCGCCCAGTGCGCGGCCTCGGGCAGGTCCTCGATCGACTCGGCCAGCCGGGCGCGCACCGCCGAGTCGCCCCCGCACAACTCGTCCAGCAGAGCCCTGGTGCCCGCCATCCGCGCGCCGTACTCCCGCAAGGGCACATGGCGCAGGAAGGCCAGCCGGTCGGCCACCAGCCGGACGCCGAGGGGCAGCAACCCGGCCGCCCTGACGATCCGCCCGGCGGACTCGCGGTCCGCGTCGACCCGGTCCATGCCGATCACCCGGCCCAGGAACTCCACCGCCTCCTCCGCCGCGAAGGGCGAGAGCCAGAGCCGGTGGGCGCCCTCCAGACCGATCAGCCGGGGCCGGGCCGTCACCACGACGGCGCTCTCCCCGGCCTCCGGCAGCAGCGGCCGCACCTCGCACTCCCGCCGGGCGTCGTCGACGACGACCAGGGCCCGGCGCCCGGTCAGCCAGAGTTGCCAGGCCCACCGCGGGTCCGGCGGGCCCGGCTGTTCCGGCCGGCCGGGCGAGGCCGCGGCCAGCAGCTGGCGCAGCACGTCCTCCAGCGGCCGCAGTCTGCCGTCCTCGCCACGAAGCCGCACGAACAGGCGGCCGTCCGGGAAGTGGTCGCCGAGCCGGTGCGCGACGTGGACCGCCAGCGCGGTCTTGCCCGCGCCGAGCGGGCCGGTCACCACGGCCAGCCGGTTGCCGCCCCGGACCAGCCCGTCCGTCAGGTGCCGGGTGGCCGACACCCGCCCCGTGAAGGCCGGCGGATCGCAGGGCAGCAGGTTCGGCGGGACCTCCCGACGCGGGCGCGGAGCGGCCGGCCGCGGTTCGGCGGGCACCTGCTCGCACAGCAGCGAACGGTAGAACCGGGCCAGCGCCGGGCTGGGCGGCAGCCCGAGCTCGTAGGCCAGCGACTGACGCAGCTCGTCGTAGACCGCCAGGGCCTCGGAGCGCCGCCCCGCCTGGCACAGCGCGGTCATCTGCAGCATGCGCAGCCGCTCCCGGAACGGGTGCTGCTGAGCGATCTCGGTGACGCGCTCGATCGCGGCGGGCCCGCCGCCGGCCGCGATCTCCGCCTCCGTCCAGTCCTCGAAGACCCCGAGGAAGCGCCGGTCCAGCCGTTGAGCGGCGGCGTTGATCAGTGGTACGTCCCGGAACCCGTCCAGGGCCGAGCCGCGCCACAGCGCCAGGGCCTCGGCCAGTTCGCCGGCCCGGGCCCGCTGCTCGAAGCAGAGCGAGTCGAGCTCCCCGACCGCCGCGTGGAGCACGTACCCGCCGGCCTGGTGGCTGATCCGCGAGCCGGACTCCGCGCCGACCAGCCGGCGCAGCGCGGATATGTACACCTGAATGTTCTTGCGGGCCGTTCGCGGCGGCGCGTCGTCCCACAGCGCCTCGACCAGGGCGTCGAACGACACCCGTGAATTCGCCTGGCACAACAGCGCGACCAGGAGAATCTGCTGTTTCCGCGTTCCAGGGTCCACTGAACGGCCGTCGTCCAGCACTCGGAGAGGGCCGAGAATCCCGAAACCAACGGCCATGTCACGCCAACTTGATAGCGGTGGAATGCCCTTCTACCTCGGCGTCCGAAACAGCGTCCAGCCGCTCTTTGACGGAGTTGAGGACCGCCACCTCGTCCTCGGTGAGCCGGGAGAGAACGTCCTGCTGCTCCGGCGTCAGCAGATCGACCGGGTTCCCCGCTTGCCGAAGGGCGGCGAGGGCGTCAAAGGTCATATTCCCCTCCTGTGTCGTGTGCCAGAACGTCATCGTCCTCGGCCCGGGCGACGCCCATGGGACCTCTGGCCACAGGGCGCCACCGGCCGGAGCCGATGCGACAACCAGCGCGAAGAGTCCGGCCTGAAACCTGGACTGAAGTCTCAGTTCCGCCGGCCGCGCTGCCCTCATGCTGACGCCAGTGCCCGGCACCGGCAAGAGGGCGTACCAGCCCTGATCGTGCCAACATATCTGTGAGGCAAAGGGTTTGGGACGTGACCGGACATCCGGAAGGGCCCCTGGACCAAGGCGCGGAGGCCCGCCGGAATCGATCGCGGCTCGTCGGCCGTTCCACACCGGTCGGTGGCGACGAGGGGGGTCAGGAAATGACCTCCCGGCCGGCCCGATCGCCGACTACGGTGCGGTCATGCGCACGCAGCCCCCGGGCGGCGGACCCTCGACGCCCCCGCCGGGCCTGCTCGCGGTCCACGCCCGTCCTGACGCCCCGCACCGGTACGGCCGACCCGCCCGGCCACTTCGCCGGAGGGTGGCCCGGCGGGTGGCCGGACGGGTGGCCCGACGGGTGGAGGCGGTCGGGCATCCCGGCGCCCCCTCGGCCGTTTCACCCGCTCCTTTCCCCCGCGGCCAGAACATGAGGAAAACTCATGTTCGTGATTCGCCGCCGGAACACCGGATGCGGCACAGTGGCCCCATGAGCGCGGACACGAGGAGCCACCAGGCGGCCGGGCGGACCGGGCCTGCCCGGCGGCGGCCGGTGCAACAGCGCAGCCAGGAACGCTACGAGCGGATCCTGGACGCCTGCGCCGGGCTGCTCGACGAGGCCGGCGCCACCGCGCTCACCACCAAGGAGGTCGCGCACCGCGCCCAGGTGCCGATCGGCACGCTCTACCAGTTCTTCTCCGGCAAGGAGGACCTGCTGGCCGCGCTGGCCCACCGCAACCTCGACCACTACCTCCAGCGCCTCGACCGCCGGCTGTCCGCCGGGGCCCCCGCCGGACCGGCCGGGTTCACCGACCTCGCGGTGGACGAGTTCGTCGCGATGAAGCGGGACGTCCCCGGCTTCGGCCAGGTGGACTTCGGCCTGGCCGGCACGAGTGGCCCGACCGGTTTCCAGGGCGACCGGCACCTGCTGGACACCGATCTGGACAACAACGCGGCCGTCGCGCTGCGGCTGCAGGCCCTTGGCGGCGAAGTGTTCGCGGCGGCCGACCCGGTGGCCCTCACCATCGGCCTGCGGGTCGCGCTGGAGGCGGCCGACGCGGTGCTCAATCTCGCCTTCCGGAGCGATCCGGACGGCGACCCGGTGCTGATCGCCGAATGCAAGCGGTTGGTCCGCTGCTACCTTGCGGAGCAGCTGGGACACGATTGAGCCGAGGCGTTGCGAGCCCGCTCCCGCCGCCGCACAGTGGAAGCAGAACGGCCGCCGAGGCGGCCACCGCGACCCGAGGAGCAGACCATGCACGCAGCGGTAGGTGACCAGCTCCACATCCACAGTCGGTCGGTGGGCATGGTGGACCAGAAGGGCGAGATCATCGAGATCCGCGGCACCGAGGGCGAACCGCCGTACGTGGTCCGCTTCGAGGACGGCCACACGGGCCTGATCTACCCAGGCCCCGACTGCGTCGTCGAGACCCGCCAGGCAGGTCACTGACGCGCCCGCCCGCCGGCCGCCGCCCGGTACCACGGAGGCGGCCGGGGGCGGCGGCGTGCGGCAAAGTGGCCGACGTCCGGCGTCAGCGCAGCGGGAACACCTCGAACGGCACGGCGAACCGCACCCCGAGCCGGCAGCCCGCGCCCCGGCCGAAGCCCTCCAGGAACTCCCGCGGGTCGCCCATGGCGCCGCCCAGCCCGGCCAGATAGGCCCGGTGCTCCTCCAGCGAGGCCACACCCCGGTCGAAGTACCCGGTGGTGTCCACCGCGTGCCGCGCCAGCGGCGAGGCGACCGCCCAGATCTCCCGCACCCCGTTCCAGGGCTCGTGGCCCTCGGCGGTCAGCTCGCGGAACACCCACCGGTTGCCGGCGTCCCGCACCGCGTCCAGGGTGGCCCGGCCGACCGCGATGTGGTCGGCCTGGTTGAGGAGCGTCCCGCCGTACGTCTCGCGGAAGTTGCTGGTGATCACGATGTCCGGGCGGTGGCGGCGCACCGCGCGGGCGATATCGCGGCGCAGCGGCAGACCGTACTCCAGCGCACCGTCCGGGTAACCGAGGAACTCGACGGTGTCGACGCCGACCACGGCGGCGGAGGCGATCTGTTCGGCCTCGCGCAGCGGGCCGCACTCCTCCGGGCTCAGCGAGTCGATCCCGGCCTCGCCGCTGGTGACCATGACATAGACGACCTTCTTGCCCTGGGCCGTCCAGCGGGCGACGGCGGCGGCCCCGCCGTACTCCATGTCGTCGGGATGGGCGACGACCGCCAGCGCGGTCTGCCAGTTCTCGGTGACGGGCTCGAACGGCTCGGGTGCCTGCTCGCTCATGGTGGTGCTGCCTTTCCGGGCGGGTGCGGTCGCGCGGTCGTACGGCCTTTCCTTCGGACGGTCGTACCGCAGGTGACTCTAGAAGATCACCGTCCGGTCGGCCGCCGGACACCGCTGCCACCCCGGTGGGCCTGCCCCTGACGCACGGGTCAGGGATTGCGTCCCGGCACCCGCAGCGGCCGGCCGCGCTGAACGCCGAGATCGAGCGGCTCACCCGGCTGCGCGACGGCCTCACCCGCCACGCCGCTACGGGCGGGGCGGGCGAGGCCGACGGGGCAGACGGGGCCGGCCGAGTGGTCGGGGCGGAACCCTAGGAGGCGTCCGGGGTCAGCCGGTCGGCCAGGGCCAGGTCGTCGCCCTGCGTGCCCGCGTCCTTCTCCAGCGACGGCCAGCGGATCTGGGTGGCGCACAGGGAGACGACGACCGCCGAGGCGGCGACCGCGCCCATGCCCCAGACCAGGCTGGTGGCGTTCGCGATGAAGCCGATCACCGCGGGGCCGGCCAGCAGACCGGTCGTCCCCATCGCGGCGACCAGGGCCAGCGCCTCGGAGCCCTGGCGGGCTGCGGCCACGTAGACGCACGGGGTCACGGCCGCGACGCCCAGGCCGACGCAGGCGAACCCGAGCAGCGTCGGCACCACGCCGCCGACCAGCAGGGCGAGCGCCAGCCCGGTACCGGCCAGCACGCTGCCGAACCGGACGATCCGGCCGTCACCGAAGCGGCTGCGCCAGCCGTCGGCGAAGATCCGGGCCAGCACCATCATCACCGAGACGACCGCGATGCCCATCGGGGCCAGCGACGGCGCCGCGTGGACGACGTCCTTGATGTAGAGCGCCGACCAGTCGTTCATGGCGCCCTCGGTGACGGTGCCGAACACCATGGCGGCGCCCATCCAGATCGTCACCCGGGACGGCAGGCTGAGCTTGCGGCGCTCCTTCTTCTCCGCCTTCTCCGCCTTATCGGCCGCCTCGCCGGGCTTCTGATGCTCCGTCAGGAGCCCGGGCCGGGCCAGGCCGAGGAGCAGCACCAGGAGCACGGCCGCCACCGCGAAGTGCACCATCAGGGTGGTGGTGAACGCGTTGACCGCGGAGGCGAGCAGCGCGGCGAGCAGCGAGCCGGCGCTGAACGTCGCGTGCAGCTTGGACATCGCGGTCCGCTGGAACCTCACCTCCAGCGCGGCGCCCTGCGCGTTCATGGCGACGTTCAGACAGCCGACGGCCATGCCGTCGCCGCAGAGGACCAGCAGGGCGACCGGGTAGTTCGGCACCACGGCGAGGGCCAGCAGCAGCAGACCCAGGCAGAGCGCCGACAGCCCGGCCAGGCGCCGGGAGCCCAGCCGCTTCATCAGGACCGCCACGAGCGGGAAGGAGACGGCCGCACCGACGCCGCAGGCCATCAGCAGCAGGCCGATCTCGGCCTCGCTCAGGTCGAGCCGGGTCTTGAGCGCGGGCAGCCGCGACACCCAGGTCGCGTACTGAAAGCCAAGCAGGCAGAACAGTGCTGCGATGGCCAGTAGTGCTCGGTGGAATTCATCGCGAACACGGAACATGTGAATCAGCCCACTTCGTCTTTCGGTGGTGACCCGTACAACGGATCGCTGGTGTGCTTCGAGGGCTCGGCCGGGGCCGCCCCCAGGGCCATGGACATGTAGACCGCGTGGGCGCCGTAGCTCTCCGGGAACGCGACCTCTGGGTGCGCGCTGTACCCCAGCGGGGACCAGAGCACCTCGGTGCCGCCGACCGCCACCATGGAGAGCCGCTCGTACCCCTGCGCCCGGGCGGTCCGGGCGAGGTGGTTCAGCAGCCGCGGGGCCAGCCCCCGGCCGCGCAACTCCTCGGCGATCACCACGTCGTGCACGTGCAGATTGCTCGACCGGAAGCCGGCCCGCTCCTCCCGGGCCAGGTCCGGGCAGTGGAACAGCGGGTAGGGCAGGGACAGCAGATAGCCGCCCAGCCGCCCCCGGCGCTCCACCGCGAAGCAGGTGGTGGGCGAGGAGCGTCCCCGGGACTCCAGCGCGGCCCGCCCCTCGGAGAGACCGCTCGCGCTGTAGGCGCCGGCCTCCAGCGCCGCGACGCCCTCCCAGTCGTCGTCGGCCAGCGGCCGGATGCGGATGTCGTCGTCCATCTACTCAGAACCTCCCGGGGAGTCGCCGGCACCGCGGACGCAGGTGTACGGAAGCGGGTGGAAGCCGTTGAAACCCTGGGTCGCGTAGCTGGTGGCGTAGGCACCGCAGGAGTGGATCCAGACCGGATCACCCGAGGCGGCGGCCTCGGGGACCGGGACCAGGTCGCCCTCGTGGGCGTAGGCGTCGTCGCTGTCGCAGGTGGGGCCCGCGACCACGGCCGGCACCGACGTCCCGCCGGGGTGGGTGGGGAACTCCAGCCGGTACCGCAACTCGTCCATCTCGTACAGGCCGTTGAACTTCCCGCAGCTCAGGTAGAGCCAGTGCTGCCGCTCACCGGTGAGCTGCTGACGGGACGACAGCCGGGACACGTGGGCCCGGATGGCGCCGTGGTCGGCGACCAGGTGCCGCCCCGGCTCCATGAGGAACTCCAGGGGCGACTCCGACACCTCCCGCAGGCGCTGCATGCCCTCCCGGAGCACGGCGAACATCTTGTCCAGCGGCGGGTCCAGCAGCCGGCCCCGCTTGTCGAGACAGCCGAGCGCGGGCAGGCCGCCGCCGAGGTTGACGTGGTCCAGCAGGATCCCGCGCCGGTTCAGCGTCACCAGGACGTCGGCCAGCGAGTCCAGGGCGCTCTGCCAGGCCTCGGAGGTCATCTGCTGCGAGCCGACATGGACCGAGAGGCCGGACGGTGTCAGGCCCGCCGCCCGCGCGGCCTCCAGCACCCGGACGGCGTCGTCGGCCGAGCAGCCGAACTTCTGGCTCAGGCCCCAGAGCGCCCCCTCCCCGGTGGTGGCGAGGCGGCAGAACACCCGGGCGCCGGGGGCGTGGGCGGCGATCGCCGCCACGTCCTCCAGACTGTCGGTGGCGAAGTCCCTGACCCCGAGCCGGTACGCCTCGGCGATGTTCCGGTCGGACTTGATGGTGTTGCCGTAGTGGATCCGGTCGACGGGTACGCCGGTCCGGAGTGCCTGCTCGATCTCGTGCGGGCTGGCCGCGTCGAAGCCGGCGCCCCGCCCCGCGAGGCAGGCCAGGACCTCGTCGACCGGGCACGCCTTCATGGCGAAGCGCACCGCGATACCGGGCAGTTCACGCAGCAGTGCCGCGTACTGGCCCTCGATCCCGGTGAGGTCGAAGACGAGCAGGTCGTCGGTGGCGGCCGCCAGGGCCGCGCGGATGGATGTGTTCTGATGCATGTCGATGCTCCGGGTACGGCTACCGGAGTAGCTGGTCGGTGCCGACGGCCTTGCTCGCCTGCACCAGCGGGCCCCACGCGTCGATCAGCAGCGCGAAGTACTCGATGTCCGCCTGGGCCTCGTCGAGCAGGCGCTCGCGCAGGGACCGCAGGTGGTCGGCGAACTCGGCGTACTTGCCGCCCAGTTGACGGTAGGAACGGTCAAGGACGTCCAGTCGTCGGATGTTCTCCGCCCGGTCCGCCCCGGCGCTGCGCCGGACCGAGCCGGCGATCGCGGCGACCCGCACATGGTGCTGCTCGTCGAGCAGCAGCCCACCGGCCGCCTCCATGTCGTGGTAGACGGGGTAGAAGTAGAGCATCGACAGCAGGAACTTGGTGAACCGCAGCTGATAGGCGGTGAATCCGGGACCGGTCCGCCGCTCGGGGGTGTAGTGGTTCACGATGTTGCGGTTGTGCACGACCCCCGGCAGGGCGGCGTCACGGATCAGGTGCAGCAGGAAGTAGTCGCTGCCGATGGTGGCGGTGGCCGGCGGCAGCGGGACGCGCTCGTAGACCTCGTGGTCGAAGCCGATGTTGCACATGTCCAGCCGCCAGATGTCGGGGCTGCCCAGCGTCGACCGGTCCGCACTGAACGGCTCGGTGCCGGAGCCGACGAACGAGTCGTCGACCAGCTCCCGGCGCTCCTTCTCCGAGGCACCGGCATCGGCCCAGAGGCCGACCACCTCGTAGTAGACGGCGGGGTCCAGCTCCCTGATCTCGCCGATGTCCACCGACAGTTCACCGATGAAGGAACTGCCCACCAGCGACACCGGCCGCTCGGCGAGCGCCGGCTCCAGCTCGACGTCCGTAACGCCCGGCACCGCGTCGGCCGCCCGCTTGCCGAGCGACAGCAGTTCGTGGTGGACCGGGAAGACCGGTTCGCCGTCGAGGACCTGGTAGTCGCTGTCGGAGTCCCGGCGGAGGACGGCCTGGCAGCCGAGCGCGCCGGCGATCAGGAACGCCCGGTTGGTGCAGGCGCCGTAGGAGACGGCGTCCGGCAGCATCAGGTCCAGCACCAGCTCCGGCTCGGCGACCCCGGACCGCTGGATCACCTGCCGCAGGAACGCGCGCTGCCGCTCCTCGTCGACGTGGTGCACGACCACGTTCGCCGCCGCGGGCAACTCGGCGACGGCCTTGGCGTGCAGGGCGAAGGTGGCCTCGTCCGAGGAGTCCAGGATCAGCAGATGCACCTCGACGTCGAAGGTCTCCGCGCCGTACACCGCCTCACCGTGGACGGCCGGGATCGTCGCGACGCACTCCCGGTTGGTCGGAAGAGTCAGGCAGACTCTGCGCATTCCGGCTCCCCCGTCGCCTCGTCGAACTCCTGGCCGCGCCACGACTTCAGCCCCAGCAGCTTCTCGCCGAGCTCGTTCAGCGCGGCGGTGCCGTAGCGGAGGGACTCGTGCCTGGTCGCGTCGCCGACCAGCGTCGCGTTCCAGTCCGGCGTGCTGAGGTGGCGCCAGGAGTCCACCCGGGAGCGGCGCAGCTTCTCGGCCTCCTCCAGGGCGGGCATCATGGACAGGTACTGGACCGAACGGACGCCGCTCTCCGAGGTGTTGCGGGCCACCCCGTGCGCGAGCAGGCCGTTCCAGATCAGCAGGTCGCCGGCCTTGAGCTCGGGCCGCACCACCGGGAACTCGTCCCAGTCGACGGCGGGCCGGATCGGGTCCCGGTCGGCCGGCTGGGAGATCTTCCACGGCTCGAACCGCCGGAACAGCTCGGGCGAGCACTGGAAGCCGCCGTGGTCCGGCTTGGTGTCGTTGAGCGCGATGATGCCCTGCACCCGCTGCGGCAGCACGCCGAGCGTGGTGTCCACGTCCCAGTGCAGCTCGATGTCGAAACCGGTGTCGGTGGGCGCGATCAGCTTGCGGTCGCGGTTCCGGACGTTCGGCGGGTTCAGGTTGAGCCGGTCCAGCGTCACCCACAGCTCTTCGCAGTCCCAGACGTCGACGAACGCGTCGTAGACGCGCCGCGCCTGGCGGCTGTCCCAGACGAGCTGGTGGTGGTAGGCCTCGACGAAGCCGTAGACGTACAGGTCCCGGTCCAGATCGTCGCGGAACTCCCGTTCGGTGTACCAGTCTTCCGGCCGGGTCGGGTCGAGCCCCTGGAAGTCCCAGGTGAACTCCAGCAGGCGGGCCGCCGCCTCGGCGGGGATCGCCTCCTTCACCACGACGTATCCGTAGGTCTGCCAGAACTCGAAGTCCTCTTCGGAGAGCACGCGGAGCGGCCGCGACTTCCGGATGTCCCGCAGCTGCGTCTGCGCCAGGTAGGTCTCGCCGTCCGCGCTGAAGTACGGGACGTCCGAGGCTGCTCGGTGCAGATATCCGTCAGGCGTCGACATGCAATCACTCCAAAGCTAGAAAGTTCTGCGGCCGGACAGCGCGGACCGCTCCCACGAGCGGTACGCGAACGGCCTCGGCACGGCCTTCACCACCAGGCCCGCCGGAAGTACGGTGTTCGAGAGGACGGCTGACACGACATCACCTGTCGCGAAGGGGAATCAGCCGGCCGGGCGCGATCTCATCCGCACACGTTGAAGCAAGGCCCGCCCGAGGGCGGAAAAGGACGGAAACCGACCTGCGGTGGCATATCGCGCCAAGTGGATCGGACCCAGGGACAACGGAATTGCTGGGCACCTCCGGCCGCTTCGGCCGACTGCCCGGTGGAGGTGGCGGTTTTCCGCGCGAAAACAGCCGGAATTCCTACCTCCTCGTACTCGGCGCCCCTCACGGGACGCGGACACCCACAGCAAACTTCGCGAAGCTGGTCGGCCAACTCGCGGATCGGGCAAGGGTCTCGTTCCGTCTTCACCTTGCCGAACTTACGTTCCACTACGGTGGACTAGACCAACTTCCGGTGTCAACCCTCGACCTGGGGAGACTCGGTGACGGGACACCAGAAATCCGGAAACGCACCGCCCCTCATGAACGAACCACGCCCGTCCGCCTTTTGTTCCGTCAAACGACATACACCGGAAGCGGATCGCGCCACTCGACCGGAACCGGGCGGCTCGCCTTTTGTTCCGTTAATCGACATTCATCGAAGACGGGTATGCCATTCACCGCCCATAAGCGGCGAGGCCCGCGTCGCATGCCACGCGCCGCGTGCCGACCGGACGGGCGGAGCGGACGACCTCACCGAACACGCGAAGGCTTCCGCCCCGACGACCGCCACCGCAGGCCTCTCCTCCACAGAGACACCTCTGCAGAGACCTCTATGCAGAGAGTCCTCTGCATCGTAGGATGCCGACATGACCGAGCAACCGGAACAGTCGCCCCCGCCCGCTACCGCCCACCGCCGGATCGACGCCCGCAGCCTGCGCGGGCTCGCCCATCCGCTGCGGATGCAGATCTTCGAACTGCTCAACCTGGACGGCCCCTCCACCGCCACCCGGCTCGCCGAACGCCTCGGCGAGAACACCGGCACCGTCAGCTGGCACCTGCGCCACCTCGCCGAGCACGGCTTCATCGAGGAGGAGACCGGCCGGGGCACCAGGCGCGAGCGCTGGTGGCGGCGGGTGCCCGTCGCCACCCAGCTGAACAGCGCCGACTTCCACGACGACCCCGACAGCCGGGGCGCCCTCTCGCTCTACCTGCACGAGCTGGTGCAGCAGTACTTCACCCGGGTCTCCTCCTACATCAGCGAGGATTGGGAGGACGACTGGCGCAACGTCGGCACCATCTCGGACTGGAGCCACCTGCGACTGACGCCCCAACAACTCAAGGACCTCAACGAGGACTTGGCAGCCGTCATTGCCCGCCACACCCCCGGACCGGGCACCGAGCCCGAGGCCGGCGCGCTGCCGATCGTGGTCCAGCTCCAGTCCTTCCCGCGCAAGCCGCGTGACACCGCATGAGCGCCGACGCACGCGGCGGACTGCTCCGCCGCCACCGGGACTTCCGGCTGCTCTGGTGCGGCGAGACCGCGGGGAGGTTCGGCGCCTCCGTCTCCGGGGTCGCGATGCCGCTGATCGCCGTCACCGACCTGCACGCGAGCACCTTCGAGATCGGCCTGCTGTTCGCCGCCTCCTGGGCCCCCTGGCTGGTCATCGGCCTGCCGGCCGGCGTCTGGGTGGACCGCTTACCGCGCCGCCCGATCATGCTGGCCACGGCCGCGCTCTCGCTCGGGCTGTTCGCCGCCGTCCCGGTGGCCTCCTGGCTCGGTGTGCTCAGCACCGGCCTGCTGCTGGCCGTCGCGCTGCTCAGCGGCACCGCCGCCGTCTTCTTCCAGACCGCCTACACCGCCTACCTCCCCAGCCTGCTCGACCCCGCCGACCAGCCCGAGGGCAACGCCAAGCTGCACGGCAGCGCCTCCGCCGCGCAGATCGCCGGCCTCGGCTCCGGCGGCCTGATCGCGCAACTGGCCGGAGCGGTGAACGGCATGCTCACCAACGCCGCGACCTTCCTGGTCTCCCTCGTCTGTCTGAGCCGCATCCGGCACCGGGAGGCGCCGCCCGCCCGGCCGGACCGGCCCAGGGCGCTCGGCCGCGAGATCGGCGAGGGTCTGCGGCTGGTCGCCGGGGACCGCTGGCTGAGAGCGCTGACACTGTTCGGCGCCGCCTCCAACCTGTCCCTGATGGGGTTTCAGTCCATCCAGGTGGCCTTCCTGGTCCGCGAGGTCGGGCTCGCCCCGGGCACCGTCGGCGGGCTGATCGCGGCCGGGGCGAGCGGCGGCGTCGCCGGGGCCTTCGCCGCCCGCCGGGTCGCCGCCCGGATCGGCACCGCCCGCGCGATGATCCTCTTCGAACTGTGCCTGCCCGTCCTGGCCCTGCTCATCCCGCTCACCACCAAGGGCACGGGCGTACTCGTCTACGTGGCGGGCGGGTTCGGCGTCTCCGCGGGCGTCGTGGCCGGCAATGTGATCAAGTCCGGCTTCCAGCAGCGTTACTGCCCGTCCGATCTGCTGGGCCGCATCACGGCCAGCACCGCCGTCCTCAACTACGGCACCATCCCGCTCGGCGCCCTCCTCGCCGGCGCTCTCGGCACCGCCCTCGGGCTGCGCCCCGCGATGTGGATCACCACCGCCGGAGTCCCGCTCGCCGCGCTCGTCCTGCTCTTCTCCCCGATCGGCCGCACTCGCGACCTCCCGACCTCCCGCACCGGCGAAGCCGCGGCCCCCACCGGCCGGGAAGCGCCCTCGCAGCCGGCGGCCTCGACGTGATCCGCCCCCCGGGACCGGCGTCCGGGCCGCCCCGGGGTCACTTCGGAAGGCACCCCGGGCGGCCGTCGGCCGGGGCGGGGCGCGTAGGCTCGGCGGATGTCCCTGCTCAGCCTGCACGACCGGGCGGCGCTGACCGACCGGTTCCGCGGTGATCCCGGCCTGCATCTCTTCGAACTCGGCGACCTCGACGACCTGTTGTGGCCGCACACCGCCTGGTACACGGTGTCGGACGACGGGCCGGTGGCGCTGCTCTACGCCGTGGGCGAGATCCCGACCCTGCTCGGGTTCGCGCCCGAGGAGCGGTGGCGGTCGCTGGAGGAGCTGCTTCGGGCCATGCTGCCGGTGCTGCCACGGCGGTTCCTGGCCCATCTGTCCGGCCGGGCGGAGGAGGCCCTCACCCCGGTCTACCGCGTGGAGCGGCGGGCGGCGCTGCTGAGAATGACGCTGTCGGACCGGTCGTGCCTCGCACCGCACCTCGATGGCCCGTGGGCCCCGGCTCCGCTGGGGCGGGCCGATCTGCCCGAGTTGCTCGCCCTCTTCTCGGTGGCCTACCCGGGCAACTGGTTCGACGAGCGGATGCTGGACACCGGCCAGTACGTCGGTGTGCGCGAGGGCGGCGCCCTGGTGGCGGTCGCCGGGGTGCACGTCCACTCCCCCGCCCACCGGGTGGCCGCGATCGGCAACGTCGCCACCCACCCGGCGGTGCGCGGCCGGGGCGCGGCCGGCGCCTGTGTCGCGGAGCTGTGCCGCCGCCTGACCGGCACCACCGACCACATCGGGCTCAACGTCCGGGCCGACAACCCGGGCGCCGCCGGCCTCTACCGGCGGCTGGGGTTCACGGTCGTGGCGGAGTTCAACGAGTCGCTGCTCAGCGCCCGTTGACCCCGGTTCCGCCGGGGTGCGGCGGACCCGGGGTCAACGGCAGGTGCTGCGGGGTGGCGCGGGAATCAGGCGAAGGCGGTCAGGGGAGGGTGATCAGGCGAAGGTGTTGGTGCTCCAGATCGCACCGCCGACGCCCTCGCCGCCCTCCTCCTTGTAGATCACGAGGTTGCCGTCGTCCTGGAGCTTCATGAAGGCTCCGGCGCTCCAGAAGGTGCCGGAGCTCCAGACCGAACCGACGCCGTTGCCCTGGCCCGCCGGGTAGACGACCGCGTTGCCGTCGGCCTGCATGACGAAGTAGCCGAAGGTGCTGGCGTAGGTGCCGGTCGACCAGAGGTGGGCGCCGTCGCTCTTGCGGTACAGGGCGAAGTTGCCGTCCCGCTGCATGATCAGCACGGTGGACTTCGACTCGGTCCACTGGGCGGACCAGACCGGCTGGCCGGAGCCGATGGTGCTGCCGATCCGGGTCGAGCCGGCGCCCCAGGCCGCGCCGCCCGAGAGCGGGCCGCCGCCCTTCTTGTAGACGACGATGTTGCCGTCGTCCTGGAGGCTCAGGTAACCGCCCGGGGAGCTCCAGGTGGCGGTGTTCCAGATCGGGTGCTTGTCGGCCGTGTAGACGACGAAGTTGCCGTCGGGCTGCATCTCGGCGTAGGCGCCGGCGTTCCCGCCGGTACCGGTGGCCCAGATGATGCCGTTGGGGGCGTTCTTGTGGGTCAGCGTGAGATTGCCGTCGGCCCGCATGGTCAGCCGCAGGTCGCGGCCGGCGAGCGTCTGGCCGGAGGCGAGCCGCGCGCCGGGGCCGAGCAGGGCCTGGTCGACCGAGGAGCTGTCGAGGATCCACTGGCGGATGTCGTCGACCCGGCTCTCGACCGCGTCGGTGCGGGTCTCGGTGGAGCCGAAGCAGCCGCCCTGCCAGGAGAGGCTGTGGATGCCGGCCAGGACCGCGGTCGCGCCGTTCTCCCGGAAGGTCGGGCCGCCGGTGTCGCCCTTGCAGATCGTGCCGGTGGCCGGGGCCTTGGCGGCGATGCCGACGGTGGTCGCCGCGGTCGACTTGACCGTGACGGCCGCGCCGTGGAGGCGGTTCGGCACCCACTCGTCCTGGGTGCGCCCGTAGCCGGTGGCGCGCAGGGTGTCGCCCACCGCCGGGGCGGTGTCGGCGAGGGTCACCGGGGTGACGCCGAAGACCGGGCCGGCCAGGCGGGCGACGACGAGGTCCCGGTCGGCGCGCGGCTTGAGGTCGATCACGTCGACGGAGACACCGGTCTGGCTGCCCAGGTCGGTACGGCCGACGGTGACGACGGCGTGGTCCTTGGGCTTCCCGGCGGTCACCGTCGAGGGGTCGGCCGGGTCGGCGGCGAAACAGCTGGCGGCGGTGATCACCCAGGTCGGGTTGATCAGGGCCGCCGAGCAGGAGCGCTTGCCGTCGCCGATGTCGAGCTTGGCCGTGAAGGCGTAGCCGCCGTCGGCCACCGGATCGCCGACGACCGCGTTGGCGGGGACCGTGCCGAGGGCACAGACGCCGGCGACGGCGGTGGCGAGAACGCTGGTCATCCACGCGGCGCGTGGACGCTTGAACTGCATCTGTCGATCACCTTCGGGTCGTGGTGGAGGAGCAGGGCTACTGGCATGCGCCTGCCAGACCGGCACTCGGACCGGGGTTCGGACCGGGGAACGGATCAGACGGGCGGGACCTGCTCGTGAAGGCGGCCCGGGGCGCTTCGGAGAACCCTCGGGCGGCGGGGGAACGGAAACGGGCCTACTGCCCCGCGTCCGGCTTTCAGAGAGGGGCGGGCACGGTGGCACGCGTCCGGTCCGGCGACAACCCGGTGTCCGGCGGCCGACCGCCGATATGTGCGTCCATCACGCCACAACCCCCGTTTTCTGGCATGCCGATCAGTGGTGTGGGAGAGCGACGCCCCCCATCACCGGATCGATCTTCATACTGATATCACCCATGACCTGCCCAGCGGCAGATGATCACACGAAATCCATCACCGGCCGGGCGAAAATCGTCCGGTACGTGATCTCCATTCAGATGGGCTCCACACCCGGGCGACTGACCGTTCATCACACTGCGGACGGCCCGGACGCGCGGGGAACCGGCCGGTTCAGGCCACCCGCCGGGCGCTCCACAGCGGCAGGCCCTCGAAGAAGGCCACCGCCTCCGCGCGCCAGTACGGGCGCCAGCCGGCGGCCTCGGCGCGGGCGGCCTCGGCGTAACGGCGCAGGTCCGCGCGAAGGCGCTCGTCCACACCCCGCTGCCGGGCGATGGCGCGGACGCGCTCGACCGTCCCGGGCGGGCAGTGCGGGTCGCCGAGCGCGGACTCCACGACGGCCCGCTCCGCCCCGGCGGTGGCGGCCAGGAGAGCGGTGACGGCGTAACTGCGGCGCCCCGCGCGGAGGTCGGCGCCGGTGGACTTCCCGGTGGCGGCCTCGTCGCCGAACAGGTCGAGGTAGTCGTCGCACAGCTGACCGCCGATGCCGACCAGGGTCGCGTAGCGGCGCAGCCGCCCGTCGTGGGCGGCCAGGTCCTCGCCGGCGGCCAGCAGCCCGAGCCGCAGCGGCGCGAGGACCGAGTACCGGGTGGACTTGTACTCGCAGACGGTGTGCAGCAGTTCCTCGTCCGGCAGGGCGTGGGAGTCGCGCTCCAGGTCGACGATCTGGCCCACGACCGTCTCCGCGCCCGCGCTCAGCTGCACCTCCAGCATGGCGTGCCGCAGCCGCGCCGGCACCTCCGCGTCGAGCAGGACCCGCATGGCCAGGAAGGCCGCGAGATCCCCGGCCAGCACGGCCAGGCCCAGCGCCGTCCGCTCCCCGGCCGGGAACTCCTCGCGGTAGGCGTAGTACGTCGACGGGCCGCCGCGCCGGACGGGCGCGTCGTCGATGATGTCGTCGTGGACGAGCCCGTGCGTCTGGAGCAGTTCGATGCTCAGCGCGGCCTCCGCCAGCCCGGGCACCGGCTCGGCGGTCACCAGCCGGGCCGCCTCGTACAGCAGGGCGACCCGCAGCCGCTTGCCGCCGCGCAGCGAGAGCTCCCGCAGGAGCTCCAGGCAGCGGGGGGTGAAGCGGCTGAGCGCCGGGGTGTCCAGGTGCTCCGGCAGGGCCGCGAAGTACGCCGCGAAGCGGGCGTCGAAGCGGCGCCGGTGGGCGGCGGCCCGTTCGTGGGCGGCGGCCATGATCGTCTCGTCCATGGGCCCACCCTTCCAGCCGGACGGACCGGACCGGCAGCGGGGGCGGGCCCCGGCCGGATGTGTGCCCGGCCGGGGCCCGTCGCGACTACCGCACCATGGCGGCGAGCACGCTGCGCCAGTCCTCGCCGGGCTCCGGGCGGAGCAGGTCCGCCAGCGCCTCGGCCCGGTAGTGCCAGGGTCGCCGCAGCTCCGGTTCGGCGTCCGCCCGCAGCTCGACGGCGCTGGGCGAGCCGAGCAGCCGCACCAGCTCGGCCGCCAGCTCGGCCCAGGCCACCTGGCCGGTGACGGCGTTGACCGTCCGCCCGGACGCCCGGCCGGTCCCGTCGGCGCAGCCGACGACGGCCCGGGCGAGGGCGGCGGAGTGCACCCAGGAGGCGCCGTACCAGCCGTGGCCGTCCGCCGCCGGGGCGGGCAGCACGATCGGCCGGCCGGCCAGCGCGGCCTGGTAGAGCGCGCCGGTGGAGCCCCAGCGGAGCTGGTCGCGCAGCCGCCGGTGCGGGCCCCAGACGATCGGGGACCGCACCACCGTGCCCGCGCCGCGCCCGCCCGTCCCGGCGGCGGCCAGCAGGATCCGCTCGCAGTCCAGCTTGGTCTGCCCGTAGGGGCTGACCGGGGCCTCGGCCGGGGCGCCCTCGGGGACGTCGGCGGCGGCCGGTCGGCCGTAGGCGTCGACGCTGCTGACGAAGACGAACTCGCCGCCCCGCCAGCCGTCCACCAGGGTCCGCATGGCGGCGAGGTCGGTCCGGTGCTCGGTGAAGGTGCACGCGGCGTGGATGACGGCGTCGACGCCCTCGACCGCGCGGCACAGGCTGTCGTGGTCGGCCAGGTCCCCCTCGGCGGCCTCGGCCCCGTTCGCCGCCACCAGGTGCGCCGACTCGGGCCGGACCAGCGCCCGGACCGGGCGGCCCTGGGCGATCAGCTCCTGCAGGACGGCGGCGCCGACCCCGCCGGTGGCGCCGGTGAGCAGCACGGTGCCCGCCCGGGTGGTGCGGTGACGGGCGGCCGGCCGGGCGTGGCCGGTCGGCCGGGCGGCGGTGGCGGCGCGGCGCTCGGCGGCGCGGGTGTCGAGCAGCCCGGCCAGGGCGCGCGCGGTGCGCTGCTCCAGGACGTCGAGCCCGGTCAGCGGGAGGCCGGTGCGGGCCCGCAGCCGCTCCGCCAGCTGAACCGCCATCAGTGAGTGGCCGCCCAGGTGGAAGAAGTCCGCGTCCGCCGTCGGCCGGCCGCTCAGCAGTTCGCCGAAGACGGTCCGCACCGCCGCCAGCGCCTCGGACTCGCGGGCGGCGGGCGCGCCGGGCAGCCGGGCCCGGTCGACCGTGCCGTCGGGGTGCCGGGGCAGCGCGTCGACCAGGGTGACGGCGGCGGGGAGCCGGTCGGCCGGGAGGCGGTGGCGCAGGGCGGCGCGCAGCTCGGTGCCGCTCGGCGAGGCGGGGCCGCGGACCACCGCGTACGCGAGGGCCGGCCGGCCCTCGGCGGCCACCACGGCGGCCTCGACGATCCGGGGGTCGGCCAGCAGCGCGCCGACGGCGGGGTGGTCGGGCCCGGCCGCCGGTCCGCCTGTGCGGTCAGGACCGGACCAGCGACCAGGACCGGACCAGGGACCAGGGGCGGCGGGCAGGCCGGCGAGGGGGCGGTCCGCGTCGGCCGCGACGGCCGTCAGCAGGTCGGCGAACCCGGTGAGCAGTCGGCCCGCGGCGGCCTCGTCGAGCGCCGCGACGTCGTGCTGGACGAGGCAGCGCGGCCGTGGGCCGTCCTCGACCAGCAGGGCGAGGCCGAACTTGGCGAGCCCGAGGTCGATGTCGACGGCCTCCGCCGCCAGGCCGGGCAGCGCGAGGGCCCCGGCCGGCCGGACGAGGTCGCAGCTGACGGCGAGCAGCGGATGGCCGCCCTCGCCCCGGGCGGCGGCCCCGAGCCGTTCGACGACCAGGTCGAACGGGACGTCGCGCCGTTCCTGCGCGTCGAGCAGGGCGCTCCGGACCCGGGTCAGCGCCTCGGTGAAGGTCGGCTCCCCGGAGAGGTCGGCCCGGACCGGCAGGGTGTTGACGCTCAGGCCGACCGTCCGGCGCAGCTCGGGCCGGGCGCGGTGGCCGCTGGCGCAGCCGACGGTGAGGTCGGGCTCGCCGGTGGCGAGGCGCAGGGTGGCGAAGGCCGCCGCCAGCACGACGGTGAACAGGGTGGCGCCGTGCCGGGTGCCGAGCCGCCGCAGGCCGTCCAGGGTCTCCGGAGTGAGCGGCGCGGTGTGCAGGGCGGCCGGCCGGGCGCCCGGGCCGGGTGGGACGGGGCGCAGCAGCGGTACCGGCCGGGCACCGGTGAGCCGGGCGGCCCAGGTGCCGGCGGCGGCGGCGAGTTCGGCGTCGCGGGACCGCTCCCAGCGGGCGTAGTCGGCGTACTGCGGCCCGGCCGGGGGCAGGTCGGCGGGCTGCCCGGTGAGCGCGGCCCGGTACAGGGCGGCGAGGTCGGCGGCGAGCACGGGCAGTGAGCCGCCGTCGACGGCGATGTGGTGCAGCGTCAGCAGCAGGGTGTGGTCGTCCTGGCCGTGCCGCAGGAGCAGGGCCCGCAGGACCGGGCCGGTGGCGAGGTCGAACGGGCGCCCGGCCTCGGTGCGCAGCAGGGCGGGGGCGGCCTCGGGGGTGGCGGGCAGCACCGGGACGGGTACCGGGGTGGCCGGTGCGGCCTCCTGGTAGGGGTGGTCGCCCCGCTGCCCGTAGCGGGTGCGCAGGACGGTGTGGCGGGCGGTGAGCGCGGTGAGGGCGGCGGCCAGCGCCTCGGTGTCGAGCGGGCCGCGCAGGCGGGTGGCGAGCGGTACGTGGTAGCCGGCGCCGCCCTGGCCGAGGCGGTCCATCAGCCACATCCGCTGCTGGGCGTGCGAGAGCGGGGCGGGGCCCTCGGCGGTCTGCCCGGCCGGAACGGAACCGGTCCGGGCGGAACCAGCTGGGGCGGAACCGGTCCGGGCGGGACCGGCGCCGACCCGTCGGCGGGCGAGCCACAGCAGGTCGGCCTGCCGGGCGGCCTGGTCGGTGGCGGTCATCGGGCCGACTCCCCGTGCTCCCCGTGCTCCCCGTGCTGCACGTGCTGCACGGGGCCGGCGGCGGCCGCCTCGCCGTGGGCGGCGAGGAGGGCGCGTTCGATCAGGGCGGCCTGGGCGGCGACGGTGGGGTGGTCGAGGAACTCGGCGAGCGAGAGCTCCACGCCGAGGTCCTCCCGGAGGTCGTCGACCACCCACATGGCCAGCAGCGAGTGGCCGCCCTCGGCGAGGAAGTCGGCGTCCGGCGCGGTCACCGGGCGCTCCAGGGCCCGTGACCAGGCCTCGGCGACGGCCTGCTGGATGGGCGTCAGTGGGGCGGTGGCGGCCGGGCCGGTCCCGGCCGGCGGCTCGTCCGCGGCGAGCGCGCGGCGGTCGACCTTGCCGGTGCCGGTGAACGGCAGGGCGTCCAGCACGGTCCAGGCGGTGGGTACCAGGTGGGCCGGCAGCCGGTCGGCCAGCCGGCGGCGGAGCGTCTCGGCCACCGGCCGCGTGCCCTCGGCGGGGACGACGTACGCGGCGAGCACGGCGTCCTCCTGACCGGGGCGGCGGACCACGACCGCCGCCTCGGCGACCTCGGGGTCCTGCCGCAGGACGTGCTCGATCTCTCCGGGTTCGATCCGGAAGCCGCGGACCTTGACCTGGTCGTCGAGCCGGCCGTGGAACTCCAGGGTGCCGTCCGGGCGCTCCGAGACCAGGTCGCCGCTGCGGTAGGCCCGCCCGAGGCCGGGGATGTCCCGGAAGCGCTCCGCCGTCAGGTCCGGCCGGCCGAGGTAGCCGAGGGCCAGCCGGGCGCCGCCGATCCACAGCTCACCGCGGGTGCCGGGGGGCACCGGGGCCTGCCGCTCGTCCAGGACGACGGTGCGGGCCCCGCCGAACGGGAGGCCGATCGGCACCTGCCCGGTGCGGTCGGCCGGGCCGATCCGGTGCAGGGTGGTGATGGTGGTGGACTCGGTCGGCCCGTAGGCGTTGACCAGGTCGAGCCAGGGGAACGCCCGCAGCACGGTGGCCGCGTGCCCGGGCGACAGGGCCTCGCCGCCGACGAGCAGCGTGCGCAGCACCCCGAAGATCCGCGACTCGCGGGCGGCCAGCCGGTGGAAGAGGGCGGTGGTGAACAGGGCGGTGGTGACGCCGAACCGCTCGATGTCGCGGGCGAGTTCCTCGGCGGTGGGCCGCTCGGCGGGCGAGACCGCGACGGCGGCGCCGCGCACCAGCGGGGCCCAGAGCTCGAAGGTCGAGGCGTCGAAGGTGGCGGGCGAGTGGAAGAGCACGCGGTCGCCTGGGCCGAGCGCGATCGCGTCGGGGGCGGCGACCAGGTCGGCGACCGCGCCGTGCGGTACCTGGACGCCCTTGGGGCGGCCGGTGGAACCGGAGGTGTAGATCACCAGGGCGACCGCCGCCGGGCCGGTCACGGCCGGCGCCTCCGGGCTCTCGGGCGCCTCGAAGGCATCCGGTGCCTCGAAGGCGTCAGGGGCGTCGGTGAGCCCGGCGGCGGCCAGCACGAGGACCTGGCCGGCCGGCAGACCGGCCTCCGCGAGCAGCGCCTTGTCGCCGAGGGTGAGCCGGACCCCGGCGTCCTCGATCATCGCGGCGGTGCGCGGACGCGGGTACGCCGGGTCCAGCGGCACGACGTGGCCGCCCGCCCACCAGACGGCGAGCTGGGCGACGACCAGGCGGGTGGAACGGGCGCAGAGCAGGCCGACGGCGCTGCCGGGGACGATCCCGCGCGCGGCCAGTTCACCGGCCAGCTGTCGTGCGGAAGTGATCAGTTGACGATACGTCAGGACAGTGGAGCCGTCCGTCACGGCGAGCGCCCGCGGACATCGGTCGGCCTGCCGGGCGATCAGGACGGGGACGGAGTCGGCCCCGGCAACGGAGCCGCCCGGCGCGGACAGGGCCGCGGGCCTGGCGGGTGCGGGCATGGTGGCTGAGGGCATGGTGGGTGCGGACATGGTGGTTCCCTTCCGGGCGCCCCGGCTTCGCGCCGGGGCGCCCTGCTACGGCGTGTGGTCAGGAGGCGGCGACGGCGCTCGGGCGTTTCTCCTCGACCAGCCGCCCGACGCCGCGCAGGTCGGGCTGGCGCAGCACCTGGGGGGCGCGCAGCCGGACCTCGTACTCCTCCTCCAGAGCCGCCAGCAGACGGGCGGCGGCGAGCGAATTGCCGCCCGCGTCGAGGAAGTTGTCCAGCGGACCGAGGTCGGGGCGGCCCAGCAGCTCCCGGCAGAGCCGCAGCACGGTCCGCTCGGTGGGCGTGGCACCCTCCTCGGCGGCCCCGGCGCCGCGGGTCTCCTCCTCGGCCGCGAGCAGGGCGGCCCGGTCGACCTTGCCGTTGGCGTCCAGCGGGAATGCGTCGACCACCCGGACGACGGCCGGCACGGCCTGCTCCGGCAGCCAGGCCCGGACCTCCGGCAGCAGCTCGGCACCGGTCGGGCCGCCGGTGCCCAGACCGCCGTCACCCGGCGCCGGCTGGACGAAGGCGACCAGCTGGACCCCGCCCGCCCGGTCCGGCCGCGCCGCGACGACGGCCCGGCGGACCCTGGCGTCACGCTCGAACGCCGCCTCGACCTCGGCGGGTTCGATCCGGACGCCGCTGACCTTGACCTGGTCGTCGAGGCGGCCCAGGAACTCCAGCACGCCGTCCGGCCGCATCAGCACCCGGTCGCCGGTGCGGTAGACGCGGTCGGCGCCCTCCACCCCGTCCGGCGCGGGGACGAAGCGGCGGGCGGTGAGCTCCTCGTCCAGGTAGCCGAGGGAGAGGCAGCGGCCGCCGATCCACAGTTCACCGGAGTGTCCGCGCGGCACCGGCCGGCCGGCCCCGTCGGCGACCAGCAGCACCGCGCCGGGCACCGGCCGGCCGATCGGCGGCGCGCCGGTGCCGTGGTCGGCGCCGGGCGCCATGGTGTGCGTGGTGGTGACCACGGTGGCCTCGGCCGGCCCGTACATGTTGTGCACGGTGGCGGTGACGTCCGGGCCGGGGGCGCGGCGCAGCCGGTCGCCGCCGATGCCGAGGTGGCGCAGCGCCAGCCCGGTGGGCCAGGGCCGGTCGAGCACGGGTTCGGCCAGCGGGGTGGGCAGCACGCTGACGGTGATCCCCGCCGAGCGCCACCAGTCGGTGAGCGCGCCCCGGTCCCAGCGGACGGCTTCGGGGGCCACGACGAGGGCGGCGCCGGAGGTGAGGGTGGCCCAGAGCTCCTTCACGTGCGGGTCGAAGGCGACGCCGATCAGCAGGCTGTGCCGGTCGCCGGGGCCCAGGCCGGTGAGCTCGCGGTACCAGTGCAGCAGGGAGCCGAGGGAGGGCTCCCCGACGGCGACCGCCTTGGGGGTGCCGGTGGAGCCGGAGGTGAGGACGGCGTAGTGGGTGCCGGCCGGGGCGCCGACCGCGCCGGCCGGGGCCGGGGCGAAGGCGGCGACCACGGTGGGGTCGGCGACCGCCCCGGCGAGCGGGGCAGAGAGCGGGAGGTGCTCGCCCCCGGCGTGGGCGGGCGGCAGCAGCGCCGGGTCGCCGACCAGGCAGGCCAGTCGCAGGTTGCGGGCGACGGCCTGGAGCCGGCGTTCGCCGGGGCGCGGGCCGAGCGGCAGGTGGACGGCGCCGAGCCGGGCGACCGCCAGGGTGACGGCGACCAGCCCCGCCGAGTGGTCCAGGCAGACGCCGACCAGGTCGCCGGGACGCACCCGGTCGCGCAGGGAGTCGGCCAGCGCGTCGGCGAGGCGGTCGAGTTCGGCGTAGCTCCAGGTGCGCGCACCGTCGACGAGCGCCGGGGCGTCCGGGGTCCGGCGGACCCAGTCGGTGAAGAGGCCGAGCACGGCGCCGTCCTGGTGCGGGCGGCCGTACGCGACGCTGGAATCAACCTGATTGTTCGTCATATCGCGCCCTCCGGGCGAGTGGTGGTCGGCCGGCCCAGACCCATGGCCTGCGCGACGATCACCTTCTGGACCTCGGAGGTCCCCTCGATGATCGTCATCATCCGGACGTAGCGGTACAGGAACTCCAGCGGGTGCCCGCGCACCCAGCCGGTGGCGCCGTGCACCTGGAGCGAACGGTCCACCGCGCGGACGGCGGTCTCGGAGGCGGTGAGCTTGGCGAGCGCCGCGTTCTCGGGCGCCTCGGTGCCGTCGTCGACCAGCCGGGCGCAGGCCAGGGTGAGCAGCTTGGCGGCCTCCACCTCGGCCCGGGTGCTCACCAGGTGCTCCTGGACGTGCTGGTAGCTCCCGATCCGTTCGCCGAAGGCCTGCCGTTCCCGGGCGTACTCGACGCCGAGCCGCAGCGCGTACTCGGCGACGCCGTTGCACATCGCGGCGACCACCAGGCGGCCCCGGGAGAGGCTCTCCATGGCGAGGGCCGTGGCGGCGCCGACACCCTCGGCTCCGCCGATCACCGCGTCCATCGGCACCCGGACCCGGTCGAGCGTCAGCTCGAACAGCGGCTCGCCGGACATGCCCTCGTACCGCTGGCCGATCCGCAGTCCCGGCTGGTCCATCGGGAGGGCGAAGGCGGTGGCTCCGGCGGTCGGGCCGGCGCCCCGCCCGAGGTCGGTGGCGGTGACGACGAGGGCGAGGTCGGCGCGGTCGGCGTTGCTGACGAAGGTCTTGCGGCCGTCGATCACCCAGCCGTCGCCGTCGCGGACGGCGGTGGTGGTGAGCCGGAACGCGTCGGATCCGGCGTGCGGTTCGGTGAGGGCCAGGCAGCGGGCCGCCTCACCCCGCACCAGCGGCAGCAGCCAGCGCTCGATCTGCTCGGGCGTGCCGTGCCGCAGCAGCGGGCTCGGGCCGTCCGAACCGGCCAGCGCGTACGGCGCCAGCGGGCAGCCGCTGCGGCCCGCCGCGTGGTGCAGCAGCACCACGGCCGTGAACGGCATGCCGGAGCCGCCGAGTTCCTCCGGGTAGTCGCCGGCGTAGAAGCCGAGCGCGGCCGAGCGCTTGCGGACGTACGCGCGCAGCTCGGCGGGCGGCTGGTCGGCGGTCTCGGGCAGTTCGGCGGCCAGCGGGACGAGTTCGCGGCGGACGAAGCTCTCGAACGCGTCGACCAGTTCGCGGTGGTCGCGTTCCAGGACGGCGGAGGGTGCGGCGTTCACCGGGCGCCTCCGGTCAGGGCGCGGGCCTGGTCGGCGAGGACGGGGTGCTGGAACAGCGTGCGCAGCGCCGGTCGGCCGCCCAGGTGCGGCTCCAGCCAGGCGGCCAGCCGGGCGGCGAGCAGCGAGTGGCCGCCGACCTCGAAGAAGTGCGAGTCGGCGGTGAAGCGGTCGTGGCCGAGCACCTCGCGCCAGGCCTCGGCGACCAGGTGCTGGCCGGGGTCGGCGAAGGCGGTGGCCGTCGGCGCGGTCCGCTCGCCGGGGGCGGGCAGTTCGGCGGCGATCCGGGCGAGGGCGGCCCGGTCGGGCTTGCCGCCGGGCAGGGTCGGCATGGTGTCCAGCGCCGTCCAGACGGCCGGGACGAGCCCGCCGGGCAGCCGCAGCGCGAGGGCGGCGTGCAGCGCGGCCTGGTCGGGCTGTTCGGTGCCCTCCAGGAACCCGAGCAGACGGGGGCCGACGTCCTGCCCCTGACTCTGCTCCCGGTCCCGGTCCTGGTCCTGGTCCTGGTGCAGCACCACCGCGCAGGACCGGCCGCCGAGTTCGGCCGAGGCGGCCGCCTCGATCTCCTCCAGCTCGATCCGGTGACCGCGGAGCTTGACCTGGTTGTCCCGGCGGCCGAGGAACCAGAGCCGGCCGGTCAGGTCGCGGTACCCGCGGTCGCCGGTGCGGTACACCCGCTCGCCGCCGAGCGCCGGCACCGCGACGAACCGGGCGTCCGTGAGATCGGGGAGGCCGAGGTAGCCGTCGGCCAGCGCGGCGCCGCCGACCGCCAGCTCGCCGACGCACCCGGCGGGCAGCGGCTGGAGCCCCTCGTCCACGACGTGCACCCGCACGCCCGGCAGCTCGACGCCGAGCGGGATCTCGGCGTCCCCGGCCAGGTCGGCCGCGGTGACCTCGTGCACGGTGGAGGTGACGGTCGCCTCGGTGACGCCGTAGGCGTTCAGCACCGTGGTGGCGGTGCCGTCGGTCAGACCGCGCAGCGCCCGGGCGGGCAGCCGCTCACCGCCCAGCACGAGCAGTCGCGGGGACCACCGCCCGTCCGCCAGCGCCTCCCGCAGGTCCTCCCGGACGGCCAGGAAGTAACTGGTCGGCAGGTTGGCGACGGTGACGCCGCGGGCGGCCAGCACCGCGACCAGCTCCGGCCCGGTCGGCACCTCGCGCTGCGGCAGGACGAGGGTGGCGCCGGCCGCCAGCGAGGGCAGTACCTCCTCCAGCGCCACGTCGAAGGAGGGCCGGGCGAACAGCAGCACCCGGTCGGCGGGGCTCAGCCCGTACCGGCGGGCGAGGGCGGCGACCCAGCCGGCCAGCGCCTCCCGGCCGACCAGCACCGGCTTGGGCACACCGGTCGAGCCCGAGGTGTGGATCAGGTACGCGGCGCCGTCGAGCACCGCGGCCGGCTCCGCCTTCGGGAACGCCGGACCGTCCAGCAGCGCCGGGGTGACGCCCTCGGCGGGCAGGGCGAGCGCGCTCTGCCGGGTGGCCAGGACGAGGGCGGGGCTCAGCCGTTCCAGCAGCAGGCCGAGGCGGGCCGCCGGGTCCTCGGCGGACAGCGGGGCGTACACCGCGCCGTGGCGCAGACAGGCGAGCAGGGCGACCACGCTGTCCACCCCGCGCGGCAGCACGGCGGCCACCGGCTGGCCGGGGGTCACTCCGGCGGCGCTCAGCCGGTCGGCGAGCGCGCCGACCCGGCGGTCGAGGTCGCCGTAGGTGAGCCGCTCGGCGCCGGCGACCAGGGCGAGCGCGGCCGGGTCCTGCGCGGCGGCCGGGTCGAGGACGACGGGGGCGGCGGCCTCGACCACGGGCCCGGCGGCGGGGACGGGCCCGGCCGCCAGCTCGGCCAGGGCCGCCTGCGGCCGGTCGAGGTAGCAGCGCAGCAGCTCCAGCAGGCGTTCGGCCAGCAGCCCGGCGGTCTCCTCGCCGAAGAGGTCCGCGTCGTAGTCCCAGACCAGGGTCATCCCGGCGGCGCCGTGCTTCTCGCCGACCACCCGGCGGTCGTCCGGCAGCAGCACCAGGTCCAGGTCGAAGCGGGTGGTGCCGGTGTTGAAGCCCTCGTACAGCGAGACCTCCAGGCCCGGCGCCTGGACGTCGGGCAGCGCCGCGTCGTGCGCGCTGAACATCACGCTGAACAGCGGGTTGTCCGCCCCGGTGGTGTGCAGCCCGAGCAGCCGCGTCAGCTCCTGGACCGGCACGTCCTGGTGGGGCAGGGCGCGGAGCAGGACGTCGGTCGCCTCGTCCACCGCCTCGGTACCGGGCGCGGCCGGGTCCAGCCGCAGCCGCAGCGGCACCGTGTTGACGAACATGCCGACGGTGCCCTCGAAGCCGGGCGGCCGGTTGCCGACGGCGGTGCCGACCACCAGCTCCCGGTGGCCGCTGTGGCGGCGCAGCAGCTCGGCGAAGAGGGTGAGGAGGGTGCTGAACGGCGTGTGGCCGTCCTGCCGGCCGCGGTCGCGCAGCCGCTCGGCCAGGTCGGCGCCGATCGACTGGCGCAGCTGGCCGCCCCGGTGGCGGCGGACCGCCCCCGGGCGGGCCAGCCCGGGCAGGGCCAGGGCGAGCGGGGCGTCCGTCAGCTCGCGGCGCCAGAACTCCAGGCCGCGGGCACGGTCCCCGTCCCGGGAGCCGTCGGTGCCGGTCCGGACGTGCTCCTCGTAGGAGGGGGCGGCGGGCAGTTCGGCCGGCTCGCCGAGGACGTGCCCGCGGTAGACCGTGAACAGGTCGCGCAGCAGGATCGCGAACGAGTGCCCGTCGTGGACCAGGTGGTGTTCGACGTGGATCAGCCGGTGGTGGTCCTCGCCGAGCCGGACGAGGTGCCAGCGCAGCAGGGGCGCCTGCGTGGTGTCCAGCGGCTCCTCGGCCTCGGCGGCGAGCAGCGCGCGGAAGGCGCCTTCGGGGTCGGCCTCGCCGGAGAGGTCGCTGGTGCGCAGCCGCGGTTCGGTCCGGGCGCCGACCCGCTGGCCGGGCACGCCCTCCGGCCGGGCGACGAGCTCCAGCCGGAGGCCGGGGTGGTGGGCGAGCACGGCGGTGAGCCCGGCGCGCAGCGCGTCGGGGTCGAGCGCGCCCCAGAGGTCGAGGGCGGCGGTGAAGTTGTAGGCGCGGCTGCCCGGCAGCATCTGCTCGTGCAGCCAGACGATCTCCTGCGAGGAGGAGAGAGCGAACATGGACGGTCCCTTGGCTGTGGCGGGTGGGTGTTCGTTCGGGATCGGACGGCGGGCGGGCGTGGTGGACCCGCCCCTCGGGTCGGTGCGGGCGCCGGGGGTGGTGGCGCCGGACACCGGTGGTTCGGGCGGACGGTGGTCGCGGGCGGACGGAGGGTCGGAGGAAGGCGGGCGCGCCCGGGTGGGATCAGGCGGCGCCCAGGTGGTGGCGGAGCGTGGACAGCAGCGCCTCGAACGCGGCCTCGGCGGCGGCGTCCGGGCAGCGGTCGCGGTCCCAGGCGAGGCGGACCAGCAGGTCGTCCCCGTGCGAGGCCGAGACCGCGAGCGGGGCGGCGAGCGGCCGCCCGGCCAGGTGGGTCTCCCGGCCCGCCGTCCCGGCGAGCACCAGCGGCGGGCGCCGGTCCAGGTCCTCGAAGGTCAGCGCCGCGTCCAGGGCTCCCGTCCAGGGCGCCCCGGCGGACCGGGCGGCGCGCACCAGCTCGTCGAACGGGGTGTCGGCGTGGTCGAGGTCGTCCCACCAGGCGGCGCCGAGCGCGCCGAGGTCGCCGGCCGTTCCGGCGGCGGCCGGGTGCACCAGGGTGTTCAGGAAGCAGCCGAGGACCGGCGGCGCACCGGGCGGACGGCCGCCCCACGGGTAGCCGAGCGCGAGCGCGCGGTCCGGGCGGAACGCCCGGTGCGCGGCGACCGAGACGGCGTCCAGCAGGGCGGGGAAGAGCGCGGCGCGGGCCGCGCCGGTCACGGCGGGCAGCCGGTGGACGACCATGCCGGTGGGGCGCGGCGCCGCGCCGGAGGGCGCCGGGCCGCCGCTCAGTCCGCCGAGCCGGGCGGCCCAGTGGGCGTGCGCGGCGGGGCTCGCGGCGGCGGCCTCGGCGGCCAGCTGGAGCTCCACCGCCTCCCGGTAGGCGGCCAGGCCGTCGGCAGCCGGCCCCGGCCCGGACAGCCGCCCGTCCTCCGCGGTCTCCGTGGCCGCTGTGACCGCCGCGCCGTCCGCCGTGTAGGCCGCGCCGAGTTCCGCCGTGGCGAGGCCGAGCGACTGCTCGTCACAGACCGCGTGGTCCAGCGCGAGCGCCAGCAGTTCCTCGTCGTCGTCCGGCCCGGCCGCGAGCAGCAGGCGCAGCGCCGGCCCGTCGGCCGGCCAGTCGAGCAGGGCGCGGCGCAGCGCCTCCCGCGCCGTGTCGCCGGGCCCGACCGTCACCCGGGCCACCTCGACGGACGGTTGGCCGAGCCGCAGCACGGGCGTGCCGCGGACGGTCGCGAAGCCGCCGCGAAGCGCCGGGTGGCGGGACGCCAGCCGGGTGGCGGCACGGCGCAGCCGGGGCAGGTCCACGGCGCCGCGCGGATAGCCGAAGAACAGCGGCACGACGTCCGGGCAGCCCTGCGGGTCGAGCCGGCGGGAGATCAGGAAGCGGCGCTGGGCTCCGGTGAGCGGAAGCAGGCCGGCCGGCCCGCCGGAGGCGGCGACGGACCGGTACCGGGCGAGGTAGGCGGCGGTGATGCTGGGCTGCACGGAAGGGTGCCCGCTTTCGGTTCGAGGCGTGTCGGGGCGTGTAAAGGCGTGTCGGGGCGGCCACCGGGCCGTCCGGCGGCACGCGGCCGGTCGGAGTCGGCGGGCGGGCGGGTCAGCGGATGTGGCCGGTGAACGTGGTCAGTGGGCAGGTCCCGCCCCGTCGGCGCCGGTCGCCGGCCCGGCCACGGTCTCGGCCACCGGCCCGGTCTCGGGCCCGGCCGCCCCGGAATCCGCCGGCCCCGCCCCGTCCGCCCCACCGGTCGGCAGCTCCCGCAGGCCGCGCAGCGGCGACAGCAGCAGCGGCACCGGGACGGCCAGGAACCCGACGGCGCAGACCCAGAGGGCCGTCCGCGGTCCGGCCGCGGCGGCGACGGCGCCCCCGGCCAGGGCGCCCAGCGGCAGGGTGCCCCAGACCAGGAAGCGCATGGTGGCGTTCATCCGGCCGAGCAGCTCGGGCGGGCAGACGCTCTGGCGGAAGCTCACCTGGGCGACGTTGTAGACCACCGCGCCGAACAGCACCACCCCCGAGCCCAGCCCGAACAGCACCGCCCCCGCTCCCCCGCCGGACAGCGGCCAGAGCATCGCGAACGGCGCCGTGGCAACCGCCGAGAGCCAGATCAGCCGGGCCTGGCCGACCCGCCCGGCCAGCCACCCCGCGCACAGCGCGCCGGCCAGGCCGCCGACGGCCGAGACCGAGAGCAGCGCGCCGATGGCGGCGGGCGAGAGCTCCAGCACCCTGACCCAGAAAACGGTCTGAACGGCCATCAGCACGGCGCCGAAGAGGTTGGAGACGGCGGTGGCGGTGGCGATCGCCCGCAGCAGCGGGTGCCGCAGCACGAACCGGACGCCTTCGGCGACCTCCGCGCGCAGCGACCGCCCGGGCACCGGCCGGGGCGCGGGTTCCTCGGTCCGGATACCGGACAGCAGCACCGCCGAGGCCAGGTAGCCGACCGCGTCCGCGGCGATCGCGAGCGGCGCGCCGAGCAGCTGGACCAGCCCGCCGCCCAGTCCTGGGCCGGCCACCTGGGCGGAGGAGCGGACGGTCTCGATCGCCCCGTTGCCGCCGACCAGGTGCTCGCGCGGGAGCAGCGCGGGCAGGAAGGACTGGTGGGCCACGTCGAAGAAGACCGTGGCCACCCCGGTGACCAGGGCAACCAGGTAGAGCTGGGTCATCGTCAGCACGCCGAGCGCGGCGGCCGCCGGGATCGACCCGACGGCGAGGCAGCGCACCACGTCCGCGCGGATCAGTACGGGCCGTTTGCGCGTCCGGTCGAGCCAGGCGCCCGCGGGCAGGCCGACCAGCAGGAAGGCGGCGGTCTCGGCGGCGGTCAGCAGACCGACCTGGAACGGTGTGGCGTCCAGCTCCAGGACCGCGGCCAGTGGGAGCGCGACCAGGGTCACCTGGCTGCCCACCTGGGCGGCGGCGGCGCCGGAGAGCAGGAGGCGGAAGTCGCGGTGGCCCAGCAGGCGGTCCCGTGCCGGACGACGAGGAATGTCGTTCATCAGTACGACTCTCGGTGACGGATCCGATACGGAGCAACCGGCGGGAATGTTTCCGGACGCCTCCCGGAACGGCCGGATCGCGCCACCGTCCCCAGCTGCCCCAGGGGTCGCCTCCGCCCCAGCCGCCCCACCGGGGCCGTCCGCGCCGCCGGGACCAGCAAGGTCATGACTTGGCAAAGGAAACGGCCCGACGCCCAACAGCGGGTCCGATATTCGGACATGCGTGTTCACGCCACCGGACACACTCCCGCAACTTGGCCGGATCCGGTGAATCCCTGACGGAGCATCACCCTCCGTTGGCGCTGCCGTGATACCGGCGCACGCCCGCGCGAGCGCCCCCGGCCGCATCCCGAACGTGCGGCTGTCTGGCCGTCAACTGCCTCCCCGACCTACCATGTTGGTGGTCGGAGGAGGTGGCGCCGGTGGCACGCGGAGACGGGGAGCCCGGACGGCGACTGGAGGCCGCGATCGCCTGGGCGCTCAGGAACTCGGACGGTGTGATCGCCTTCTGCGGCGCCCTGGTCGTCGGACTCCTCGACATGCTCGGGGGCGCCATCGACGACAACGTCGTCTCCGGGGCCACCCTGCTGGTGCTGGCGGCGGTGGTCTACGGATCGCTGGCCGAGCGCAAGCGGCGGATCACCGACATCCGGGAGGCGACGGCCGGCGCCAGGCAGGCGCTGGACAGCCTGGCCTCGGTGCGCGAGCTGGCCGGCGTGGACCTCGAACGGGCCCTGGAGCTGGCGCGACAGGACACCGACCGCTGGGTGTTCAAGGGCGGCACCGGCACCTACCTGCGGGCCGTCACCCTGCCCGAGTGCGTGCGCGAGGCGCAGCGCAGGCGCCGTTCCCTCACCGTCAAGATCGACATCGTGCACCCCGGAGACGAGCGGGCCTGCGCCTCCTACGCGCGGTTCCGGCAGACCTTCGGCCACCGGCCGGAGGTCCTGCCCGCCGACGGCTGGAGCGTGGAGCGCACCCGCAAGGAGTCGTACGCCACGGTGTTCGCCGCGTGCTGGTACCGGCAGCGGCTCGACACCCTGGAGATCGACGTCCACCTCTCCGCCGTCGTCCCGACGCTGCGCTTCGACCTCTCCGCCTCGTGCCTGATCATCACCCAGGACGATCCGCGCCGGGTCAGCCTGTACGTGGAGCGCGGCCGTCCCCTGTACGACTACTACCTCACCGAGCTGCACCACTACCGGGAGCAGGCCGTCAAGCTCGACCTGCGGGACACCGAGCCGCTCAGCGACGACCCGACCGTCGACGAGGCCCGGCGCCTCTTCGAGCAGCTCCGGCTCCCGCTCCCCGCGGCCTTCGCCGACCGGGACGTCAGCGACATCATCGACCGGGCGCTGCGCGCGGAGAACCCCTACCGCAGGTAGGGCTTGTCTGACAATTCCCGCCGCGCCGCGAACTGTCGGACAATCCCCAGCCCTCGAAGGCAGGAGACGATGGAGGACCTCTTCACCACGCTCGACCGGGCCACCGGCCGCGACCGGGCGGCCCCCGGACTGGAGGGGCTGGTCCGCGGGATCCTGGCGGACGTCGCCTCGGGGGCGCTGGCCCTGCGCGCGGTGGCCCACCCGCTCGGGTTCTACTGCCTGCCGGTCCTGCGCGAGGGGGCGCACGGGGTGTGCGTGCACGTCTTCGGCCGCGCCCCGCAGGACCCGCGCCGGGCCGCCGACCCCCAGCAGATCCACTGCCACAGCTGGGAGTTGACGAGCAGCGTGCTCTACGGCCGGGTCGGCAACCTGCGGATCGGGGTGTTCGACGAGCCGCGGCGGCCGACGCACCGCGCGTTCGAGGTGCACAGCGCGGCGGGGACGGACGAGATCCGGCCCACCCCCCGGCTGGTGCGCTGGGAGCCCGGCGAGGAGCGGACCAGCGCGCGCGGCGAGACGTACACGCTGCCGGCGGGTGACTTCCACGCGACCCTGTTGCCGGGCGGCGCACCGGCCGCCACCCTGCTCCTGGGGCGGTCCGTGCCCGGGCCGGTGGACATCGTCCTGGGGCCGGTCGACGGCCCCGCCCACCGGGTGGTGCGCCGGCTCTGCAGCGTCGCCCAGACGGTTCGAATCGCCGGCGAGACAGCCAGGAGGATCAGTGAACACGCTCCGGCCGAATGACCCCGCACCCGATCTCTCGTTCGAGTGCCGGATCGCGGTGAAGGCCGCCGAGGAGGCCGGCACGCTGCTGCGGCGCCGCTTCCGGCGGGACTTCGGCGTCCGGCCGAAGGGCGCGGACGGCGATGTGGTCACCGAACTCGACCTGCTGGCCGAGGCCCTGGTCACCCGGCGGCTCGCCGAGTCCTTCCCCGACGACCTGATCGTCGCCGAGGAGGGCGGCCGGACCGACGGACGGAAGGAAGGCCCGCCCTCCGGCCGGACCTGGCTGGTGGACCCGCTCGACGGGAGCAACAACGTGGTGATCGGCCTGCCCGCCTATGTGGTGGGCATCGCGCTCTGCGTCGACGACCTGCCCGTCCTCGGCGTCGTCCACGACCCGGTGGCCGGTCGGACCTGGCGGGCGGTGCGCGGCGGCGGCGCGTTCGGCCCGGGCGGGCCGCTGCGGCCGGCGGCCGGTCCGGTCGCCGCGCCCAGACCGCTGCTCGGCTGGACCCAGGGGCACGGGGTGCCGGCCGGCGATCCGGTGGTCCGGTCGCTGAAGGCGGAGCTGGAGACGGGCTCGCGGCGGCTGCTCCAGCTCTGGGCACCGCTCCTCACCTGGTCGATGCTGGCCCGCGGGGACATCGACGGTTTCGTCGGCTACCGGGCGGAGGAGATCGACCTGCCCGCCGGATACCTGCTCGCGGCGGAGGCCGGCCTGGTGGTCCTGGGGCTGGACGGCACCGGGTTCAGCCCCCGGATCGGACAGCCGGAGACCGCGCGCAGCTTCGTCGCGGGGCGGCCCGAGGTGATCCCGTACCTGCTGGACCTGGTGGCCCGCACGGCCGCCCCGGACCAGGGCTGACCGGAGCAGGGCCGACCGGAGCCGCCGGGCCGCGGGGTCAGTTGGCGACGGCGAGAGCGCCGGTCGCCAGCAGCACCGCGCCGGCCGCCAGCACCGCGCCGGTCCCGGCCACGCTCCGCAGCGGCACCCGCAGGCCGTGCGCGCGGCACCGCTCGTACCAGAGCAGGGTCGCGAGGGAGGCCCACGGCGCCACCAGCGGACCGACGTTGGTCCCGATCAGCAGCGCCAGCAGCTGCTGGTGGTTGCCGGCCGGGACGGCGGCCTCCCCGGCCAGGTACACCGGCAGGTTGTTGAGCAGGTTGGCCAGGCCCGCGCCGACCGCCGAGGCCCGGAACATCCCGACCACCCCGCCGTCCGTCCCGATCGCCCCGGCCAGCACCCGGTGCAGCCCGTGCGCGTCCACCGTCTGCACCACCAGGAACATCCCCGGCACCATCACCAGCAGCCGCCACGGCACCAGGGAGGTCCGCAGCGCCGCCGGCCGCCGCACCGCGAAGGCCAGCACCGCGACGGCCGCGGCCACCCCCGAGGCCGCCCAGAGCGGGAGGTCGGCCAGCAGGGTCGACAGCAGGAAGCCCGCGCAGGCCAGCCCGCAGATCCCGAACAGCACCCGGTCCGCCGGCCGGTGGGCCGGCGGCGGCAGGTAGTCGGCCGCGCCCCGGCGGCCGCGCCGCCAGTAGAACAGCCAGAGGCAGACCATGGTGACCAGGACGGAGGCCAGTTGCGGCGCCCACATCACCCGGGCCAGCCCGGACGGCGACAGCGCGACCCGCTCGGCCGCCAGCAGGTTGGTCAGGTTCGACACCGGCAGCAGCAGGCTCGCGGTGTTGGCCAGCCAGACCGTGGTCATCGCCAGGGGCAGCGGCGCGATCCCCACCCGGGACGCCAGGGCCAGCATCACCGGGGTCAGCAGGACGGCCGTGGTGTCCAGGTTGAGGGTGACGGTGGTGACGGCGGCGAAGGCCACACAGAGCAGGAACAGCAGCGGGTAGCTGCCCCGGCCGGCCCGCGCCACGCCCGCCGCCACGACGTCGAACACCTCGGCGGCACTGGTGAGTTCGGCGAGCACGATGACCGTGCCGAGAAAGGCCAGCAGCGGCGCGATCCGGGAGAGCGCCGACCCGGCCGCCGCGGTCGGGAGCAGGCCGGTGGCGAGGCAGAGCAACCCGCAGGCGAGCAGCCCCGCGGCCACCCAGTCCAGCGGATGAAGGCGTCTGACGGCAACGGGGTAGGCGAACACGGGGGTCAGGGTCGCACACGAGCGGACATTGGTCGAGAGCGCCGAACCTGGTGTAAGGGCGGCCGATTGGTCATAGTCTGTGCCCATGGCGGCTCTTGACGCGATCCCGGGTGAACCCGGACCGATGGACTTCTTCATCAGCTACTCGCCGGCCGACGAACGCTGGGCGGCCTGGATCGCCTGGACGCTGGAGGAGGCCGGCTACCGGGCCTTCCTCCAGGCGTGGGACTTCGTCCCCGGGACCAACTTCGTCGACTTCATGGACCGGGGCGTCACCGAGTCCGCCGCCGTCATCGCCCTGCTCTCGCGCAACTACGAACGCTCGCGCTACGGCCGGATGGAGTGGCAGGCCGCCCTGCGCGCCGACCCCGACGCGCCGGAGCGCAGGCTGCTGACCGTCCGGATCGAGGACATCCCGGTGGACGGTCTGCTCGCCACCCTCACCTACATCGACCTGGTGGGCGTCACCGAACCCGCGCGCGCCCGGCAGCTGCTGCTCACCAGGGTCACCCAGGCGCTGGACGGCCGGGCCCGCCCGGAGCTGCGGCCGGGTTACCCGGGCGGCGGTGCCCCCGGCGGCCCGTCACCCGCCGCGCTGCCGCCGCTCAGACCGGTCGGCGGTACCGGCTGGGCCGGCCGGCGCAGGCCCTCCGTCCAGCCCGAGTACCCGGTCGCGGCCGCCGGCGCGGGCGGGCGCGAGGCGGTCACCGTCCTCCATGTGGCCGGTCCCTCGTTCGGCCGCGGCCACGACCCGGTGGACCTCCAGGCCGCCATCTGGGGCGACCTGGTGGAGCTCGCCGACGCCGGCGCCCCGGCCCCCGAACTGGTCGTCGTCACCGGCGATCTGACCGCCTCCGGCAGCCCCCGCGAGTGCGAGCAGGCGCTCGCCTTCCTGACCGGCCTGCGCGCCCTGCTCGGCCTGGAACCCCACCGGGTGGCGATCGTGCCCGGCGGCCAGGACGTCAGCCAGGCGGCCTCGCGCGCCTACTTCAGCACCTGCGAGGCCGACGAACTGCGGCCCACCCCGCCCTACTGGCCCAAGTGGCGCCACTACGCCCGGCTGTTCCAGGAGTTCTACCAGGGCCTGGACGTCGTCTTCGACAGCGCCCAGCCGTGGACGCTCTTCCCCGTCCCCGAACTCGGCACGGTGATCGCGGGCCTGAACTCCTCGATGGCCTACAGCCACCGGGCCGACGACCGGTACGGCTGGCTCGGCCCCGAGCAGGCGGCCTGGTTCGCGCAGGCGCTGCGCCCGTACGAGGCGGAGGGCTGGCTGCGGATCGGCGCGGTGCGCCACCCGGTCCTCACCCGGCCCGCGGCCGCCCGCCCGGGCCGCGGCGGACAGGACCTCGAACCGCTCAGGGACCTCGACCGCTTCACCCGGCTGACCGCGCCCCGGCTGCATCTGCTGCTGCACGGCCCGGCCGCCGGACGGACGGCGCTCCAGAGCCTGCCCACCTCCGTCGGCGAGGTGCGCGTGGCCGGCGCCGCCGCCCCCGGCACGCACCAGTTGCTCCGGCTCACCCGCGACGGCCTCACCCACTGGGCGGCCCCGGACGCCGGACCCCAGCGGCTGACCGCCGACTGGCACCGGGCCCACCGTGCCTTCCCGCAGCCGCCCGACCCGGCCGGGGCCACCGCCCCGCCGCAGCCGCCGGACGGTGCCGGACCACCCACCGAGGCGGAACCCGAGCCCCGGCGGCTGGCCTCCGCGCTCGACGCCCTGCTGGCCCGGGTCGCCGAGGTCTGCCGGACCCGCCACGAGGGCGCCCAGCTGCGCACCGTCCCCGGCTCGCCGCCCCAACTGCTCGTCACCTGGACGGAGTCGGGGTTCGTCCGGCAGCAGCGGGTCGCCGTCTGCGCGCACACCCCCACGGTCGAGGACGTCGACCGCTTCGTCGACGAGGTGCACGCCGCCGGCACCGACCCGGACGCCGAACTCGTCCACGACGGCCCGCCGCCCGCGCGCGAGCTGCGCGACCGGGCCCGGCGCCGCGGCGTCCGGCTGCGCAGCTTCACCGAGTTCCAGGGCCTGCTCGACCTGCGGGGCTACGTGGCCGCCCAGACCGAGCGGCTGCGCGCCGACGGCCAGTACCCGCCCGGCCTCTATCTGCCGCAGCGCTACCGCGAGGCCGAGCGCCCCGGCGGCGAGGAACGCGACGGCCTGGTCGACGAGATGCTGCGGCTGCTCGACTCCGACCACGGCCGGTTCCTGCTCCTGCTGGGCGACTTCGGGCACGGCAAGACCTTCGCCCTGCACGAGCTGGCCCGCCGCATCCCGGCCGAACTCCCCCATCTGACACCACTGTTCATCAACCTCAGCACCCTGGACCGGGCACACTCCTTCGACGGTCTGGTGGCGGCCCACCTGACCGCCCACGGCATCGACACCATCGATCTGCGGGCCTTCCGCTACATGCTCAGGCAGGGCCGGATCGTCCTGCTGTTCGACGGCTTCGACGAGTTGCTGAACCGCGTCAGCTACGAACGGTCCGCCGACCACCTCCAGGTGCTCCTGGACGCCGCCGTGGACAGCGCCAAGATCGTGGTCAGCAGCCGCACCCAGCACTTCAGCTCCCAGGAGCAGGTGCTCACCGCGCTCGGCGAGCGGGTCGGCCTGCTCCCGCAGCGCCGGCTGCTCGCCGTCCAGGACTTCACCACCGGTCAGATCCGCAGCTATCTGGCCAACCGCTACGGCGACGGGACCGCCGCCGACCGCCGGCTTCGGCTGCTCCAGGCCATTCCCGACCTGCTCGCCCTCTGCCGCAACCCCCGGCTGCTGAGCTTCGTCGCCGACCTCGACCACGACCGGCTGCGGGCCGTCGCGGGAGCCGGCCGGGCGCTCAGCGCCGCCGGCCTCTACCAGGAGGTCTTCACCGCCTGGCTGCGGTTCGAGGAGCAGCGCGGCCACGGCGGCCCGGGCGCCGCGCCCGGACTCGACCTCGACCAGCTGTGGGAGGCGGTCACCGCGCTCGCGCTGCGCCTGTGGGAGAGCGGCCGCAACGCCATGCCGTACGACGAACTGCTCGACGTCTCAAGCGTGCTGACCGGCCTGGCGGAGAGCAGGCTGCCCGCCCCGCAGGCCGCGCACGCGGTCGGCTCGGGCTCCCTGCTGGTCCGGACCGACGACGGCGTGTTCCAGTTCATCCACGGCTCGGTGGTGGAGTGGCTGGTGGCCCGCGCGGCGGCGGCCGGCCTCGGGCGGGGCGAACCCGACCTGCTCGCCCGGCGGCCGCTCAGCCGGCTGGCGGTGGAGTTCCTCTGCGACCTCGCCGACCACCGGGTCTGCCAGCAGTGGGCGCAGGACGTCCTGGACGGCACCGCCCCCGCCGACGAGACCGCGCGGCTCAACGCCGTGAAGGTGCTGGCCCGGCTCAGGGTGCCCGCCCACACCGACCTGCGCGGGGCCGGCCTGGCCGGCGAGGACCTCTCCCACCGGGACCTCTCCGGCGTCGACCTCGGCCGGGCCGACCTCACCGACGCCCGGCTGATCGGCGCCAACCTCGCCGGGGCCTCGCTGCGCGGCGCCCGGCTGTCCGGCGCCCGGCTGGACGCGGCCGACCTCACCGGCGCCGACCTGCGCGACGCCGACCTGCGCGGCGCCCGGCTGATCCGCACCGACCTGCGCGGTGCCCGCCTCCAGGGCAGCCACTGGCAGCGGGCCGCCCTGATCTCCGCCGTCACCGACCCGGCGGTGCTGGCCGCCCCCGAGCTGCGCGCGGCGGCGATCGCGCCCGGGCTGCCGGTCGAGGCCGGCTTCCGGCCGTCGGAGGTCGGCGTCCCCTACGGCTTCGACGTCCGCACCACCCGGCTGCCCGAGCCGGTCGCCTTCAGCGCCGACGGCCAGCTGCTCGCCGTGGGCAGCGACGACGGCAGCGTGCTGGTCTGCGACGCCGTCACGGGCGTCGCCCTGCGCACGCTCAAGGACCACATCGGCCGGGTCTACGCGGTGAAGTTCGCCGGGCCGGTGCTCGCCACCGGCAGCGCCGACGGCACCGTACGGCTCTGGGACCCGGTGTCCGGGGAGTGCCGGCACCGCCTCGACGTCCACCCCGGCGGGGTCTGGCCGGTCTCGCTCGGGCCGGCGGGCGCGCTGCTCGCCACCGGCGACGCCGAGGGCACCGTCACCCTCTGGTCCACGGAGACCGGCCGGCCGCTGCACCGGCTGCCCGGCCACGCCGCGCCGGTCTACACGGCGGTGTTCAGCCCGGACGGCTCCCTGCTGGTCACCGGCGACCGGGCCGGCGGCGTCCGGCTCTGGGACACCGGCCGCGGGCATCGCGTCGCCGAGCTGGCCGGCCATCAGAGCACCGTGTTCCGCGCCCAATTCAGCCCGGACGGCACCCTGCTGGCCACCGGCGACGCGGGCGCCGACGGCGGCCCGGGCGGGACGGTCCGGATCTGGGACGTCGCCGGCCGGCGGCTGCGGCACGCCCTCAGCGGCCACGGCGGCCGGGTCTACACGCTGGCCTTCCACCCCGACGGCACCCTGCTCGCCAGCGGTGACACCACCGGGCGGATCAGCCTCTGGAACCCCCTCGACGGCACCCCGGCCGGCCGGCTGGAGGGCTGCACCGGCGCGGTGTACCAGGTCGCCTTCGCGCCCGACGGCACCCGGCTCGCGGCCGGCGACAGCGACGGCGTGGTCCGGGTCTGGCGGGTCGGCCCCGCGACCGCCGGCGGACACGAGGTGACGGCCCTGCGCCGCCAGCCCCCCGAGCACCGGGGCTCGGTGTGGGCCTGCCGGTTCCGGCCCGCCGGCGATCCGGCCGCCCCGGGCGGCGCCGAGGCCGACGCGCTGCTGGTGACCGGCGGCAACGACGGCGCGGTCCGCCTCTGGGACCCTTCCTCCGGCCGCGGCCGGCACCTGCTGCGCGGCCACGGCCGGCGGATCGGCTCGCTGTCGTTCAGCGGCGACGGCACCATGCTGGCGGCCGGCGGCAACGACGGCGTGGTCCGGATGTGGGAGCCCGCCACCGGCCGCCGGACCAGGGAGCTCTCCGGCCGGAGCAGCCGGCTGGTCTCCGCGCGGTTCAGCCCGGCCGGACCGGTCCTCGCCACCGCCAGCAACGACGGCGACCTGTACCTGTGGAACGCCCTGACCGGCGAGTACCTGCGGGAGATGGACGTCGAGACGGAACACGTCTGGGCGGAGGCGTTCAGCGCCGACGGCGTCTTCGTGGCCACCGCGAACGACGACGACACGGTCCGCATCTGGTACCGCAGCACCGGCGCGCACCTCACCACCCTGCGGGAGCACCGCGGCCGGGTGCGCTCGATCGCGTTCAGCTCGGACGGGCGCCGGCTGGCCACCGGCTGCGACGACAGCGGGGTCCGGATCTGGGACATCGCGGCCGGCCGGGTCGAGTCCCAGCTCACCGCGCACGGCGACCGGGTGTACACGGTGGCGTACGCCCCCGACGACTCCTGGCTGGCCAGCGTCTCCTGGGACGGCCGGGCCGTGGTCTGGGCCGACGGAGCCGCCCGGCACGTGCTGCACGGCCACGCCGGCCGGCTCTGGACCGCCGCCGTCCACCCCCGGCGGCCGCTGCTCGCCACCGCCGGGGACGACCGCGTCGTCCGGCTCTGGGATCCGCTCACCGGGCAGGGCCTCGGCGAGCTGCGCGGCCATACCGGCCGGATCCTGGCGGTGACGTTCAGCCCGGACGGCTCGCTGCTGGCCAGCGGCGGCGAGGACGGCACCGTACGCCTGTGGAACGTTCCGGACGCCGGCCCGCCCACCGCGCGGGCCATCCTGCTCGGGGCCCCGGCCGGCTGGGCGGCCCTTCTGCCGTCCGGCGCCTACAAGTACGAGGGCGACGTCGTCGGCGAGTTCTGGCACGCCGTCGGGATGTGCCGCTTCGAGCCGGGTGAACTCGACACCCACCTCCCGGGCGTCCGCCGGCTGCCGCCGGAGGCGGAGCTGTGACACCGGGCACCGGGCTCCGCGGCTGAGGCCTGTCTGACATGCCCTGGTACAGCCAGGACTTCGCGTGCCCGGCGGGGAACGCCGGGCGCGCGCTGCCGTCCGGGGGCCGAGGCGCGGCCTCCCCCGGCCCGTCCGGCCGTCCGCCGGGGTGATCCAACTGCCGGTGTTGTGCCGAGAGTTCTGCCGCTGCTGAGCGGCCCCGCCACCTATCGTTGACGACCAGTGGGGCGTCGGCGGGCCGTGCCGTCCTGATGGCCCGAGGCCGTCGGACCCTGCGTGCGCGGGTGCTCCGGGCGGACTCGTGCGCCCTGTCGCGCTTGGCGAGAAAGGGGTTTCGGTGATGACGGATCCGCTGGACGGCGCACCAGCGCACCAGGGTGGAGAGCTTCCTCCGGACGAGGCCGACGTCCCGTCCGCGTTCCCCTTCGGCGGTTCGTGCTCCCGGCGGAACTGCGGGACGCTGCGGCGGTCGAGCCGGCTGACCGCCGACCTTGCGGCGGCGCTCGGCGACCGGGCGGACGAGGCCGTCCTCGCGGCGCTGCTGATCCTCGCCCGGAAGTACAGCGACGGCACCGCGTTCCGGATCGGCGTCCGGCGGGCCTCCTGGCCGGCCCAGGAGCCCACCGCGTCGCTGGTCGGCTCGATGCCGTCCGCCCTGACGGCGGCCCGGCACCGCCGGACGGTGGTGGCCGGGCTCGCCGGGCTCACCGCCGCCCCGCGCCCGGCGGACGCCGTACCGCCGAAGCTGCTCTGCGTCCTGGACGGGCCCGCCGACGGCAGGTACGGAGCCGACCTGGTGGTCTCCGGCGAGATCACCGCCGACGGGATCACGCTGCACGCCGACTGCCACGACCACGTCCACGACGCGGCCTTCGCCGACCGGCTGCTCGGTCATCTGGCCCACCTGCTGCGGCAGACCGCCGACCGGCCGGACACGCCCATCGGCGACCTGCGGCTGCTGACCGGGGCCGAACGCGAGCAGCTCGCCGGGTTCAACGACACGCGCCGCCCCTATCCGCGGGACGCCCCGGTCTTCCCGCTCTTCGCCGCCCAGACGGCCGCCCACCCCGACCGGATCGCGGTCAGCCACGCGGACGAATCCCTGACGTACCGTCAACTGGAGGAGCGAGCAGCGGAGCTGTCCGCCCGGCTGCACCGCCGGGGCGTCGGCCGGCACAGCCGGGTCGCGTTCCTGCTGGAGAGGTCCCCCCGGCTGGTGGTGGCGGCGCTGGCCATCCTCCGGCTCGGCGCCGCGTACGTGCCCCTCGACCCGGACGTTCCGGCCGCCCGCCGGGACTTCCTGCTCGCGGACAGCGGCGCCGCCCTGCTGCTGACCGAGGACGCGGCGGTGACGGCGGACATCGCCGTCCTCGACCTCTCACAGCCCCATGACGCACCGCGCGAAACCCCGCCGCCCGCCGTCGCCGCCTCGCCGTCGGACGCCGCCTACGTGATGTACACCTCGGGCACCACGGGCCGGCCGAAGGGCGTGCTCGTCAACCAGCGCGCGGTCGTCCGGCTGGTCCTCGGCACCGACTACGTGGACCTCTCGCCCGAGACCAGGATCCTGCAGACCGGCGCGATCGCCTTCGACGCCACCACGTTCGAGTTCTGGGGCGCGCTGCTCAACGGCGGCACCCTCGTACTGGTGCCGGACGGCACCGTCCTGAGCGCGGCCGGCCTCGGCGCCGCGATCTCACGGTACCGGGTCAACACCATGTTCCTGACCTCCTCACTGTTCAACCAGATCGTCGAGCAGGACCCTTCGGTACTCGCCGGCTGCCAGGTGCTGGTCGGCGGCGAGGCGGTGTCCGCTCGGCACGTCGCCGAGGCGATGGACGCCTGTCCGGACAGCGTCTTCGTCAACGCCTACGGCCCGACGGAGAACACCACCTTCTCCGTCGCCCATCGCATCACCCGCCGCTACACCGGACGGGTTCCGATCGGCCGCCCGATCGCCAACTCCACGGCCTGGGTGCTGGACCGCGACGGCCATCCGCAACCGATCGGCGTACCGGGCGAGTTGTGCGTGGGCGGCGACGGGCTGACCGACGGATACCTCAACCGACCCGATCTGAACGCCGGTTCGTTCTTCCTGAGCGGCTCCGGGCCGACGGCCGAACGGCTCTACCGCACCGGCGACCGCGCCCGCTGGACCGCCGAGGGGCTGCTGGACTGCCTCGGCCGCGCGGACACCCAGGTCAAGATCCGGGGCTTCCGGGTCGAGCTGGCGGAGGTGGAGAGCCGGCTGGCCCGACTGCCCTCGGTACGGGAGTCCGTCGTACTGCTGTGCCGGCGCCCGGGCGGGCTGTCCGTCCTCTGCGCCTACGTCACCGCCGACGCGGCACTGAACGGCGCGGACCTCCGCACGGCGCTGCTGGAGCTGCTTCCGGACTACATGGTCCCGTCCTCGTTCCGGCAGCTCGACACGATGCCGCGCACCCGGAACGGGAAGGTCGACCGGGCCGCGCTGGCGGCACTCGAACCGGTCGGCCCCACGGCGTCCGACCGGCCGCGACGGGCGCCGCGAACGCCGCTGGAGACGACCGTGGCCGCGGTCTTCGCGGAGGTGCTGGGCCTGCCCTCGGTCTCGGTCGACGACGACTTCTTCGACCTGGGCGGGCACTCGCTGCGCGTGATGCGGCTGTGGAACCGGATCCGGGCGGTCACCGGCACGGCCGTCGAACTGAAGCAGATCCTCGACGCCCCGACGGTGGCCGGCGTGGTGGCCGCCCTGGAACGGGGGCCGGCCTCGGCCGTCACCCGCCCGAAGCTGGTCCGCCGGTCGTGACGGCTCACGGGACGGCTCACGGGACAACTCATGGGACGACCCGGGTGGCACCGGTCCCGACCGCGGTCGTGGTGCGTCCGGTTGCCAAGGATGGTGAGGAGTGAACGTGTTCCCGTTGTCGTTCGCCCAACAGGGTCTCTGGTTCCTGGACCGGCTGGAGGGCCCGGGCTCGACGTACAACGTGCCGGTGATCGTACGGCTGGCCGGCCCACTGGACGCTCCGGCCCTGGAGGCGGCGCTGAACGATGTCGTCGGGCGGCACGAGAGCCTGCGGACGGTGTTCGGCGAGCGCGACGGAGAGCCCTACCAGCGGGTGCTGCCCGCGGCGGCCACCGGCCCGCTCCTGACCGTGCTGGACCGCACCCGGAACCACCTCGACGAGGCCCTCGACGAGGTGATCCGGCGGCCGTTCGACCTCGGCGCCGATCTGCCGCTGCGGGCCTGGCTGATCCGCCTGGCCGCCGACGAACACGTGCTGGTGCTGGTCGCGCACCACGTGGTCTGCGACGGCTGGTCGCTGACCCCGCTGCTGCGCGACCTGAGCGCCGCCTACACCACCCGGCGCAGCGGTCTCGAACCGGCCTGGGAGCCGCTGCCGGTCCAGTACTCCGACTACACCCTGTGGCAGCGCGAGCTGCTGGGCGGCGAGGACGACCCCGGGAGCCTGGTCAGCGAGCAACTGCGGTACTGGCGCGAGGCCCTGGCGGGACTGCCCGAGGAGCTGGCCCTCCCCTACGACCGGGCGCGTCCGGTGGCGGACGGCCAAACCTGCACCGACCGGGGCGGCGACGGCCGGGGCGGCACCGTCGACCTCCTCGTCGAACCGCGGCTGCACGCCCGACTGCTCACGGTGGCGCGGCAGCACGGGTGCACGCTGTTCATGCTGCTCCAGGCCGCCGTCGCGACGGTGCTGACCCGGTGCGGGGCCGGTCCGGACATCCCGCTCGGCACCCCGGTGACCGGCCGCGCCGACGAGGCGCTGGACGACCTGGTCGGACTCTTCGTCAACACCCTGGTACTGCGCACCGACACCTCCGGCAACCCCACCTTCGGGGAGCTGCTGCGCCGCGTCCGCCGTACGAACCTGGAGGCCTACGCCCACCAGGACGTGCCGTTCGACCGGGTCGTCGAGGCGGTCAATCCCCGGCGGTCGCCGTCCCGGCACCCGCTGTTCCAGGTGATGATCGCGCTGGCCGAGGGACGTCCGGGCGACGGACTGAACCTGCCCGGCCTGCGGGCCTCCCTCCTGCGCCGGACGACGGACACCGCCAAGTTCGACCTCTCCGTCGACTTCGAGGACCGGCGCGACGGCCACGGCGAGCCGGTGGGGCTGCGCACCGCCCTCGAGTACGCCACCGGGCTCTTCGACGAGGCCACCGTCCGGAGCATCGGCGACCGGCTGGTCCGGCTGCTCGGGGCGGTCGCCGGGGATCCGGCGCTGCGCATCCGTGAGCTGCCGGTGCTGTCGGCGGCCGAGCGGCACCAGCAGCTGGTGCGGTGGAACGGTCCCGACCGGGCGGAGGCCGCGGTGGATCTCGGCCGGCAGGTCCGCCGGTGGGCGGCGGAGCGGCCGGACGCCGTCGCCGTCTCCGACGACGGCGTCCGCTACACCTACCGGGACCTCGCCGAGGCCGCCGACCGGGTCGGCCGCGCGCTGTCCGCGGCCGGCGGCGGACCGGACGTGCTCACCGCGATCCTCTCCGACCGCAGCGCCTGGTTCGTCGCCACCGCGCTCGGTGTGCTCCGGTCCGGGGGCGGATACCTGGCCCTGGACGGCACGCTGCCGGCGGACCGGGCCCGCCGGATGCTGGCCGACAGCTCCACCCGCTTCCTGGTGGCCGCGCCGGAACTGCGCGAGCGGGCGGCGTCGATCACCGCCGGCGGGCCCGCCGGCCTGACCCTGCTCCCGCTCGACCCGGCCCCGGGCCAGGCAGGCCACGGGGCGCCCGACCAGGCGCCGGCCTGGGAGCCGCCGGAGCCCGGCGCCCGCCCCGACCGGCTCGCGTACGCCGTCTTCACCTCCGGCTCGACCGGCCGGCCCAAGGGCGTCCTGATTCCGCACCGCGGCCTGTCGAACCACCTGCTCGCGGTGGCCGAGCTGTACGGCCTGGACGAGCGCGACACGATGGCCTTCAACGCGCCCCTGACCTTCGACGTCTCGGTGTGGCAGGCCCTGACCATGTCGCTCGTCGGCGGCCGGGTGCACGTCCTCGGCGAGGACACCACCCGCGATCCGCTGGCGCTCGCCCGGTGCGTCGCCGAACAGGGCATCACCGTCCTGCAGATCGTGCCGCAGGTGCTCCGCGCGGTCCTGGACATGTGGGACCTCGACGACGCCTCGGTGCACCTGCTCAAGGGGCTCCGGTGGATGCTGGTGCACGGCGAGGAGCTCCCGCCCGACCTCGTCGACCGGTGGTTCGCGAGGCACCCCCGAATACCGCTCGCCAACGTGTACGGCCCGGCCGAGTGCTCGGACGACGTGTCGGTCTCGGTCATCACCGCGGGCGACGGGTTCCGGCGCGGCCGGGCCGCGATCGGCCGGCTGCTGCGCAACACGCGGGCGTACGTGCTGGACGAGTTCCTGCAGCTGCTGCCGGCCGGCGCGGTGGGCGAGCTGTACGTCGGGGGCGCCGGCCTGGCGCGCGGATACGCGGGCCGGCCGGACCTGACCGCCCAGCGGTTCGTGGCGAATCCGTTCGGCGCCGCCGGTGAACGGATGTACCGCACGGGCGATCTGGTGCGCTGGAACGCCGGCGGCGAGCTGGAGTTCCTCGGCCGGGTCGACCACCAGGTGAAGATCCGCGGCTTCCGGATCGAGCCGGGCGAGGTCCAGGCGGTCGTCGAGCAGGATCCGCAGGTGCGTCAGGCCTTCGTGGTCGCCAGGGAGGACCGTCCGGGCGACAAACGGCTGGTGGCCTATGTGGTGCCGGCGGGGGCCCCGGCGCTGGACGAGGCCGGGGTGCGGCGGCGGGTGGCCCGGGTGCTGCCGGAGTACATGGTCCCGTCGTTCTTCGTGGCGCTGGACGAGCTGCCGGTGACGGCCAACGGCAAGCTGGACCGCCGGGCGCTGCCGGCCCCCGACCTGTCGTCGGCCGTCGCGGGCCTGCCCCCGCGCACCCCGCGTGAGCAGGTCCTGTGCGGGCTGTTCGCCGAGGTGCTGGGCCTGCCCCGGGTCGGTGTCGAGGACGGCTTCTTCGACCTGGGCGGGCACTCGATGCTCGCGATGCGGCTGCTGAGCCGGATCCGCGCGGAGCTGGGCCTGGAGGTCGGCGTCCGCGCGCTGATCGCGGCGCCCACCGTCGCCGGGCTCCTGGACGCCGCCCGGCAGCAGGGCGCGCCCGACGACTACGACGTACTGCTGCCCTTGCGCACCGGCACCGGCACCGGCCCGCGCCCGCTGTTCTGCGTGCACCCCGCGACCGGGCTCGCCTGGAGCTATGCCGCGCTGGCGGAGCGACTGCCCGCGGAGGTCGCCGTGTACGGCCTCCAGGCCCCCGGGCTGGCGGCGGGTACGGAGCTCCCGAAGGACCTGGACGAGATGCTCGACCGGATGCTCGCGGAGATCCGCCGGGTCCAGCCCGCCGGACCGTACCGCCTGCTCGGCTGGTCGCTCGGGGGCACCATCGCCCACGCGCTGGCCGGCCGGCTGCAGGCCGACGGGGCCGGGACCGAGCTGCTCTGCCTCGTCGACGCGTACCCGAACGAGGTGTGGCCGTACCCGTCGTTCGCGACGCCCGAGCAGTGGGACGAGTTCAGCCTGCTGGCCACCCTGGCGCCCGGGGCGGTCGGCCGGGAGGAGGTGGAGCGCGACATCCGCGCGGCGCTGACGGAGCTGCGCCGCGCCGCGCGGGAGCGGCTCGGCCTCGACCCCGCCACCATGGCCAGGCTGGTCGCCGTGGGCGTCAACAGCAGCCGCCTGGTCGCGCGGCACCGGCCCCGCCGCGTCCGCGGCCGGACCGTCTTCTTCACCGCGGCGCTGGAACGCGGCGCGGCCCGCCCGTCTCCGCTGACCTGGTCGCCCTACCTCGACGGGTTCGAGAACCACGACCTCCCGTGCCGGCACGAAGAGGCGATGGACGCCGAACACCGAGGACGCATCGCCGAGATCATCACCGCCGAGCTGCTCCGCCGCTGACGGCCGAGCCCCACCGACAGACCGGAAGGCGAAGACCTCCATGACTGACCTGCTGGGCCCGGTGCACCGGGAATCCGCCGAATCCTCCCTCCGCCGGCGGTTCGAGGGCCGGCTCGTCGGACCGGACGACCCGGCGTACGACGAGGTCCGTGCGGTGTGGAACGGCATGCACGAGCGCCGGCCGAGCCTCGTCGCCCGCTGCTCGAACGCCGCGGACGTCGGTGCCGCACTGCGGTACGCCGCCGCGACCGGCCGCGCGGTGACCGTGCGCGGCGGCGGTCACAACGTCGCCGGCACCGCGGTCGCCGACGACGCCGTCATGATCGACCTGTCGCTCATGCGCGGGGTCGACGTCGACCCGGGGGCCCGGATCGCCCGGGCGCAGGGCGGCTGCCTGCTGCGCGACCTCGACGCCGCCACGCTGGCCCACGGCCTGGCCTGTCCGGCGGGCGTGGTCTCGCACACCGGGCTGGGCGGTCTGGCCCTGGGCGGAGGGTACGGCTGGCTGGGCCGCAAGTGGGGCCTGACCTGCGATCATCTGCTGGCCGCCGAGGTGGTGCTCGCCGACGGCACGGTCGTCGAGGCCACCGAGGAGGAGCATCCCGAACTGCTCTGGGGCCTGCGCGGCGGCGGCGGGAACCTCGGCATCGTCACCCGCTTCACCCTTCGCCTGCGGCCGGTCGGCCCGGTGTCCTACCGGACGGGTGTCTTCCCGCTGAGCGAGGCGGCGGCGGCGCTCGCCGACTACCGGGCATTCGCCGAGGCCCAGGGCCCCGATCTGCATGCCGTCGGGGCGCTCAAGCACGCCGGCCGGCAGGACTGGATCCCGGCCGAACTGCGGGGCGCGCCCGCGCTGTTCCTCACCGCCGCCTGGTTCGGCGCCGAGGAGCTCGGTCCGGCGCGCACCGCGCCGCTGTTCGCGCGGGCCGCGCCCGGCGCCACCGCGTCCCGGGTGATGTCGTACGCGCAGCTGCAGGCGCTGGGCGACCACGGTGAACCGCACGGCAACCGCTACTTCACCAAGTCCTGCTACCTCACCGGCCTGTCCGCCGGTCCGGTCGGCCAACTGATCGGATCCGCGAGGGAGATGCCCTCACCCCGGTCCTCCGTCGACTTCGAGTACCTGCGCGGGGCGATCTGCGACGTGCCGGACGCGGACTCCGCCTTCCCGCGCCGGGACGCGCCCTACATCTGCACGGTGTCGGCCCAGTGGACCGATCCGGCCGAGGACGCGGCGAACGCGGCGTGGAGCCGGCGCGGCGTCGAACGGCTCGCCGACTGGCAGTTCGGCGGCGCCTACGTCAACTACCTGCAGGACGAGAAGCCCGGCAAGGTCGCCGAGGTCTACGGCGCGGCCCGCTACGAGCGGCTGGCGGCCGTCAAGCGCCGTTACGACCCGGACAACGTCCTGGCCGGCAACCAGAACATCCCTCCCGCGGCACACCCGCACGCCTAGAGAGAGGACCACCATGTCGCAGCTCGTCTCCGCCCAGCCGACCGTCACCGCTCCGGCCACCTTCGCACGCAACGAGCCGGGCGCCTTCCTGGCCGCCCTGCGCTCCCCCTGGTACGCGCTCATCGCCGACCTGCAGGACACGGTACTGACGACGACGGTCGCGTACGCGAAGTCACGCGGCCTCAAGGCGCTCTACCTGCCGCTGACCACGCGGACCATCACCTGCCCGTCGGGGCTGGGCAGCGACACCAGTCCGGTCCCCGTGACGGTCAACGGGGTCGACACGTATCTACCCGACTCCCTGCAGTTCCTCTTGGAGTACGGAAGCCAGATCGCCACCGAGGGCGGGTACACCATCATGCCCTCGTTCCGGAACGAGATACCGGACAAGACCCATCTCGGCCAGTTCACGCACAGCGAGGCGGAGTTCCCGGGCGGGCTCGACGATCTGATCGACTACGTCGAGGGCTACGTCAAGGCCCTGGCCGGCGCCGTCCTGGACCAGCACGGCGGCCGGCTCGCCGGGGCACGCGGCGACATCTCGCACCTGGAACGCATGGTGACGGCCGGTCACTTCGCGCGGCTCACCTTCGACGAGGCCGCCCGGCTGCTGGCCGACGAGCCCGGCTGCGTCGAAGACGAGGGCGAAGGGCGCAGCCTCACCCGCAAGGGCGAGCACCAACTGATGTCCAGGGTCGGCGAGTTCCTGTGGGTGACGCACTTCGACCACCTGACCGTCCCGTTCTACCAGGCCTTCGGGGACAGTGAGGGCAGGACGGCCCGCAACGCCGACCTGCTCTTCGGCATGGGAGAGGTCGTCGGCTCGGGCGAACGGCACACCGGGGGCGAGGAGGTGCGCAAGGCGCTGGCCATGCACAACGTTCCGGAACACGACTACGCCTGGTACGTGGACATGAAGGAGCAGATGCCGCTGCGGACGTCCGGCTTCGGCATGGGCGTCGAGCGGTTCCTCATGTGGGTCCTGAACCACGACGACATCCGCGACATCCCGCTGGTCTCCCGGGTCAACGAGCCCGGCGCGTGGCCCGACGCCGTCATCCGGCCGTAGCCGGCGCCCCTCTCCCCGACCACCGCCCGCTCCGCCCCGTTCCGCCCCGCGCCGCGCCTCCGCGCGGCCACCCCACCGGCGGTGCGGCACGACAACGAAATCAGGTGTGCCATGGCCCCAGAGCCCCTCTCCCTCCTGTGCCTGCCGCATGCCGGTGCGGGCGCCGGCTTCTTCTGGAAGTGGCGGCAGCAGGCGCCGCCCGGTCTGCGGCTGGTGCCGCTGCAACTGCCCGGTCGCGAGGAGCGGACCGACGAGGAGCCGCACCGCGAAGTGGCCGACGCGGTGCGCGCCCTGCTGCCCGAGGCGACCGCCGCCGTCGCGGGCAGCCCTCGGATCGCCCTGTTCGGGCACAGCCTGGGCGCCGTCCTCGCCTACGAGCTGGGGCGGGCACTGGAGGAGCGGACCGAACTGCCGGTCGCCCACGTCTTCGTGAGCGGATCTCCCGCGCCGGACCGGGGGCGCGCCCGGCAGGCGGCCGCGCTGGACGACGACGAGTTCCTCGCGCGGGTGGAGGAGCTGGCCGGCTACCGCCATCCGGCCTTCGAGTCCGCCGAGTTCCGGGAGCTGCTGCTGCCGACGCTGCGCGCGGACGTGGCGATGCACGAGGCGTACCGGCCGCCGTCCGACGCTCCGATCCAGGCTCCGATCACCTGCCTGCGCGGCGACGGCGACGCGCTGGTCCCGGAGCGGGACGCGCTGCGGTGGGACGCGGCCACCCACGGTCCCTTCAGCTACGCCGAGTTGCCGGGCGGACACATGTACCTCGCCGACTCCGCCGCCCCGGTCGTCGGCCTGATCGCGGAAACCCTCGGCTGCGACCGGCGGCAGCCCGCCGCAGCCGGGCCCGGGACGGGGGCCGGTGACACATGCGGCTAGCGGGCAAGACCGTCGTGATCACCGGTGCCGGGCGCGGACTGGGCCGGATGTGCGCGGTGCGCTTCGCCGGGCAGGGGGCGGACCTCGTGCTGGTGGACACCGGCGGGGACATCCCGGGCGTGCCCTACCCCCTGGCCACCGAGGACCAGTTGGAGCGCACCGCCCAGCTCTGCCGGCAGGCGGGCGCCGGCACCCTGAGCGTGCTCGCCGACGTGCGCGACACCGCCGCCGTCACGGCGGCCGTCGATGCCGCCCTGCGCCGCTTCGGCCGGATCGACGTCCTGGTCAACAACGCCGGCATCGCCGCGCCCTCCGGCAAGCCCGTCCACGCCATCGCGGACGACGAGTGGCAGCTGATGCTGGACGTCGACCTCTCCGGCGCGTGGCGGATGATCCGGGCGGTCGCCCCCGGCATGGTGCGGCAGCGCGGCGGCAGCATCGTCAACATCGCGTCCACCGCCGGTCTGGTGGGGTACCGGCACTTCGCGGCCTATGTCGCCGCGAAGCACGCGCTGGTCGGCCTCACCAAGGCCGCCGCGCTGGACCTGGCCCCGATGCGGGTCCGGGTCAACGCCGTCTGCCCCGGATCGGTGCGGGACGCGACGCACGTCGAGGGCCGGATGCTGTCCGAGATCGCCCGCTGCCTCGACGTCGGTCCCGACGAGTACGAGCAGGCCTTCGTCACGGCGCAGCCCATGAACGCGCTCGTGGAGCCGGAGGACGTGGCGGACGCCGCCCTCTGGCTGGCCGGTGACGAGTCCCGGCAGGTGACGGGCACCACCGTCGCCGTGGACGGCGGATTCTCCGCGCGATGAGCGAGACCTGGACACGGCCGATTCGGATGGAGACATGACTGATCAGCCTGGACCCCGGAGCGGGGTCGACACCGTCCTCGGCGACGACGCCGGACACGGCATCGTGCTGCGGCTCACCGACGCCGGGCGGATCGGCGCGGCGCAGGCCGCCGTCGACCGGGCCAACACGCCGGCCGCGGCGCGGGACGCGGGCAGCTTCTGGGTCCAGTGGGCCGGGGCCGGATCCGCGTCCCCGCTCGCCGCCCGGCTGCGGCAGCGGGAGGCGGACCGTCCGCTGAGCCCCGACGACCCCGGGCTCCGGGTGGTGCTGATCCGCTACCCCGACGGCGCCGCCGACCTCGTCGTGGTGGCCCGCCGCGGTGTGCTCGACCACGCGGGCCTGCGGATCCTCGCGTACGCGCTGACGACGGCGGGCTGCGACGCGGTGGCGCTCGCGGGCAGGTTGCGGCGGTCGTCCGCGCCCGGCGCGACCGGCTGGTCGCCCGCGCCCGCACCGCCGTGGGGTCTGGCCGACGACCCGACCGGAGGGCCGGAGCAGGCCCTGCCGACGGGTGTGTTCGCCCCGGAGGTGGTGGTGGCCGCGACCGCCGTGGCGCTCTCCCGGTACGAGCGCGGCTCCACGGTGCGCCTCGCGGTGGTGTCCACCGAGCCGGCCGGGCTGAAGCCCGGCGCCAGGGTGATCCGGCTGACCCTCGGTGACGACCTGCCGCTGACCGGGCTGCTCGACCAGGTCCGGGCGGCGCTGGACGGCCCGGGCGAGCCGGCGGTGGGCGAGTTCCCGCCGGTCTGCCTCGTCCTGACCGGTCCGGACCCGGACGAGCGGTACGTCCCCCTCCCGCCGGACGCCGCGCCCCTCGTCCAGATCTGGCAGAGCCGTGCGGATCTGCTGTCCCTGTCGGGGCAGACCCACGACGCCCGGATCCATCCGGCCGTCGCGGACGCCTTCGCCCGGCACACGGCACGGCTGGCCGCGCAGGTGACCGCGGCATCGGCCGCCCGGCCGGCCGGCGGTCCGCCCGGGCGGACCGTCGGTGATCTCGCCCTGCTGGACGCTGCCGACACGGCCCTCGCACTGGATCTCGGCCGCGGCCCGCGCCGCACCCCGCCCCCCGGTGCCGCCGTCCACCAGGTGGTCGAACGGCTCGCCCGGGAACAACCCGACGCGGTCGCGGTCGGCGACGGCACCCGGAGCCTCACCTACCGGGAGCTCGACGAACTGGCGACCGCGTGGGCGCGCGTCCTCGTGGACCGCGGCGCGGGCCCCGGGCGGTTCGTCGGCGTGTGCCTGAAGCGCACCGTCGATCTGGTGACGGCGCTGCTCGCCGTCCTCAAGTCCGGTGCGGCCTATGTGCCGTTGGATCCGCAGTCCCCCGACGAACGCCTCCGCCACATCGCCGGGGACGCGGAACTCGCGCTGGTCGTCACCACTCTGTCGGGCTTTCCGGCCGGCGACGGCACCCCGGTGCTCGGGCCCGGGGCGCTCACCGCGGCGGCCCCGGCCTCCTCGGGCACCGAGCTCCCCGAGGTCGGGCCCGGCGACCAGGCCTACGCCGTCTACACCTCGGGGACGACCGGACGGCCGAAGGGGGTGGTGGTCGCCCACGGCAGCGTCCTGGCGCTGCTGGACGCGACCGCCGAGGACCTCTCCCTCGGCCCCGACGACGTGTGGACCTTCTTCCACTCCGCCGCCTTCGACTTCTCCGTGTGGGAGATCTGGGGCTGCCTGCTCACCGGGGGGCGCCTGGTCGTCGTGCCGTACCTGGTGTCCCGGTCCCCGGAGGAGTTCCACGCCCTGCTGCTGCGCGAGGGCGTCACGGTGCTGAGCCAGACGCCGTCGGCGTTCGCCGGGCTGCTCGACGCGGACGCGCGGGCCGCCGGTCCCGCCCCCCGGCTGATCGTGTTCGGCGGGGAGGCGTTCGACCCCCGCCTGGTGCGCGGCTGGTTCGGCCGGCACCCCGACAGCCGGTGCCGCCTGGTCAACATGTACGGGATCACCGAGACGACGGTGCACGTCACCGCCCGGACCGTGCGGTCCTGGGACCTGCACACCCGGACCCAGCGCGTCGGCCGGCCGATCGCCGGCTGGTCGGTGTCGGTCCGGGACGACCGGGGGCGGCCGCTGCCTCCGGGCGCCGTCGGCGAGATCTTCGTCGGTGGCGCGGGGCTCGCGCTGCGCTACCTCAACCGGCCGGAGCTGACCGGGGAACGGTTCCCCCTGGACCGTTTCAGCGGCGAGCGGGTCTACCGCAGTGGCGACCTGGGGCGGCTCCGGCTCGACGGCTCGCTGGACTGTGTGGGCCGGCTCGACGAGCAGGTCAAGATCCGCGGCTTCCGGATCGAGCTGGGCGAGGTCCGCTCGGTCCTGCTCGACGACGCCGGGGTGGTGGACGCCGCGGTGCTCGTCGAGGGGCAGGACGACGGGCCGGCGCACCTGCGCCTGGTGGGTTACCTGGTGCTCGCGGCGGGTGCGACGGCGGCCGAGGTACGCCGGCGGATCACCACGATCCTCCCGGACTACATGGTGCCGGCCGAGCTGCTCGCTCTTCCGTCACTGCCGCTGACCCTGAACGGCAAGCTGGACCGGTCCGCCCTGCCGCGCGCCCGCGGCCCGCTGCCGGGGGGGGGGGGGGGGGGGCCGCCCCCCCCCCCCCCCCCCCGGCCCCGCGGACCCGGCCGCGGCGATGCTGGCCGTCTGGCGCACGGTGATCGGCTCCGACCTCGGCCCGGACGACCACTTCTTCGAGGTCGGCGGCAACTCGCTGCTCGCCGTGCGGCTGCTCACGGCGGTGCGGGACGCGGGCTTCGGCTCGGTGAGCCTGCGGGAGTTGTACGCGCACCCCAGTCCGGCGGCCCTCGCCGCCGGTCTGAGCGCCCCGGCCACCCCGTCGGCCGCGTCCGGCCCCGCCGCCCGCGGGTGAGAACCGGTTCCGGCCCCGCCGCGCGTGCGGCGGGGCCGGACGGTTCCTCGGCAGGTCCCGTCAGCGGTGCCCGGACCGGGGGCCGGGCTCCCAGAGCCTGGCGAGGTAGTCGATACCGGCCTTCACGCTCTCGTTCCGGGTCTCGAAGGCGATGATGCCCTTCCAGTCCCGCGCCCGGATGGTGTCCGTGATCGCCCGCATCGACAGGGTGCCCTCGTCGAGGGCGAGATGCGCGTCCTGGTCCCCGCTGTTGTTGCTCAGCGACAGGGCCGCTATCGACGACGCGAACTGCTCGAACGCCGGCACCGCGAGCGACTGGTTGACGTTCGCATGGCCGACATCCAGGATGAATCTGATCCCGGGAATCGCGGCGAGGGCCGCGGCGAAATCGGACTCCCTGGTGAAGACGTACGAGAACGGACGGTATTTCGGGTAGTAGGAGAGGTTCTCCAGCCAGACCGTGACGCCGCGTTCGCCCGCTTCCCGGACGACCACGGAAAGCAGGGAGAGGAACCGCTCCAGTGCGGCATCGCGCTGTGCCTTCGTCGGCCGGGGCTCGACGAAGGCGCCCCCGTGCACGATCAGCGCGGTGGCCTCCAGGCGCGCCGCCAGGTCGATCTCGCGTCGCAGGTACTGCAGGCTCGCCGCCTGGATCTCCGGGATCTCCGAGGCCAGCGGTGCCCGGAAGTTTCCGTGCAGGAGGGGCGCGAGCCCGTGCTCCGCGGCGGCCGCCACCAGGTTCCGGGCACGGCTCTCGGACCAGTTGTGCGGCATGTCCGACAGCAGACTCGCATCGATGTACCAGTGGCTGCACCCCTCCTCGTGTGCCGCCGTCAGTCCGTCCTCGGCGGCCAGGTAGCGCTGGACGGCGACGCCGGCGACAAAGGGCAGGGACCGCGTTTCATGCGAGCTTTTCACATTGCACCCACCTCGGGAGAATCTGGCTTTTCTTGCGGGGCCACCCATTTCACATGCCCGGCCACCAACAAATGCGGCAGGAATGGGGAAAAACCGTGCCAGCAGTCTAAGCACGCCGATCGCCGGGGAGGCGGCACAACCAGCGGCAGATGAGGGGAAGTTCACCGCACCGCACCGCACCGCACCGCCCCGCCCCGCACCGCCCCGCACCGCACCGCCCCGCCCCGCCACCGCCGGGCCGCCGGGCCGGCCCCAACGGGCCGCCCGCCACCGACCGGTAGCCACCCGGACGATCAACTCCCAAGCCACCAAAGGAAAATACGTCGCTCACTCCCGCCACGACGGGCTACGGTGTAGCCTCCGACCACCAGGTGATCTCCGGTCTTCGCACACGGACGACACACGGCGGGGGGCCGCCGAACCACTCAAACGGGGGAGGGGTATTGGTTCCGCACGACGACGGGTTCATCGAGCACGGCCACAGCCCGGCCGGCCCGACGGCAGACCGCGGCCTACGCCTGCGCCTGCGCAGAGCGACGGCGGTCCGAAGAACGAGAGCGGCCCGGGCCTGCGCCCCGCGCGCGTGAGCGACCGCCGCGAACCCCCACCGGGCCGGCCCCAACACCCCCTCCCGGCCCCGGGATCCCGCTCGGCGCAGACCTCCCGCTCCCCCGTACCGACACGGCGCGGCGCCTCCCCGACCGGGAGCCCGCGCTCCGCCCGGGGCACACCGGCCCCAGCGGCCTCCCCACCTCCTGCACCCGGCGTTGGCACGTCAGGCGCCACCCGGCCGTCATCCACGACCATGACGGCCGGCCGACCAGAGAAGGACCCCCTGATGGAGCGATCGCGATCCGGCGTCGGTGGTGAGGACTTCGGACAACAGCTCCGGAAGTACCGTCAACGCTCCCGGCTCACCCAGACCGCGCTGTCCAACCTCTCCGCCGTCAGCGTGCGCGCCCTGCGCAATCTGGAGCAGAGTCAGGTGGCACTGCCACGCCCGGACACCGTGCGTCTGCTGGCGGACGCTCTGCGGCTGACCGCCCAGGAGCGCGTCTCGTTCGAGCTGGCGGCCGGCTGCGAAGCGGGCGGAGCGCTGTTCGAGGCGCTCGTCATGCCGGCCATCGCCAACGCGCGGCCGCTCCACGGGCGGGAGTGGGAGGTGAACACGATCGTCCGGCGGGTGCTGAGCGAGCACGAGCGCATCACCGCCGTGACCGGCTTCGGCGGCGTCGGCAAGACGCACCTGGCCGTGGCCGCGGCCCAGGCCCTCCACGCGCAGGCGGCCATGCCCACCGTCTGGGTGCCGCTGCGGCAGACGCCCGGCGGCCTCTCCGCGGGGGCGGCGACCCACCGCCGGGCCGGCAGTCCGCACCGGGCCCGGTCCCTCCGGGTGGAAGGGATGCTGACACGCGACGGCGAGAACCTCGACCAGCTCGTCCGGCTGGTCGAGGACCGGTCCGTCCTGCTGGTCCTCGACGGGAACGACGTGGGCCAGGTCCCGCGCGACACCCTGCGGACGCTGATGTGCGAATGTCCGAGACTGCAGATCCTGGAGACCGCGCGGACCCCGCAGGGATCGCCCGAGGAGTACCAGCTCGCACTGCGCCCGCTCACCCTCGCGGCGGCCACCGCACGCCCGGAGGAGATCACCACCGCGCCGGCCATGGCGCTGCTGCTCGAACTGATCACCGATCTCCAGCCCGGCTTCGACCCCGACACCACCACCCTGCGGATGCTCACCGAGATCTGCCACCGGCTGGACGGCCTGCCGAGAGCCCTGGAGGCGGCCGCCTCCTGGTTCACGATCGTCTCGGCGGACGAACTCCTCGGCATGGCCCGCAACGAGCCGCTGCTGCTCGCCACGCATCCCGGGGACCGCGCCGACGCGGTGGCGATGGTGCGGGACGCCGTGCTGGCGCAGCCGCTGCCCTACCGCAACCTCCTCACCCGCCTCTCGAACCGGCCCTGCCCGTGGACGGTCGAGACGGTGGTCGCGTACCTCGGCATGCCACGGGCACAGGCCGCACGCGCGGTCTACGCTCTGCTGCAGTGCGGGCTCATCACCAGAGTGACGTCACCCGTCGAACAGCGGGTGGGCTTCACCGTGCTCAACGCCGTCCGGGCCTATCTGCGGAGCATGCGCGAAACCGCCGGCCAGGCCACGGCGGGGCAGCGCAGATGGCCCCGGTCCAAGGACTGCTCGACGGCGAAAGCCCTGCCGCGGCTCCCGGACCGGCAGTTGAGCGGCAGTTCACCCGCGCCCGTCGAGGACCGACCCAGACAGCTGGCACTGTAGACCGCGAGCCCGGACAGGTGCCACCCGAACAAGGCAGGACGAATCAGTGACCCAGCCGGCAACACCGCAGGCCGTCATGGCAAGGCCGAAGGACTCGCTCTGGCGGAACAAGAACTTCATGCTGCTGTGGTTCGGGCAGGGAGCGGGAACACTCGGTCCACGGATCGCGATCATCGCCCTGCCTCTCCTGGCGCTCGACGTCCTGCATGCCAGCACCTTCCAGGTCTCCCTGCTGACGTCGCTGAGCTGGCTTCCCTTCGCGCTGTTCTCGTTGCCGGCCGGCGTGATCGCGGAGCGGCTGGACCAGCGGAAGATCATGATCTTCTGCGATGTCGCCCGCATGCTGCTGATCCTCTCGGTCCCCCTGGTCGCCCTGGCCGACCGGCTGAGCCTGTTCTACCTGTACGCCGTCACCAGCGTGTCCGGCGTGCTGACCGTCCTGTTCACGGTCGCCTACCGCACCCAGCTGCCGAAACTGGTGAAGAGCACCCAACTGGTCGACGGCAACGGCAAGCTCGGCATGTGCGAGTCCCTCGCGGAGCTGATCGGGCCCGGCCTGGGCGGCACGCTGGTCGGGCTGGTCGGCGCCTCGCGCACGCTGTTCGCCAACGTCCTGACGTACGCCCTCAGCGCCCTGACCCTGGGCATGATCCGCGTCCCGAAGTCCGCGTCCGACGCACCGGGCGGTTCGAACCGCGTGTCCTTCAAGTCGGCCATGGGCGAGGGGCTCACGTTCGTCCGCCGGGAGCCCGTCCTCCGCAGGCTGCTGATCTGCACCAGTGTGACCAACTTCTTCGTGACGGCGACGTACTCGATCGCGGTCACCTTCATGCTGCGCGGCCTGGACGCGTCCCCGGCCGCCGTCGGTCTGGTGTTCACCCTGGGTTCCGTCGGCGGCCTGCTCACCGGCGCCTTCGCCCGGCAGATCTCCGACCGGGTGGGCTCCGCGCGCATCATCTGGGTCGCCATGCTGGTACCCGGCCCGCTGTACCTGCTGATGCCGCTGGCGATGGCGGGCTGGGGCATCGTGCTGTACGCCGTCGGCCTGGCCGCCCTGTCGGCCAACTCCACCCTGTTCAACACCGCGTCGATCTCCTACCGGCAACTGGTCTGCCCGCCCGACCTGCTGAGCCGGGTGAGCGCGGTCTACCTCTGGATCGCCTACGGTGTCATCCCGCTCGGCTCCCTGTTCGGCGGGGCGCTCGGCGCCTCGATCGGGCTCCGGCCGACCCTGCTGGTCTGTGTTCTGGGGATGTGGAGCGCCTCGCTGTTCGTGGTGTTCTCGCCCCTTCGCACCATGCGTGACGTGCCGGTTCCCGTCACCGCGCTCAGCTAGCCACCGATCCTTCGGCCACGCTCCCGCCGCCGTTCCCCGTGGCATGACGCAGGCCGACTACCGAAGGGACATGACGGGCATGGCGGAACCGCCGAAGGACCTCGTCCGCACACCGCCGGCCGACTTCCCCGCGGCCGACTCCCCCGCGGCCGGACCGGTCGACCCGGCGGACCCGGCCGACATCCTGCTGGCCGTGTTCAAGGAGCATCTCGCCGTCGAGCAGATCGACCGGGACAGCAGGTTCTACGCCCTCGGCGGGGACTCGCTGATCGCGGTGCGTGTGGTCAACGCCGCGCGCGCCCGGGGAATCCCGGTCTCGCTACGGGATCTGATGGTCCATCAGACCGTTCGGGGCGTGATCGGCTCGCCCGCCGTGGTCGAGGCGCTGGCCGCCGGCGGCGGCGCCGACCGGAGCACCGCGGCGGAGACCGCCTTCTCCCTCCTCGACCCGGCGGACCGCTCCCTGGTCCCGGCGGGCGTGGTGGACGCCCTGCCCGCCTCGGCCCTCCAGGTCGGCATGCTCTATCTCTGCGAGACCAGCCAGGATCCGCTGCTCTACCACATCATGCACGGCTGGGAGGTGTGCGCGCCCTTCGACGAGAGCTGCTTCCGGACCGCCCTCGCGGAGCTCGGCCGCCGCCACCCGGCCCTGCGGACCTCCTTCGACCTCGGCGAACTCTCGGAACCGGCACAGCTGGTGTGGGAGCGGGCCGAACCGGCCCTGAGCGTCGACCGGGCCGCGGACGCCGGGAAGGCCGAGGCGCTGGTCCGCGACTGGCGTGACCGCCGGGCCGACACACCGCTCGACTGGCAGTCCCCGCCGCTGTTCCACTGCCAGGTGGTGGCCCTGCCGGCGTCCTTTCACGTCGCGCTCGCGGCACACCACGCCATTCTGGACGGCTGGAGTTTCAGCCGGCTGGCCGTGGAGCTGATGACCCTCTACCACCTCGGGCTCGGCGGTCAGGGCGTCGAACTGCCCGGGCTCGCACCGGACGTGCAGCGCGACTTCATCGCCGCCGAGCGCGCGACGGCGGGCTCGGCGGCGGCGGCCGACCACTGGTTCGGACAGGCGAACGTTCCCGCGCTGCTGTTCGGCGCGGCGGCCTCCGGCCGGGTCCCCGATCCGCGGGAGCGCTGCGAGACCGCCCTCGACCCGGAGCTCGTGGGCGCCCTGTCCGCCGTGGCCCGGATGCTCGGCGTCCCGGTGAAGTCCGTCGCGCTCGCCGCCCACGCCCGGGCCCTGGGGAGCTGGACCGGACGCGAGCACGACGTCGTCACCGGTGTCGTGTTCAACACCCGCCCGGAGAGCGCCGGTTCGGATCTGGCGGCCGGGCTCTTCCTCAACACCCTGCCGATCCGCTTCACGACGGTGGACGACACCTGGACGGGTCTCATCAGGGCGGCGGCCACCGCCGAGCGGGAGGGCGCCCCGTACCAGGCCTACCCCCAGGCCAGGGTCGTGGAGCGGCTCGGCCGCCCGGCCTTCGACGTCACCTTCAACTTCATGAACTTCCACGCCTACCAGGAGCTCGACCGCCTGGCGTCGCTGCCCACCCGCGGCTGGTGGCGCCGGGGCAAGCCCAGCTTCCCGTTCCACGTCAATGTCGAGATCACCGGCACCGACGGCCAGATACGGATCGGCTTCGACCCGGCCTTCGTGCCGCGGACCGCCGCGGAGGCCTACGCGGACCTCCTGCGGCAGTCACTGTCCGCGCTGGTGGCGAACCCGGTCAGCCCGGCCGCCCCGCCCGGGCCACCCAGGCCATCGGCGCCATCAGCGCCGTCTGCACCGCCCGCACCGCCCGCACCGCCCGCACCGAACGATCGGGGGATATGAGCGATGGCCGACGCCTCTCGGACCCGCTTCGCCGTGCTGTACGACGCGGGCGCGGTTCCCGCCGGGGAGATCGGTGCGGGCCTGGCCGACCTGGGCGACATCGTCTTCCTGGTGCCGCCGGAGTCCGCGCACGTGGACCAGCTCCGGCCGGTGATGGACCTGCTGGGCGAGGTCCGTACGCTCACCGGGGACACCGCGGCGGACACGGAGCTCGTACGGGAGATCGCTCCGGACGCGATCCTCACCTTCTGCGAGGAGATGATCCGCCCGGCCGCCGAACTCGCCGCCGCCGTAGGGCTTCCCGGTCAGTCGGTGCGGACCGCCCGGCTCTTCACCGACAAGGGCGGGCAACGCCGCGCCCTGAGGGAAGCGGGCGTCGACACCACACGCACCCACGTGGTGGAGGACCTCGCGGACTGGCCCACCGCCCTCGGGGCGGTGGGCCTGCCCGCGATCGTCAAACCGGTGACCGGTTCGCGAAGCCGGGACGCCTACGCCATGTGGTCACCGCAGGACGCCCGCACCGTCCGGTCCCGGCTCGCGGACCTCGCCGCCGGCGGGTCGTGGTCCCCCTTCATCATCGAGGAGTTCCTCCCGGGCCGGCCCAGCGAGCCGTTCGGCGACTACGTGTCGGTCGAGAGCGTCTGCACCTCCTCGGGCATCACCCACCTGGTCCTCACCGGCAAGACCCCGGTCATGCCACCGTTCCGGGGGACGGGGCGGATCTGGCCCAGCCACCTGCCGGGCACCGAGGAACAGGAGATCTTCGACCTCGTCACCCGGGCACTGGAGGCCGTGGGATCCGACTTCGGCTTCGCCCACACCGAGCTGAAGCTCACCCCCGAGGGGCCGCGCATCATCGAGCTCAACGGGCGGATCTCCGGCCATGTGAACATGATGGCCCGCGAGTCCTGCGGGCTGGATCTGGTGCGCGTCGGGGCGCTGCTGGCACTCGGCGAGAAGCCCTGGCTGCCGACCTTCGACTTCGGCGGCAGGGTCCACTTCCAGTACAACAACCTCGCACCGCTGCTCCCCTGCCGGCTGGACGCCGTCCACGGAGCCGAGACCGTCCGGGGGCTGCGGGGGGTGACCGCCTACCGCAACTTCGTCCGTCCGGGCGACCGACTGCCCGGCGGCTCGGCGACGCTGACCCTGGACACCATCTCGGGTGTGGGCGACAGCCATGCGGCGGTGGCGCGCACCATCGACGAAGCCCGCTCGGCGCTCACCTTCGAGTTCCGCTTCGCGGACGGCGTCCGCCGGATCAACGGCCTGGACCTGCCGCGACATTGAGACGGGCCGGGCACCGGGCGCTACTCCACGGTCACGCTCTTCGCCAGGTTGCGCGGCTTGTCGACGTCCCGCTTCAGCGCCACCGCCGCGTGGTACGCGAGCAGTTGGAGCGGGATGTTGAGGAGCAGCGGGTCGAGCTCGGGCTCGCTCCTGGGGACGAGGATGCAGTGGTCGGCGAGCTTCGCCTCGGGCCTGCGGTGGGCGACGGCCAGCACCCGGCCGGAGCGGGCCTTGATCTCACCGAGCGTGGTGAGGTTCTTGTCGAGCAGCTCGTCGTCGGGCACCAGGGCGACGGTCGGCAGCGCGGAGCTGATCAGGGCGAGCGGGCCGTGCTTCAACTCGCTCGCGGGGTACGCCTCGGCGTGGACGTAGGAGATCTCCTTGAGCTTCTGCGCGCCCTCCCGCGCGACGGGGTAGCCGCGGACCCGGCCGATGAACATCATGCCCTCGGACCGCGCGTACTCGGCGGCGAGTTCGGCGATGGCGTCGTTCTGCGTGAGGATCTCCCGGATCTGCCCGGGCAGCGCCTTCAGACCGGCCACGATGCGGCGGCCGTCGGCGGGCGAGAGGTCGTGGATGCGCCCGAAGTGCAGGGCGAGCAGCGCGAAGGCGACCACCGTCGAGGTGAAGGCCTTGGTCGAGGCGACCGAGATCTCCGGGCCCGCGTGCAGGTAGATGCCGCCGTCGCACTCGCGCGCGATGGCGCTGCCGACGGTGTTGACGACGCCCAGTACACGGCCGCCCTTGCGCTTGATCTCCTGGACGGCGGCCAGCGTGTCGTAGGTCTCGCCGGACTGGCTGACCGCGACGTACAGGGTGTCCGCCTCGATCACCGGGTTGCGGTAGCGGAACTCGGAGGCGGGCTCGCTGTGCGCGGGGATCCGGGCCAGCTCCTCGATCAGCTGGGCGCCCATCTCACCGGCGTAGTAGGCGGACCCGCAGCCGAGGATCTTGACCCGGCGGATCTCGCGCAGCTCGCGGGCGTCCAGGTTGAGGCCGCCGAGGTGGGCGGTGGCGAACCGCTCGTCGAGCCGGCCGCCGAGGGTGCGCTCGACCGAGCCGGGCTGCTCGTGGATCTCCTTGAGCAGGAAGTGCTCGTAGCCGCCGGTGTCGTAGGAGTCGGTCTCCCAGTCCACGGTGGACGGCTGGCGGTGCGTGGTGCGGGCGTCCTCGGTGAAGGTGCGGAAGCCGTCGGCGCGGACGGTGGCCAGCTCGCCGTCCTCCAGGTGGACGACCTGCCGGGTGTAGCGGACCAGCGCCGAGACGTCGGAGGCGGCGAACATCTCCTTCTCGCCGATGCCGAGGACGATCGGGCTGCCGTTGCGGGCGACCACGATGCGGTCGGGCTGGGCGGCGTCGAGCACGGCGATGCCGTAGGTGCCGACCACCCTGCCGAGCGCGGCGCGCACCGCGTCCTCCAGCTCGGCCCCGGCCGCGGCGTGGGCGGCGATCAGGTGGGCGAGCACCTCGGAGTCGGTCTCGGAACGGAAGACGGCGCCGTCGGCGGTGAGCCTGGCGCGCAGCTCGTCGGCGTTCTCGATGATGCCGTTGTGGACGACGGCGATCCGGTCGGCGTTGTCCAGGTGCGGGTGGGCGTTGGCGTCGCTGGGTTCGCCGTGGGTGGCCCAGCGGGTGTGGCCGATCCCGGTGGTGCCCTTGAACCGGGCGGGCACGGCGGCGGCGAGGTCGGCGACCCGGCCCTTGGTCTTGCGGACCTTCAGGCCGCCGGTGCGGCCGGTGACGGCGACGCCGGCCGAGTCGTAGCCGCGGTACTCCAGCCGGGCCAGCCCCTCCAGCAGAAAGGGGGTCGCGTCCTTGGGGCCGATGTAGGCCACGATTCCGCACATCTGGGTGGACTCCTTCACGAGGCGGGAAGAGGCGGGGGAAGCGGGCGGGCGGCGGTCAGCCGTAGACCATCCGGCGCAGCTGGCGGGCCGAGAGCCCGGGCGCGGCGACCCGCCTGGCGGGCAGTTCCTCGGCCAGCCGGGCGAAGATCCGCTCGTTGGTCAGGCCGCGCGCCTGCAGCTCACCGTGGCGGCGCCGGACGTACTCCTCGGTCGTCTCGGAGAAGTACGCCAGGACCTCCGCCACGACCCGCGCCGCCTCCCTGGGCCCGAGCGGGCTGGTCCGGGTGAGGTGGGCGAGCAGGTCTTCGTGAGGGTGCGGTGAGCTGGACACGAGCCAGGAGCCTAGGCCGCGCCCGGCGGCGAAACCAAAGATCTTGCCCGAATCCGGGCAGATCTCGGGGCTTTCGGCTCAATCGGGACCCGGAGTCGGTTCACCCCCTTCTCGCCCCACCCTTGTAGCGACCCCCGGTGGCGACGTAGCGTGATTCTCCGCATACGGATCGCAGACGCGTATCGGGAGACCGGAGGCTTGCAGATGTGCGGGATCACCGGATGGGTCGCCTTCGACCGCGACCTCACCGCCGAACGTCCGGTACTGGACGCGATGACGGCCACCCAGTTCTGCCGCGGCCCGGACGCCGGCGGAGTCCACCTGGAGCGGCACGCCGCACTGGGCCACCGCCGCCTCGCGGTGATCGACATCGAGGGCGGCACCCAGCCGATGACGGTCGAGCACGACGGCCGGGCCCTGGCCGTGCTCACCTACAGCGGCGAGGTCTACAACCACCGCGAGCTGCGCGCGGAGCTGGAGGCGACCGGGCACCGCTTCCACACCCGCAGCGACACCGAGGTCGTGCTGCACGCCTACCTCGAATGGGGCGAGGGCCTGGCCGAGCGGCTGAACGGCATGTTCGCCTTCGCCGTCTGGGACACCCGCAGCGAGGAGCTGCTGCTGGTCCGCGACCGGATGGGCATCAAGCCGCTGCACTACTGCCCCACCCCGGACGGCGTGATCTTCGGTTCCGAGGCCAAGGCCGTGCTCGCCCACCCGGCGGTCCGGCCGGTGGTGGACCTCGACGGCCTGCGCGAACTGCTCGCCGTCACCAGGACCCCGGGGCGGACGATCTACCGGGGCATCGCCGAGGTCCGGCCGGGCCATGTGGTCCGGATCCGCCGCACCGGGATCTCCGTCCGCCGCTACTGGGCCCTGGAGGCCCGCGAGCACACCCACAACCTGGAGACCACCGTCGCGACCGTCCGCGCCTTGCTGGACGACATCGTGCACCGCCAGCTGGAGGCGGACGTACCGCTCTGCTCGCTGCTCTCCGGCGGCCTCGACTCCAGCACCGTCACCGCGCTGGCCGCCAGGGCGCTGCGCGAGGCCGGCGCCGGCCCGGTGCGCTCCTTCGCGGTGGACTTCGTCGGCCAGACCGAGCACTTCCAGGCCGACGAGACCCGCCCGACCCCGGACCGGCCGTACGCCCGGCTGCTGGCCGACCACGTCGGCGCCGACCACAGCGTCATCGAACTGGACAGCGCCGCGCTCACCGACCCGGCGCAGCGGGCCGCCGTGCTGCGCGCCCGGGACGCGCCGGGCGGCTTCGGCGACATGGACACCTCCCTGCTGCTGCTCTTCCGCAGCGTGCGCCGGAAGTCGACGGTGGCGCTCTCCGGGGAGTCCGCCGACGAGCTGTTCGGCGGCTACCGCTGGTTCCACGACCCGGGGATCGTCGCCGCCGACGACTTCCCCTGGGCGGCCGCGGCGGTCCAGCTCGGCGGCAGGGGCGCCAGGCCGCGCGAACAGCTGCTGGATGGCGGTCTGCTCGACAGGCTCGATCTGGACGGCTACCGGCGGGCCCGCTACCGCGAGGCGCTGGCCGAGGTCCCGCACCTGCCCGGCGCCGACCCGGTCGAGCGGCGGATGCGGGAGATCTCCTACCTCCACCTCACCCGCTTCGTCTGCATCCTGCTGGACCGCAAGGACCGGATGAGCATGGCCAACGGCCTTGAGGTGCGGGTGCCGTTCTGCGACCACCGGCTGGTGCAGTACGTCTTCAACACCCCCTGGGCGATGAAGACCTTCGACGGCCGGGAGAAGAGCCTGCTGCGTGCCGCCGTCCGGGACGTGCTGCCGCAGGAGGTCGCCGACCGGGTGAAGAGCCCGTACCCGGCCGTGCAGGACCCGCACTACCCGGCGATGCTCCGTGACGAACTGGCCGAGCTCGCCACCGACCCGGCCGCCCCCGTGCTCGCCCTGCTGGACCGGCGGCGGCTCGCCGACGCGCTCGCCCCGGACACCGACCCGCAGACCGTCCGGCTCGGCGTCGATCTGGCGCTGGACATCAACGCCTGGCTGACGCGGTACCAGGTCTCCCTGGAGCTCTGACCGTTCCCCCGTACGGCGCGGCGGCCCCGCGCCATCCCGCTGCGCCGTACGGGTGGTGACCCCGGGCCATCCCGCGTCGTTGGGCAGGTGGGACGTGCGATAGCGTCGCCGACACCTCCCGAATGGCGGTCGAAAACGCGGAATCCCACCCCCCGTGCCGTCAGGATGGGAAGCGAACCGTCCGCCTCGATCCGCCGGGGGATCTCCGTCATGCAACCGCGAGCATTCGCGATTCTCACCGCTCTTCTGCTGGGGGTCCTGGGCCTGGGATCGGTGGCCGTCACCGACTGGACGCCCGCGCCCGCCGCCGCGGTGGGCGCCCCGGCCGCAGCGGGTGCGGCCGACGCCACCGGCCCGGCGGGCGTCGCGAGCGCCACCCCGACCGGCGACCCGGCGGTGTGGACCCGCTCGACGCTGCGCAACAAACTGATGACCGAGATGCAGGCCACCGACCCCGGGGTCGCGCTGGCCGACCTCGACCGGATCACCAAGCAGCTGCCGTACACCGTCCGGTTCTGCCACCCGATCGCCCACGAGCTCGGGCACGAGGCGGTGAAGCGGTTCAACGCGGACTTCCAGAAGGTCATCTCCTTCCCGCACGAGACCTGCGCGGCCGGCTATCTGCACGGCGCGGTCGAGGAGATGCTGAACGCCTCCCCGCAGCCCGAGGTGGACCTGCTGAAGCTCTGCGCGCCGACCAACATCGGGCCGTGCATCCACGGCGTCGGCCACGGCACCATGTTCGTCGCCAAGCAGGACGTGGCGGCCGCCCGGGCGCTGTGCGACAAGTTCCCCTCCGACCAGAACAAGATCCGGTGCTCGGAGGGGCTGTTCATGCAGCTCTTCGGCCCGGACGAGGAGGACGAGAAGGCGAAGGCCAACCTGCCCGCCGACAAGCTCGCCCAGGACCCGCTGTACCCGTGCAAGGACCAGCCGTCGCTGTTCCAGTCCGCCTGCTTCTTCTACGCGCCGACGTTCTACCTCTCGTCGCACGACTACCCGAACCACCCCGAGGTGTACGCCGACGCGCTGAAGTGGTGTCTGAGCGGCAAGGGCGCCGGCGGGGCCGTGGACTGCAGCCGGGGTGTCGGTTCGCGCACCATGAAGTACAACCTGGACCGCGAGGACTGGGCCGCCCAGCAGTGCGCGACGGCCGCCGACGGCTGGCAGCGCAAGGCCTGCGCCGAGGGCCTGGTCAGCTACTACACGGTCAACTACACCGACGGCGGCGCGGCCGGCCGGCTCTGCGCCAAGCTCACCGACAAGGAGATGCAGGGCTACTGCCGCTCGGCGAGCGGGCTCTCCGCCTCGCTCGACTGACGCCCTCCCCGACCGTTCCCCCCGGGGCCCGCGCCGCACGGCGCGGGCCCCTTCCGTAGGATCGGGCCCCTTCCGTAGGATCGGGCCTGATCACAGGTGCGCCGAGGACGCCGCGCCCCAGGCCCCCACCCGCTGGAGCAGCCCTCATGGACGGACCCGAGGACTTCCGCGCCGCCGCGCACGCCACCGCCGAGCTGGTCTCCGACTACCTCGCCGGGCTGCCCGACCGCCCGGTCTGGCAGCCGATGGACGACACCGCCCGGCAGGCCCTGCTGGACGCGCCGCTGCCCGAGGACGGCCGCCCGCTCGCCGAGCTCCTGGCCGTCATCGGCCAGGACGTCCTGCCGTACCCGATGGGCAACGGCAACCCGCGCTTCTTCGGCTGGGTGAACTCCGCCCCCGCCCCCGCCGGGGTGCTCGCCACCCTGGCCGCCGCCGCGATGAACCCCAGCTCGGCCGGCGGCGACCACGCCGACGTCCATCTGGAGCGCGCCGTGGTGCGCTGGATCGCCGAGCTGGTCGGTTTCCCGCACCCGGCCGGCGGCGGGCTGCTCACCTCCGGCACCTCGATGGCGACCATCGTCTGTCTGGCCGCCGCCCGCGACCGCGCCGCCCGGCAGGCCGGGTGGAACGTCCGGGAGGACGGCCTGGCGGGCCTGCCGCCGCTGGTCGGCTACGTCACCGGGGAGACCCACTCCTGTGTGCGCAAGGCCGCCGAACTGCTGGGCCTGGGCAGCAGGCAGTTGCGCACCGTCGCCACCGACCCGGACGGGCGGCTCGACCTCGCCGATCTGCGGGCGGCGATCGAGCGGGACCGGGCCGCCGGGCTGCTGCCGTTCCTGGTGGTCGCCTCGGCCGGCACGGTCGGCACCGGCGCCGTGGACGCCTTCGGCCCGATCGCCGACCTCTGCGCCGAACAGCGCCTCTGGCTGCACGTGGACGGCGCGTACGGGGCGTTCGGCGTGCTGGACCCGGTGATCGCCCACCGCTACGCCGGGCTGGAGCGCGCCGACTCGCTCGCCCTCGACCCGCACAAGTGGCTGGGCGTGCCGGTGGACTGCGGTTGCGCGCTGGTCCGCGACACCGAGGAACTGCGTGGCACCTTCAGCCTGGTGCCGTCCTATCTGCGCGACGAGGCGGCCGGCGCGCTCGGCTGGTTCTCCGAGTACGGCACCGAGCAGACCCGCCCGTTCCGCGCGCTCAAGGTGTGGGCCACCATCGCGCACCGGGGCCGGGCAGGGCTCGCCCAGGACATCGCCCGGTGCACCGAACTGGCCCGCCACCTCGGTGAACTCATCGAGGCCGACGAGGAGTTGGAGCTGCTGGCACCGGTGCAGACCTCGATCACGGCGTTCCGCCACCGGGCCGCCGGACTGGACGAGGCCGCCCTGGACGCGCTCAACCGGGAGCTCCCGGTGGCGGTGCAGCGGCGCGGGCGGGTCTTTGTCACCGGCGCCCGGCTGGCCGGCCGGGAGATGCTGCGCGCCTGCCTGCTCAACGCCGCGACCACCGAGGCGGATCTGGAGCTGCTGCTGGCCGAGGTGAAGGCGGCGGCGGCCGAACTCCTCGGGCGAACGGCCCGGTGACTGCGGCCCGCCACCGAGGCCCGGAGACATTTACCGACAGGTCACGGGGGATTCGTGATCGCGAAACACCGAGGCGGCAGATTGATGCCATGGAGCACCCGGAGAAGCTGACGACGACCGAACAGACCGGACAGGCCGGGCAGACCGGGCGGACCGGGACCCCGCCGCCGGCCCCCTCCCGTGCCCGGCGGCGCGGCGCCAGAGGCCACCGCTGGCGCCGCGACTCCGTGGAACTCGCCGCGGTCTTCCTCTCGGTGACCACCGCCGACCTGGTCGCCAAGATCGTCGTGGACGGTCCGGACGGCCCGGTGGTGCTCGCCGCCTCGGCCGCCGCCCTGCTCGCCACGGCGCTCTTCCACACCTGGTGGTCACAGCGCCACCAGCTGCACGGGCCACCGGGCCCGGACGATCCGGCGCCCTCCGCCACGCCCGGACCGCAGGGCCCCCTGGACGAGTTCGAGCCGACCGCGCTCTGGCGGGTGCGCACCACCGTGCCGGACTCCCCCGGCAGCCTGGCCCGGGTCTGCACGGCCTTCGCCGAGCGGCAGGTGAACATCGTCTCGATGCAGTCGCACCCGCTGCCCAGCGGCGCCGTGGACGAGTTCTTCGTCCGCGCGCCGCGCTCGCTCACCCGGGCCGGCCTGGCCGCACTGGTGGCGACCGCGGGCGGCCACGACATCTGGACCGACCCGGCCGACGCACACGATCTGGTGGACGTTCCCACGCATGTCCTGGCACTCGCCACCCGCACCGCGCTGGACGCCGCCGAGCTGCCGGTCGCGCTGCGGCAGTTGTTCGGGCAGTGCGCCATCCGGCAGTACCCGGGCGCGGGCGGGCGGTCCGGCGCCGGGGTGGACGGGCATGTGATGCGGCTGCCCGTGCCGTCCGGGGACCTGATCGAGCTCACCCGCCCGCACCTGCCGTTCACCCCGACCGAGTTCGCCCGCGCCCAGGCCCTGGTGGAGCTGGACACCCTGCTCGGCCCCCGGGTGCCGGACGTCCGGGCCCGGCTGACACTGCCGGCCGGGGCGGACCTGACCGTGCGGCGGGCGGACACCGGCGACAAGGAGGCGGCGCTGGCCATGCACCACCGCTGCTCCCCCGACACCCTGCGCAAGCGCTACCACGGCCCGGTCCGGGACGCCGACCGCTACCTGGACCACCTGCTGGACGCCCGGCACGGCCAGACGCTCGCGGTGGAGACCTCCGACGGGCGGATCGTCGCCCTCGGGCACCTGATGTGGGACGACGACGGCGCCGAGGTCGCGGTACTGGTCGAGGACGCCTGGCAGCGGCGCGGGCTCGGGCTCGACCTGATGCGGCGGATGGCGGCGCTGGCCCTGGAGGCCGGGGTGGAGACGGTGTACGCGGTCACCCAGTCCTCCAACACCGGTCTGATCACCACCATGCGCAAGCTCGCCGCGCCGCTGGACTACCAGGTCGAGGAGGGCACCCTGGTGATCACCGCGCACCTGGCGGAGGCCACCGAGGAGCTCCCCGTCCCCTGGCCCACCCGGCCGGGCGGGTAGCACCCGCCCCCGGATCTTCACCACACCCTCACCCGGGCCGGACGGCGACCTCGCCGCCCGGCCCGCGGCACTCCCCCGCCGGGAACCGGCCCGGCTCCGGGAGCGTCCCCACGGACGAACGGCCCGTTTGCCCACCACCCGTCCTGACGTGGCGTCAGGTGGCCCGCCACCCGGCCGTCACGGCCGTCGCAGCTGGCCGCACGGGGTCCGGAGGGCCGAGCCGGGCGGCGGAGTCGGTAGGCTGGCCCCGTCCCCGCCGTCCGACGGCCTGTTATCCGGTCCCGGGCGGTGCCGCAGCAAGGAGGAACCACTGAGCATGGCAGGCACCGAATCGGAGCCCACAGGCGCACGCGACGCCTCGCTGCCGGCCCGCGCCAAGATCGCGGTCACGGCCGGCCGGGTGGCCGCCGTCCTCTCGCAGAAGGCGGGCCGCGGCAGCGGCTCGGTGATCGGCGGCAAGATCGCCCTGAGGCTCGACCCCGATCTGCTCGCCACCCTCGCCGACCACCTGGACGTGGTGCTGGTCAGCGCCACCAACGGGAAGACGACGACGACCCGACTGATCGCCGAGGCGCTGCGCGCCGCCGGCCCGGTGGTCTCCAACGCCCTGGGCGCCAACATGCCGGCCGGCATCACCTCCGCCCTGGCCGGCGGCTCGGACGCCCGCTTCGGCGTCATCGAGGTGGACGAGAAGTACCTGGCCGGGGTCGCCCGCGACACCCGTCCCAAGGCGATCGCCCTGCTCAACCTCTCCCGCGACCAGCTCGACCGCGCCGCCGAGACCCGGATGATGGCCGAGAAGTGGCGCGAGGGCCTCCAGGACACCGAGGCCGTGGTGATCGCCAACGCGGACGACCCGCTGGTGACCTGGGCCGCCTCCTCCTGCAAGAAGGTGGTCTGGGTGGCCGCCGGGCAGGCGTGGAAGGAGGACGCCTGGTCCTGCCCCGCCTGCGGCGGTGTGATGCAGCGCCCCGGCGACGACTGGTTCTGCCAGGAGTGCGGCTTCCGGCGTCCCAACCCGCACTGGGCGCTCCAGGGCACCCACGTCATCGACCCCCAGCGCGGCGCCTGGCCGATCCAGCTCCAGCTGCCCGGCCGGGCCAACCTGGCCAACGCCACCAGCTCCGCCGCCGTCGCGGCCGTCTTCGGCGTCTCCCCGCAGGTGGCGCTGGAGCGCATGCGGTCGGTGACGGCCGTGGCCGGCCGCTACGACGTGGTCCAGTACCAGGGCCGCGACATCCGTCTGCTGCTGGCGAAGAACCCGGCCGGCTGGCTGGAGACCTTCTCGCTGATCGACGGCCCGCCGGCGCCGGTCATCCTCTCCGTCAACGCGCTCGACGCCGACGGCACCGACACCTCCTGGCTCTGGGACGTCGACTACGAGCGCCTCGCCGGGCACCCGGTGTTCGTGATGGGCCAGCGCAAGCTGGACCTCGCGGTCCGCCTGGAGGTCGCCGGGCTGCAGTTCCACGTGGTGGACTCGCTGGAGCAGGCCGTCCGGATGGCCCCGCCCGGCCGGATCGAGGCGATCGCCAACTACACCGCCTTCCAGCAGCTGCGGAAGGCCGTGGCCGGCTGATGCCGGCCCAGCAGCCCCATCGAGTGATCGTGACGGAAGGCCTTCGAGGATGAGTGAGAGCAGCCTGCGCGTGGTCTGGGTCTACCCGGACCTGCTCAGCACCTACGGCGACCGGGGCAACGCCCTGGTCGTGGAGCGCCGGGCCCGCCAGCGCCATCTCAATGTGACCAGGATCGACGTCCGCTCCGACCAGGCGGTGCCCACCAGCGGGGACATCTACCTGATCGGCGGCGGCGAGGACCGCCCGCAGCGACTGGCCGCCGAGCGGCTGCGCAACGACAGCGGGCTGGTCCGGGCGGCCGAGAACGGCGCGATCATCTTCGGCGTCTGCGCCGGCTTCCAGATCCTCGGCCACGAGTTCATCAACGACCTCGGCGCGCGCGAGCCGGGTCTCGGCCTGCTCGATGTCTGGACCACCCGCGGCGAGGGCGCCCGCTGCGTCGGCGACGTGCTCGCCGACGTCGACCCGCGCCTCGGTCTGCCGCAGCTGACCGGCTTCGAGAACCACCAGGGCATCACCCACCTCGGCCAGGGCGCCAAGCCGCTGGCCACCGTCACCGTCGGCCAGGGCAACGGCACCGGTGACGGCACCGAGGGCGCCTGGCGGGACACCGTGCTCGGCACCTACCTGCACGGCCCGGTGCTGGCCCGCAACCCCGCCCTGGCGGACCTGCTGCTCAAGCTGGCGCTGGACGTGAACGCCCTGCCGCCGGCCGACACCACCTGGTACGACGCGTTGCGCGCCGAGCGCATCGCGGCCACGTCGCGCCCCGCCTAGTCACTCCGTCCGCCCCGTCCCGGGTGCCCGCGATGCGGTCACCCGGTTCGCGGGCGGGTCCGGACGTACGACAATGGGGCTGCCAGCTGCACACCCTCCTCGGCAGCAGGCTGCACTTCCCCGCGGGGGCGCCGACGGCGCCGCTCCCGCGTCGGCTCCTGCCCGGCCGGACGCAGGGGCCGTATGCTCGACTTCACGGCCGTTTTCGGACGTTCTGTCCGGATCGACCGGTCCTTCACCCCTCGGTCATCTCCCCGCCATCTCGGCGTGGGGTCCGACCACTACGGTGACGGTCGTCGTCCCAGCCTGGTAGTCCGGCCGTTCCTCGGTTCTGCTCGGGAGTTGCAAAGCAATGCGTATTGGAGTGCTGACCAGCGGCGGTGACTGCCCCGGCCTGAACGCGGTGATCCGCTCCGTGGTTCACCGGGGGGTGGTCGACCACGGCGACGAGATCATCGGGTTCGAGGACGGCTGGCGCGGTTTCCTGGAGGGCGTCCACCGACCCCTGACCCTGGACTCGGTAAGCGGCATCCTGGCCCAGGGCGGCACCATCCTCGGCTCCTCCCGGGTGCAGCCGAGCCACCTGCGCGACGGCGTCGAACGGGCCAAGCGGTACTGCGCGGACCTCGGCCTCGACGCGGTGATCCCGATCGGCGGCGAGGGGACGCTCAAGGCCGCCAAGCTGATGAGCGACGCCGGCCTGCCGATCGTCGGCGTGCCGAAGACCATCGACAACGACATCGCCTGCACCGATGTCACCTTCGGCTTCGACACCGCCGTCTCGGTCGCCACCGAGGCCCTGGACCGGCTGAAGACCACCGCCGAGTCGCACCAGCGTGTGATGGTCGTCGAGGTCATGGGCCGGCACACCGGCTGGATCGCGCTCAACGCGGGCATGGCGGCCGGCGCCCACGCGATCGTCGTCCCGGAGCGCCCGTTCCACATCGACAAGCTCACCGCCGTCGTCCGCGAGCGCTTCGACCGGCAGAAGAAGTTCGCGATCGTGGTCTGCGCCGAGGGCGCCAAGCCCGAGCCCGGCACCATGCACTGGGAGGAGGGCACCAAGGACATCTACGGCCACGAGCGGTTCACCGGCATCGCCACCCAGCTCTCCCGCGAGCTGGAGCACCGGCTCGGCAAGGAGGCCCGCCCGGTGATCCTCGGCCACACCCAGCGCGGCGGCACCCCGACCGCGTACGACCGGGTGCTGGCCACCCGCTTCGGCTGGCACGCCATCGAGGCCGTCCACAAGGGCGCCTTCGGCCACATCACCGCTCTGCAGGGCACCAACATCAACCTGGTGCCGCTGGGCGAGGCCGTCGCCGAGCTGAAGACCGTCCCGCAGGAGCGTTACCTGGAGGCGGAGACGGTCATCTGACCGGCCCCCGACCTTCTTGCACCCGGCCCCCTGGCACCGCGCACCGTGCACCGCGCCAGGGGGCCGACGCGTACCGCCCGGGGCAGCGCGCCGCGCTGCCGGCCGACCTGCACGCCCGGTCAGCGTGACCGGGGTGCCCGCCGGCACCCCACTCACGACCGGAAGGGACCAACCGATGGAGATCCTCGCCTACGGTGTACAGGCCGACGAGCGGCCGCTGCTGGAGAAGGCTTTCGCCGGCCGCCACGGCCTCCGCTGCCTGGACGTCTTCCTCAACCGCGACACCGCCCCACTGGCCGCCGGCTACCCGGCCGTCAGCAGCAGCGTCAACGCCGTCCTGGACGCCGAGACGCTCACCGTCCTCGCCGCCGGCGGCACCCGGCTGATCGCCCAGCGCTCCACCGGCTTCAACAACATCGACCTGGACGCCGCCGCCGAACTGGGCCTCACCGTCGCCCGGGTCTCCTACTACAGCCCGTACGCGGTCGCCGAACACGCTTGGGCCCTCGCCCTGGCCGTCAACCGCCGACTCACCCGCGCCGCCAACCGCACCCGCGAGTTCGACTTCCGCCTCGACGGCCTGCTCGGCCGGGACATCCACGGCATGACCGTCGGTGTGATCGGCACCGGCAAGATCGGCGAATGCTTCACCCGGATCGCCGCCGGCTTCGGCACCGAACTCCTCGGCTGGGACATCGCCCCCAACCCCGCCTGCCTGGAACTCGGCATGACCTACACCGAACTGGACGACCTGCTCACCCGCGCCGACCTGATCAGCCTGCACGTCCCCCTGCTGCCCGCCACCCGCCACCTGATCGACGCCGCCGCCCTCACCCGGATGAAGGACGACGCCATCCTCGTCAACTCCAGCCGCGGCGGCCTCGTCGACAGCGCCGCCCTGGTCGAAACCCTCCGGGCCGGCCGCCTCTCCGGCGTCGGCCTCGACGTCTACGAGGAGGAGACCGGCGTCTTCTTCACCGACCGCTCCATCCACGGCATCACCGACGACGTCCTCGCCCGCCTCGTCACCTTCCCCCAAGTCCTCGTCACCAGCCACCAGGCCTACTTCACCCACACCGCCGTCGGCCAGATCATCGACGCCACCGCCCGCAACATCGACGACTACGAAGCCGGCCGCCGCAACGAGAACACCCTCGTCCCCACCGCGAACGCCTGACCCGCCAACAGTCAGACGCCGAGAACCCGGCACAGACAGCGCGCGTCGCCCCCGGAGTCCCGGCCCTGCCCACGACAAGATCATCAGGCTTCACCCCGCCGGACCGGAAGGTCCAGCGTGAACTGCGCGACCAGAAAGGTGCCGCCGATGCGCGTGGAGATGCTGCTCGTCCCGGACTGCCCGAACGGGCCGGTGCTCAAGGAACGGCTGGCGCTCGCCCTGGCCGGCCGCAGCGACGTGGAGGTTGCCGAGCGCGTCGTCGAGGACCAGGCGGAGGCCGAACGCCGGGGCATGCACGGCTCGCCGACGCTGCTGGTCGACGGCCGCGACCCGTTCGCCGCTCCCGGCACCGCGGCCAGTGTGTCCTGCCGGCTCTACCGCGGCGCGGACGGCCGGATCGGCGGAGCGCCGTCCGTCGAGGAACTGCGGCAGGTCCTCGGCACCACCGCCACCGCGGGCGCGGACCGGCCGCCAGGCCGGACCGGCGGGGATCCGCGACTTGTCGATTATCGATATGCCCCCTAGTCTGGGCATATCGATAATCGATGGGGAGGCATGTGGTGAACACGCGACTCACGAGGACCCTGGCCTCGGTGACTTTTGTGCTGGCGGTGTTCTGCGGACTCGCCTTCATCGGCAAGGGGGTCACGCACACGCTCGACAACGGGGCGGTCTGCATACAGACGGACTTCTGGCGCAATGCCTCACTGGCACCGGACAGCCTGCCGACCGGCAAGGGCCTGGAGGCGTCCAGCAGTGCCACGCGCCTCTGCCAGGACAGTCCCTCCGTGGGTCAGCGCGCCGCCGACCTCGGGGGCGAACTGCCCTGGCTGCTGTTCGGATCCCTCGCGCTGCTGCTCTTCTCCCGGCTGCTGAAGGCCGTCCTGCTGCAGGGACCGTTCACCGACGCGGTGTCGCAACGGCTCTCCGTTCTCGGCTGGTTCGTCGCCGTTGGTACGCCGCTGGCCGGCCTCGTCGTCGGCTGGTCGCAGTCCTGGCTCGTCGGGAGCATGGCGCCGGTCGTGGGTTCCGGGCCGACGGTCTCCGGGCCGCAGGTGCTCGTCCTCGCCGGCCTCGCCGCAGTGATCATGGGGAAGATCATGCGCGACGGCGTGCGCATGCGAGAGGACCTCGAAGGGACCATCTGATGCCCGAAGAGGAACTCCACACGATCCGGATCCACCTCGACCGGCTCCTCGCCGAGCGCGGCATGACGCTCACCGAACTGTCCGCGCAGGTGGGCATCACCGTCGTCAACCTGTCCGTGCTCAAGAACGGGCGGGCCAAGGCCATCCGTTTCTCGACCCTGTCGAGGATCTGCGACGTCCTCCGGTGTCAGCCAGGAGACCTGATCACCCATGATCCCGCCGAGTCGGCCTAGCCGGTCATCCCCGGCAGGGTCCACCGGGGAGTGGCCAGGCCGTTCCTCCGCGGCAACTCGTCGTCCGTCGTCCTCGTCGGCCGAGGGAGTTGAAGCACACCCGCTCGAACTCCTCCGCATCGGCGAAACCCGCTGCCGCCGGCTGGAAGCCTGAAACCCCACCGGCGAGGTCACCGGTCAGAAGTCGACCGGATCGCGGCTGATCGGGCAGGTCATGCAGTGGCCGCCGCCGCGGCCCCGGCCCAGTTCGGCGCCGACGATGGTGATGACCTCGACTCCCGCTTTGCGCAGGAGGGTGTTGGTCTGAGTGTTGCGGTCGTAGGTGACGACCACGCCCGGTTCCAGTGCGACGGCGTTGTTTCCGCTGTCCCACTGCTGACGCTCGGATGCGTAGACGTCGCCGCCGGTCTCGATCACCCGCAGCCCGGACAGCCCGAGTGCCCCGGCGACGACGTCGACGAAGGGGCGGGAGCCCTCGTCGGTGATCTCGACACCGGGGGCGGTGTCGCTGGGCCGCAGGGAGAACGTGTGGACGCCGTCCATGATGTTCGGGTAGAGCGTGACGATGTCGCGGTCGGCGAAGGTGAACACCGTGTCGAGGTGCATGGCGGCGCGGAGCTTGGGCATGCCGGCCACTACCACCTGCTCGGCCGCACCGTTGTTGAACAGTGCGGCCGCGACCTGGGTGATCGCCTGCCGCGAGGTGCGCTCGCTCATGCCCATCAGGACGACGCCGTTGCCGACCGGCATGATGTCGCCGCCTTCGAACGTCGCCTGCCGCCAGTCCTGTTCGGGGTCTCCCCACCACACCGTGGAGCCGGTGTAGTGCGGGTGGAACGTGTAGATGGCCTTCATCAGAAGGGTCTCGTCGTGTCTGGCCGGCCAGTACAGCGGGTTGAGGGTGACACCGCCGTAGATCCAGCAGGTTGTGTCGCGGGTGTAGAGGGTGTTCGGCAGGGGCGGCATGAGGTACTCGCGGATGCCCGTCGACTCACGGGCCAAGGCGATGTAGCCGGGGCGGAAATCGCCGGGGAGGTCGGATACGGCCAGGCCGCCGATCAGGTACCGCGCGAGTTGGCGCGGTTCCAGGGACTCCAGGAAGGCCCGCGTGCCGTCGATGAGTCCGATGCCGACCTCGTTCGCGATGATCTTGCGGTCGAGCAGCCACGACTTCGCTTCGGGGATCGCCATCGTCTGGGCGAGCAGGTCGTGCAGTTCGACGACGTCGATGCCGCGCTCGCGGAGCTTGTTGACGAAGTCGGCGTGGTCGCGCTGGGCGTTCTCCACCCACAGCACGTCGTCGAAGAGCAGTTCGTCGGCGTTGCTCGGAGTGAGCCTGCGGTGCGCGAGTCCTGGCGCGCAGACCAGGACCTTGCGCAGCTTGCCGACCTCGGAGTGGACGCCGTGCGCCGACGTGGCCGTGCTGGTCGGGTGTTCCATGGAGGGGCCTTTCCGTCTGGGGTGTGTCTTGGCGTTCACAGGCTGATCCAGCCGACTGCCAGGGCGATCACGCCGATGACCGCACCGGCGATCGAGACCGCGAGGATGACGAGTTCCGCGGGCGAGAACAGGCTTCTGCCCTGCTCGCGCCGGGCCATCACGAACAGGATCGTGGCGGGTGCGTAGATGATGAAGGACACCAGGAGGAACTTCGGACCGGCCGCGTAGAGCAGGAACGCCGTGTAAATGGTGGCGAGCGCGCTGACCACCAGGTCGCGGGAGAACCCTTCGCGGCGTTCCGTGCGGGAGTCCGGCTTCAGCACGATCTTGAGCGCGTAGGCCGCCGCGAGCAGGAACGGGATCAGGGACAGCGCGCTGGTCAGATCGAGAGCGAGGTTGAACGCGTCGTCGGAGAACAGGGTGACGATCAGGAAGACCTGGGACAGGGCCGTCGTCATCACCAGCGCCGGAACCGGAACGTCGCCGGCGCTGGAGCCGCGCAGGAACCGTGGCATGTCGTCGTCCTTCGCGGCGACGAACAGGACCTCGGCGGCCATCAGTGTCCAGGCGAGGTAGGCCCCGAGCACGGAGACGATCAGGCCGACGCTGATGAACACCATGCCCCAGGTGCCGACCGCCAGCTCCAGTACGCCCGCCATCGAGGGCTGGCGAAGCTGAGCGATCTCGCCCATCGGCGCGATGCCGTAGGACACGATGGTCACCGAGGCGAAGACGGCGAAGACGCTCAGGAAGCCCAGGACCGTGGCGCGCCCGACGTCCTCGCGCCGTTCCGCGTGCCGCGAATAGACGCTGGCACCCTCGACGCCCAGGAACACGAACACCGTGGCCAGCATGGTTCCCCGGACTTGGTGGAACAGGGAGCCCGCGTAGTCGGCGCCCGCGAAGTTCTCGGCGAACACGTGCGGTTTGAGATAGAACAGCGCCAGGACGATGAAGACCACGATCGGGACGACTTTGGCGACGGTCACGATCTTGTTGACCGCCGCCGCCTCCTTGACCCCGCGGCAGATGAGCAGGAAAAAAGCCCACAGGCCGACCGAGGACAGGGCCACGGCAAGCAGTGTGTCTCCGTCGCCGAGCGCCGGCGCGATCGCCCCGATGGTCGACATGATCAAAACCCAGTACGTCACGTTGCCGACGCACGCGCTGGCCCAGTACCCGAATGCTGCGAAGAAGCCGAGGTACTCGCCGAACCCGGCTTTGGCGTAGGCATAGACACCCGCGTCGAGATCGGGTTTGCGAACAGCGAGGGTCTGGAAGACGAAGGCGAGCATCAGCATGCCGGTACCGGCGACCGCCCAGGCGATCAGAGCACCTCCCACCCCGGTCTCCTGGGCGAAACGGCTCGGGAGCGAGAACACGCCGGCGCCCACCATCGAGCCGACGACCATCGCGGTCATGGTCGGCAACGAGAGTTTGGCAGCCGCCGGCGTCTCGGCAGGGGTGTCGGCGTTGGTCATCTCTTCTCTTCCCTACTCTGTGCGGCGTGGCGCAGGCACGGGCCGCCCTGCCGCTGAAGGTCGATCGGGGGCTCTGCCAGGGCCGGTTCGATCCTTCGCGGTCCTGAAACCGGTGATCGCGTCGGACACGCTCAGCACCGGGCCGGCGCGGCGGAAGACGCGGCACGGCGGCAACGACAGCACCGGCACGCCCGCAACGGCACCCGCGAAGGCGCCGCAGGAGCTCCACGGGACGGGCGGGGAGGTCGCCATGACCACGGGGATGACGGCATCCGCCAGGGCCGGCTCACGCTCAGGATGCCGCATCTCGGTCCCCGCATCTCCTGCCACGCCACCCGGCCCAGGCCCGTCCCGCGTGTCCCGGTCCCGGTCCCGGTCCCGCACGCTACCGACCGGCTGACCTGAATGCCCGCAATGACTGACGATGAGTCAATTGTGTCGAGTGAAAGGCACACGCCCTCCGACGTGGCGAAGGGCGGACACGGCAGTCTCCTGCGGCAGCGGCCGGACCCCGGGCGGCCGCCCGTGCTCCCGGCTGCCGCCGCAGGCCTCCGCGGTCGGCGTGCCGGAGACCTGTCGGCCGAGGGGTCGGACGAACCCGCGCCGGGGGTGGGCACTATCGGCCACTCCTGGGGGCCCGCGTCCGGTTCCGGCCTAATGGGTCCGACCGGGGTTGACGGCCAAATTGGTCTATGCCACTTTCTGATCGCGCGGCCCGCCGCCTCACCCCCACTGCTCCGCCTGAGGTCGACCGGGCTCCCCTCCGTCGGTGCCGCGCACCGTCCCCCACCACAGGAGAGGAACCCCATGAGCATCAGAACGACCGTCCGGCGCCCCCGGATCCGGGCGGCACTCGCCGCCGCCGTCACGACCGGGCTCGGCATCGGCGCGCTGACCGCCCTGCCGGCCGCCGCGGCGGGCGAAGCGGTCTCGGTGCAGTACCGCAACGGCGGCAGCGGCAGCTCACAGGCCTCGCCCTGGCTGAAGGTCGTCAACACCGGTGCCACGAACGTGGCGTTGAGCCAGGTGAAGGTGCGCTACTACTTCAAGGCCGACAGCGCCTCGGCCACCTACAGCTACTCCTGCGACTGGGCCGTGAAGGGCTGTGCCAACGTCACCGGTACGTTCGGCAGCATCGTCGAACCGGGCGCGGCCGCCGACCGCTACCTGGAGATCGGCTTCACCGCGGCCGCCGGCTCGCTGGCCCCCGGCACCGACACGGGAGACCTCCAGCTGCGCTTCAACCGCACCGGCTGGCTCCCCCTCGACCAGGGCGACGACTACTCCTTCGGGCCGGCCCAGAACACGTACACGGCCTGGTCCAAGGTCACGGCGAGTGTCGGCGGGGTCCCGGTCTGGGGCACGGCACCCAGCGGCAACACCCCGAACCCGACTCCCACGCCCTCCGGCCCGACCACGCCGCCTCCGGGCGCCGTGCTGTTCGACGACTTCGACTACACCGACCACACCGACCCGGCAATCGGCGCGCACGGCTGGAACGTTCGCTCCGGCGGCGGTGGCCCGGGCGTGTCCGGTGCCACCTGGGCGCCCGAGAACGTCTCCTTCGCCAAGGAGGGCGCGAACTCGGTGATGACCCTGCGGAGCACCACCGCCGGAACGGGCGACTCCACCCGGCAGGCCGAACTCAACACCCGGGCCATGAAGTTCAAGAACGGGACCTACGCCGCCCGGGTCCGGTTCTCCGACGCCCCGGTGAGCGGCCCGGACGGCGACCACCTCGTGCAGAGCTTCTTCGCGATCAACGACCTCAAGGCCCCGATGGCCGACGACTACTCCGAGTACGACTTCGAGTACCTTCCCAACGGAGGCTGGGGCGAGCCCGCCAACATCCTCTACAGCACCTCCTGGGAGACCTACGGCCCCGACGGCTCCGTCAACCAGCACACCGAGGCCCGGGCCGGGTACGAGGGCTGGCACGACCTCGTCATGACCATTGACGACACCGCCATCGTCTACTACGTCGACGGGGTCGAGTTCGCCCGCCACGACGCGCGCTTCCTGCCGGAGCGGCCCATGGAGATCCACTTCAACCAGTGGCTGATCGACTTCACCGGCCAGGCCTCCACGGCGCCGCGTACGTACGAGGAGAAGGTCGACTACGTCCTCCACGTCAAGGACCAGGTCCTGACCCCCGCCCAGGTCAACAGCGCCGTGGCTGCCTACCGCTCGGCGGGGACCACCTTCACCGACTCGGTCCCCGCCACCCCGTGACCGCGGCTCACGGCTGATCGGCCGCCGCCTGGAGGCGGGGCACCGCCGGGTGCCCCGCCCTCCGCCCCGGCCGCCGGTGCCCTCGGTGAGGTCGCCGGCCCGACTCCCAAGTGGAGCTCCGACGTCGCCGAGGGCCAGGTCATCGGATATGCGTTCTATGCTGCTGCCCAACCTGGAGCCCGAGGAGTCACGATGACGGGCAAGTACTTCTTGCTGATCTGCGACGACGTGCCCAATGCAGTGGTTCTGACCGACCCCGGACCCCATCCCGTCGAGGTCGTGAAGCTGCTTCGCCGGAGGACCGGGCTGAGCCTGTGGCACAGCAAGTCCCTCATCAGCCGCCTGCCGGCCACCATCCTCGAAGACGTACCGCAAGAGGTGGCTGAAGCCACGGTGCGCGAACTCCTCCTTCAGGGCGTCCTGCTGGTCGTTGAGGAGCCAGGTGGCGTCGGCGACCCCGGCGCGTGCGACGAACTTGCCGTACGGCGCGAAACCGTCGTGGTAGCCCGGGACGAACATCTCGTTCGGCAGCCACTCTTCTTCTTCACACCGGCTGCCCGGCCGGCGGCCCCGTCGGGACGTGACCGAACGTCGAAGCCGGCAGCCGAAGCGACAAGGGAGCGGAGCGTTGTCAGACCGTTGCGCGATGCTGGGCGTGCAGGTGGTTCGAGGGGTCGCCCGCACCGGCACTGAAGGGGGCATGGTGGCAGATCAGGATGACGGCTGGGCGGGCGTGGGCTGGGAGGGCTGGCAGGACTACGAGGGCATCCGGCGGCGTCTCGATCGGGGTGCCGATCCGGAGGTGTGGGGCGGGGGACGGCCTCTGCACCGGGCCTCGGTGTTCGGCTCGCCGGAGGTCGTCGCGGAACTGGCTCGGCGCGTGACGGATGTGGACGCGTTGGCGGGCGGGACGACCGCGTTGTGGGAGGCCGTCCTGTGCCGCAGGCCGGACAATGCGCGAGCCCTCGCCGCTGCGGGGGCCGATCCCTGGCGGCCCTTGGTCGGTGGCTGGTCGCCGGGGCGGCTCAGCCTGGCCGGACCGACGCCGGACCTGTTCGTCATGCCTGAGGAAGAACGCGGGCTGACCGAGGCGGAACGCACGGCGGCGCGGGAGGGCAGGCGGCTCGTCTCGGCGCTGGGAAAGCTGTACTACGACGGCACGGGGCTGGCGTGCGTAGCCGGGATCGACGCGGGGGACGCGATACGTCGCTTGGAGGCGACGCCGGCCGAAGGCGACGGCCTGGACGAACTACTGGAGGATCCCTACGCGTACGACATGGACGACAGCTTGAGAATTATCGGCGTGACGACTGTCCCGGGCGGCTGCGTCGTCACCCAGCCGTGGGGGTACGCACCGAAGGTGCCAGGCGTGCTGGCCCGGCTGTCCGTCGACACCGTCTGCTACGGCATGTACGCCAACCCCAAGAGCGGCAATCAGGGCAGCATCGCCCGCAACGGGACCATCGAAGCCTGGGACCTCCACCCGGGCGGCCCACCGCGCCCACAGGCCGGGTCCCAGGAAGTTCTGGCCTCCTGCCTCTACCAATCCAGCGCGGTGGCCTACTCGTGCGCCTTCGCAGGACTGCGCCTGGCCGACGCGCGCGCCATCGTCGGGCCACCCGACATGTGGGTCGAACTGCCGCAGCGCGACTATTGGGAGCGCTGACACGAGGAGGCTGCCACGACCAGTGGAGTGGCCTCGCCGTGCGAACCGATCAACTCGCCATTGCCTACCAGTCCGCACTCCACCTCGCGGCCATCCTCGGCCGGGCCCGCAGCTGGTCGAAGAGACGGAACCCAGTGCGGCGTGCAGGTGGGAACGAGGGCGTCCGGACGCGGGATCGGCGTGCCGGTCCTGACGGGTCGCAGGTCATGATCTGACCGGCCTCGTTTCGCGCACAGGTGCCGTCCGGGCCGGGATGGGGCTTGCTCTGGCAGTCGGTACAGGGCTGCGGCGGGATCTCCCAGGGCTTCGGCGTCGTGGGCGGGGCCGGCTCCACGGAGGGCGCCGGGCTCGCCGGAACCTCGTGAAGCCGTACGAGCGCCGGCCTCTCGCGCGGCTGCCGCTACGGGAGGACCGCATCCACAAGCGTCCGGAGCCCGAGCACCGCCAGGGCCGCCCCTGCGGCCGCTCCCGCGATCTGCACAATCACCGAGCGTCCTCACCGACTGCCGCCCTCACCCTTGCCCCGAAACCTACGGCAAGCCGAACCCCGGCCTCCTACGGCGGACCTGGCAGGCCCCCGACTGGAACGACCACGCCTCGGTGCTGCGCCGCGTCCTCCCCCAGCTCGCGGCCGCCGTAGCCGACAGCTCATCGGAGTCCTTCCGCTACCAGGACGAGATCGGTCTCTCGCTCGCCCGCGGCCGCTGGCAGGAATGGCCCCGGGAACAGGCCGCAGCGGTGCGGGAGTTCCTGCGCGCCTTCTGGGCACGCAGCCTCGTCGCTGCCGGGGTCCTCCGGCTCGCGCCGCGCCGCGGTGAGCACGTGGTGTGTGCCGGAGGGGGGAAAGTACTGGGCGCCGGTGAGATCGGCTTCCGCGTGGAGTCCGGGCGGTGGGCGGTCGATGAGGTCAGCAACCAGTCGACCGGCTACTGCCCGGGCGTCAGCTCGTGGCCGGCTGTCGCGGCGGCCCCGGCGACCGCAGAGAGCGCCGGAGCCGCCGCGTTCAGCCGGCTGCGGCCAGGTGGCGGACGAGGTGGGCCGATACCTGCGGGATCTCGCCGTACTCGTGGTCGCCGTCGTCGGCCGGGAGCTGGTGGATCACGGCGGCCAGGCGCGGGGGAAGCCGTACGTCGAGGCCGAACCGGCAGCGGCTGATGATCTCGTCGCGCACCTGGGCGGGCAGCAGTTCGTACGGTGAGTCCAGGATCCGCTGGGAAGGGCGGGGCGCGGCGCCCAGCGATTCGGCCTCGCGGCGCCAGACCTCCGCGTCCAGGACCTCCCCGAGGCTGCGGTGCAGCATGCTGAGGCAGGAGGCGGAGGTGTAGTTGCCGCCGCCGGCCGCGAACTTCCACCAGAACTCGGCGCCGTCGCGGTGTCCGACGGTGTAGAGGAGCGCGCCGAGGACCAGCGCGCCTTCGGGGTGGATACGCCGGTCGTTGATGAGCAGGTCCAGCGAGGGCGCCGCCGTCGGCACGGCGAGGATCATGGCGGTGACCAGGTCGAGTTCGTGGCCGGCCTGCTCGTGGTCGGCGGACATCGGCGCTGGGGCGGCCGCCAGCCGCTCCCAGGCCGAGCCCGCATTCGCCGCGTACTCGCCGTACGGCGGGCCGGCCGCCGCGGGCTGCGCGGGGTCGCCCCGCAGCAGGCGGTCCTGTCCGGTGGTCACCGCTGCCCTCCCCGCCGGCCACCGAGCGCGACGGCGAGCCGGTCCAGGGCCTGTGTGGCGGTGGAGCGGACGTTCGCCTCCGTCATCCCGAGGTAGTCCGCGATCACGCTGTCCGGCAGGTCGACCAGGTACCGCAGCACCACCACGTCGTGCCGGCGCTCGGACAGTCGCCGGATCGCCGCGTACAGCTCCTCGTGACTCCCCTGGGCCTCCACGAGGTCCAGGGTGCGCGCCGCCGAGCGCCGCACCGCCACCACCCACCCTGGGACGGTGGCGGGTCGGGGCCGGTACTCGGCTCTGATCATCGCCTCCGCCAGGGCCGCGCCGATCTCCTCCTTCAGCAGCGTCCAGGTGTGGAAAGCCGGTACCTGCTGGCGCAGGATCCAGGCCCACCGCTGCCACATCCGGTCCTTGGCGCGCTCGACAACGCGCCGGGCCTCGTCTTCGTCACCCAGGCGGGCCCGGGCGATCCCGCTCCAGGCCCGCTCGTGCGTGTCGCAGAACGCGTCGAACGTCAGGAGGCGGCTGCTCCGCCGCACCGCCCAGTCGCTCTCGTTCACGTTCCATTCCTCCCTGACGGCCACCCCGTTGGGTACCCGACCGACTGTAGGCCACCCTCGACCGACCGGCCGGCCCGGGCGTCTGGCGCGCCTGCTCACGTCGAGAACTTCCGCCCCCGACAGGAACATTGGAGCGCACGGCGCGCCCCCATGTTCAGCGGGGCGAGAGAATTCACTATCAGACATAAGAAGTGATGAACAATCAAATGACCTGTCCCATAGAGAAACACGGCCAGTCGGAATATGATCCTTTGCGGTCACTCCCCGGTGCGCTCGATTCACCCACCGTTCCGACCCGCGATTGCCGGGACGCGGGCCCGGGCATAGTGGGAGGGGCCGCGCCAGGGCCCCGCGCCGTGGGTGGTGCGGGTCGTCGCTCCGCCCTGTCGTAGGAGCTGGACGCCTATGAACCAGGGGGAACAGATGGCCGACGAAAGCACAGACGCCCGATCCGGCACCGAACCCGACGTGGCGGTCGAACTCGACATCCACGTGGCGCACTCCGCCCGGATGTACGACTACTACCTGGGCGGCACCACCAACTTCCCCGCCGACCGGGAGGCCGCGGGCCGGGCCCTGGCCGTCTTCCCACAGGCACCGGCCGCCGCACGCGCCAACCGCGGCTTCATGCACCGCACCACCCGCCACCTCGCCCGGGCCGGCATCCGCCAGTTCCTCGACATCGGCACCGGCATCCCCACCTCGCCGAACCTGCACGAGGTCGCCCAGCAGATCACCCCCGAGGCACGGGTCGTCTTCGCCGACAACGATCCCATCGTCCTCATCCACGCCGTCGCACTGCTGCGAGGCACCTCCCAGGGACTGACGACCTACGTCCAGGCCGACGTGCACGAGCCCGACACCGTGATCAGCGCCGCCCGGAAGGTCCTCGACTTCACCCAGCCGATCGCGCTGAGCATGAACGCCCTGCTGCACTTCGTCCCGGACGAAGCACACCGGATCACCGAACAGCTCAAATCCCAACTTCCCTCCGGCAGCGCCCTGGTGATCAGCCACCTCACGGCCGACTTCGCGCCGCAGGAGACCGCGCGCCTCATTCAGGTCTACCGAACCGCCGGCACCCCGGTAGCGGCGCTGCGCCGCGAGGAGTTCGGGGAGTTGTTCACCGGCTGGACCGTACTCGACCCCGGCATCGTCTCCACACCCCGCTGGCGCCCCGACCACACCCACGACTCCGCCACCGCCCACAACTCCGCCCCCGTCACCGACGCCGAGGCGTCCTGCTACGGTGCCGTCGCCATCCGGCCGTGAACCGGACCCTCACCGCCGCTCTGACAGCCCACCGCCCCCTGCGTTGAAGGCGCGTCCGACGACGCCGATGCCGATCGAGGCTTCAGACCAGAGCCCTGAAGCCTCGACCAGCGGCACCCGCCCCCTCCGGTCAGCGGGGGTCCAGGCCCTCCAGCATCTCCGGCAGCTCCCGGCTGTGGATGACCCCGAGGCTCTTCGTCGCGCGCGTGAGTGCGACATAGAGGTCGTTCACGCCGCGGGCGTGCGCCGCGAGTATCTCCGCGGGCTCCACCACGAGGACCGCGTCGAACTCGAGCCCCTTGGCCTGGGCCGCCGTCATCAGCACGACGGGCGAGTCCAGCGCCGAAGGACCGTCGATGACGGTGACGCCGTCCAACCCGGCCAGCCCGTTGATCAGTTCGGCCGGCCATGCCGGGGCGTGGATGATCGCCATCCGGCCGCCGTCCAGCGCCGCGATCTCCTTCTCGACGGCGGTGCGCAGCGCCCGTCCCCGGTCGGCTTCGGGGATCCGGAGGCTCCACGGACGGGTCCCGCCGCTGCGCACCGCGCTGGGGGCGGTGCGTGCCGGGTCGGCCGCCCGCAGGACGCCCTCGGTGACCCGCATGATCTCGGCCGGGGTCCGGTAGTTGATGGTGAGCTCCACCGTGCGCCAGCGTCCCGCCGTGTACTCGTCGAGCGCCTCACTCCAGGAGCTCAGCCCGGCCGGCGCGCCGGTCTGCGCCAGGTCGCCCACAATCGTCATGGAGCGGCCGGGGCAGCGGCGGGTCAGCAGCCGCCAGGCCATCGGGGAGAGTTCCTGCGCCTCGTCCACGATCACGTGCCCGAAGCCCCAGGTCCGGTCCTCGGCCGCGCGCTCGGCCAGGGGACGGAACTCCCCCTCGCCGCGGTACTGGCGCGTCAGCATCTCCGCGTCGATCTCGGCCAGCCCGGCGCCGAAGTCCTCGAGGACGACCTTGGCGAATTCCAGCTCCTCGGCCCCGGCGGCGGCATCGGCCCGGCGGGAGACGGCGCTGCCGGGCAGCGGGCCGAGCAGTTCGGCGGCCTCGTCGAGCAGCGGCACGTCGTCGGTGGTCCAGGGGGCGGCCTCCTGGTCCGGGCCCGGGTGTTCACGCAGCAGTGCGGCGCGTTCGGCCTCGGAGAAGTCCGGCATGGCCCTCGCCAGCAGCTCCGGGGAGCCGAACAGCGCGGTGAGCAACCGCTCCGGGGAGAGCAGCGGCCACAGCTTCTCGGCCAGGTCCTGGAAGTCACGCTCGACGACGAGCGCGTCGGCGAGGTCCACCACGTCGTCCAGGTCCATGGACCCGCCCCGGTCCCTGGCGATCCGCAGGGCCAGCTCCGAGGAGAGCCGCTCGACCAGGGCCGCTCGGGCCGCGTTGTGGGGTTCGCCGGTCCTGTGCGCGGCGGCGTGGGCCCGCTCGCAGAGGGCCCGACCGATCACGAGCTCCTCCTGGTGGGGCGAGCTTCGGCCCACGGTGATGGTCCATGACTCCTCCGGCAGCTGCCGGAGGCCGTCCAGCGCGGCGGCGAGTACCCCGGCCATCCGTGCGTCGCCCTTGACGGCGGCCGCCTCGGGCGTCTCCGTGTCGGTCCCGGTCACGCCCGGGTAGAGCGCGCCGATGCTGCTCAGTACGACCTCGCTCTCGCCGAGCGCGGGGAGTACCTGGTCGATGTAGCGCAGGAACGTCGTGTTCGGCCCGATGACCAGCACACCGCGCCTGGCCAGCCGGTCGCGGTGGGTGTAGAGCAGGTACGCGGCGCGGTGCAGGGCGACCACGGTCTTGCCGGTCCCCGGACCGCCCTGCACCACCAGGACGCCGCCGAGCTCGGAGCGGATGACCCGGTCCTGTTCGGCCTGGATGGTGGAGACGATGTCGCCCATCCGCCCGGTCCTGGCCGCCGTCAGTGAGGCGAGCAGGGCGGTCTCCCCACTGAGCTCGGCGCTGTCCCGGTCCTCCAGGGCACTCACGCCGAAGGCGTCGTCGTCGAAGCCGACGACCGTCCGGCCCTTGCTCCGCAGGTGCCGTCGCCCCACCACACCGCCGGGCACGGCTGGCGTCGCCCGGTAGAACGGCTCCGCGGCCGACGCCCGCCAGTCGGTCAGGAGCGGCTCGTGGTCGTCGTCCGCCAGGGCGATCCGGCCGATGTACCGCCGCTCGCCGTCGGCGCTTTCGATCCGGCCGAAGCAGAGCCCGTACTCGGCGGCGTACAGTTCCGACAGCCGGCGGGTGTGGTGGATCTCCAGCGTGTCCCGCTCCATCCGGGACTGGAAGGTTCCGCCCTTGTCCTGGAGATGGATCTCGCGCAGCCGAGCCGTCGCGAGTTCGCGCTGGGCTTCGAGGCGGTCGTACAGCTCACCGACGTATTCGTTCTCCGCTCGCAGCTCTCCGGTCCGCCGGTCGTCGGAGGGCTGAGCGCCGTCACCGCCCGGATTCGTCCCGTTTCCGGCTCCGGCGCTGACCACTGAATTGAGTTCGGACGAGGACGATGCCGATGACGCGGGGACCAAGGCTTGCTCCATTGACTCAGGACCCTCAATTGATCGAGCAATTGAGAGTGGCGGCGGAATCTCCGCTATTCACAGCACAAAAAACTGGGTCCAGGACCTGCGCGCACGCGACAGACCGGACCGGGCCCGCTCAGAACTCCTCACAGAATGGCCCTGGAAGCCAGGGCCGTTGCTCGCCGGTGAGTACGGCGCCGGAAACCTTCCGTAGCTCGACGATTCTGCAGCACGACCCGGGCCTTGCCGCAAGCCCCCCGGTGCGCTATAAGTTGGGAGTGGAAAGGAGTGGGTACTCCCCTTTCCCATTCATCGTCCGATATGAACGGACAAGCCCTCCGCCGACCAGATCCTTCCATGCCGGGGGCCTCCGCTGCGAGCCCGTTCGACGGCCGCCGATTCGGCGGCCCCGACGGCCTGTCCCACTTCCCGGCCGTCCGGGCGGGGGGCGGGGCGCGGGCCGGGGTAAGGCCCGCCTAGGCTGTGTCCCGAAGCAAAACGGGCGAACCGGACCCCTCCGGGGGACCGCGAGGACGGAAAGCAGGACCCGCCGATGGGCGACGGAATGTCAGGCATGCACCACCACGGCGGGATGACACAGCTGGGCCCCTTCTCCCTCTCCAACGTCTGGACCTGGTCCCCCGACTGGGTGTTCCTGATCGGCAGCCTGGTCGCGCTGGCGCTGTACGCGACCGGCGTGGTGCGGCTGTACCGGCGCGGCGACCGCTGGCCGATCGGCCGGAGCATCGGCTGGGCGGCGGGCGTCGGCACGGTGATCCTGGTCACCTGTACCGGGCTGAACGACTACGGCATGGCGCTGTTCAGCGCGCACATGATGCAGCACATGGTGCTCTCCATGCTGTCGCCGATCCTGTTGCTGCTCGGCGCGCCGATCACACTGGCGCTGCGCGCGCTGCGCCCGGCCGGCAAGGGCCGGCCACGCGGGCCGCGCGAGCTGCTGGTGGCGCTGCTGCACAGCACCTACGTCCGGGTGATCTCGCACCCGGCGTTCACCATCCCGCTGTTCATCGCAAGCCTGTACGGGGTCTACTTCACCCCGTTGTTCGACTTCCTGATGCAGTACCGGCTCGGGCACATCTTCATGATGGTGCACTTCCTGGCCACCGGACTGGCGTTCTTCTGGCCGATCATGGGCGTGGACCCGGGCCCGCACCGGCCCGGCCATGTGATGCGGATCATCGAACTGTTCATGGGCATGCCGTTCCACGCCTTCTTCGGCGTGGCGGTGATGATGGCCAGCCACCCGCTGGTGACCACCTTCACCGAGGCGGGCGCACCACCCGGCACCGACCTGCTGGAGGACCAGAAGCTGGCCGGCGGTATCACCTGGGCGTTCGGCGAGATCCCGACCGCGATCGTGCTGATCGCGCTGGTCTACCAGTGGATGGGCTCCGAGCAGCGCCAGGCCCGGCGCCGGGACCGTGCCGAGGACCGCAACGGCGACGCCGAGCTGACGGCGTACAACGCCTACCTGGCCTCGCTGGACAAGCGGAGCCAGCGCCCGGCCCCGGCGGCCGACGCCGGCTGACCGGCCCTCCCCGCCGCAGGCACCGCGGAACCCCCGCCCGATCCGGGCGGGGGTTCCGTCGTTTCCGGGGCCCGGCCCCTCCCGCGGCTGCCTGCGGGCTCAGACCGGACCGCCTCCGGCGGCTTCCTGCTCCCCCGCCGGACCCATCGGACCCGCCGGACCCGCCGGACCCGTCCTAGGATCCGGAACATGCAAGCGCTTCTCATGGCCGCCCTGCTCGCCGTGGTCCTGCTGTCCCGGATCCACGAGCCGAGACGGTTCGGCAACGGGGTGCTGATCGGGCTGATCGGGGTGTGCGTCGCGCTGGGGACGGTGAGCCTGGTCGGGCACGTCTCCGCCCCGGCGGGGCGCGCCGTCACGGCCGGGGCGGCCTCCGCGGTCTGGCTGAGCGGGCTGGTGACGGCCGGGCTGCTGGTGGCCAACGGGGTCACCATGGTCCGCCGCGAGGGCACCCGTCCGGCGAGCCTGCTGGCGCTGCTCACCGGCGCGGCCGTGCTCGCGCTGCTGGGGCTGCTGCTCTCCGCCACCTACCTCGACGTCCGCGCGCTGCGGGCGGCGGCCGGGGCCGCCCTGCTGATCGGCGGGTACGCGGCGTTCCTGCTGCTCTGCTTCCTCGGCTACACGCTGCTGTACCGGCGGGTGGTGGTCCGCCCCGGCTACGACTACCTGGTCGTCCTGGGCGCCGGGCTGGACGGCTGCGAGGTGCCGCCGCTGCTGGCGGCCCGCCTGGACCGCGCGCTGGAGCTCTACCGCGCCGCGGAGGCGGCCGGGCGGCCGCCCCTGGTGCTCGTCACCGGCGGCAAGGGCCCGGACGAGGGCTGCACCGAGGCCTCGGCGATGGCCGACTACCTGGTGGCCCGCGGCTGCCCGGCCGAACGGATCCGGCGGGAGGACCGGGCGACCAGCACCACCGAGAACTTCGCGTTCGGCCGGGAGCTCATGGAGCGCGAGCACCCCGGCTACCGCTGCACCGTCGTCACCAGCAGCTTCCATGTGCTGCGCTCGGCCGTCACGGCCCACCGGGCCGCCGTCCCGGGCCATGTCGTCGGCGCGCCGACCGCCGGGTACTACTGGCCCAGTGCCGCGCTGCGCGAGGCGGTCGCGACGGCCGCGCTGTATCCGCGGGTCAACGCCGCGGTCTGCCTGGTGCTCGCCGCGGCCGGAGCGGTGACCGGCTGGCGGTGGTGACCGGCCCGCCGCTGACGCGGAGAGGTCCCCGGGTCGTGGACCCGGGGACCTCCCTGTTCAGCTCGTCGACGGTCAGCCGAGGTTGGCCAGCGCCTCGTTGAAGGTCTTCGACGGACGCATCACGGCCGCGGCCTTGGCGGCGTCGGGCTGGTAGTAACCGCCGATGTCGACCGGCGAGCCCTGGACGGCGATCAGCTCCTCGACGATGACCGCCTCCTGGTCGGCCAGCGTCTTGGCGAGACCGGCGAACGCCTCGGCCAGCGCGGCGTCGGCGGTCTGCTGCGCCAGCTCCTGGGCCCAGTACAGGGCCAGGTAGAAGTGGCTGCCGCGGTTGTCGATGCCACCGAGGCGGCGGCTCGGCGACTTGTCCTCGTTGAGGAAGGTGCCGGTGGCGCGGTCGAGGGTGTCGGCCAGCACCTTGGCGCGGGGGTTGTCGGTGGTCTGGGCCAGGTGCTCGAAGCTGACCGCGAGGGCGAGGAACTCGCCCAGGCTGTCCCAGCGCAGGTAGTTCTCCTTGACCAGCTGCTGGACGTGCTTCGGGGCGGAGCCGCCGGCACCGGTCTCGAACAGGCCGCCGCCGTTCATCAGCGGGACGACCGACAGCATCTTGGCGCTGGTGCCCAGCTCCAGGATCGGGAACAGGTCGGTCAGGTAGTCACGCAGCACGTTGCCGGTGACCGAGATGGTGTCCTCACCGCGGCGGATGCGCTCCAGCGAGAACTTGGTGGCCTCGACCGGGGACTTGATCTCGATCTGCAGGCCGGCGGTGTCGTGCTCCGGCAGGTAGGTCTTGACCTTCTCGATCAGGACGGCGTCGTGCGCGCGGGTCTCGTCCAGCCAGAAGACGGCCGGGTTGCCGGTGGCGCGGGCGCGGGAGACCGCCAGCTTGACCCAGTCCTGGATCGGCAGGTCCTTGGTCTGGCAGGCACGGAAGATGTCGCCGGGCCGGACGGCCTGCTCCAGCACCACGTTGCCCTCGGTGTCGACCAGCCGGACGGTGCCGGCGGTGGCGATCTCGAAGGTCTTGTCGTGGCTGCCGTACTCCTCGGCCTTCTGCGCCATCAGGCCGACGTTCGGCACCGAGCCGATGGTCGCCGGGTCCAGGGCGCCGTGGGCGCGGCAGTCGTCGATGACGGCCTGGTACACGCCGGAGTAGCTGCTGTCCGGCAGGACGGCCAGGGTGTCGGCCTCCTTGCCGTCCGGGCCCCACATGTGGCCGGAGGTGCGGATCATGGCCGGCATCGAGGCGTCGACGATGACGTCGGACGGCACGTGCAGGTTGGTGATGCCACGGTCCGAGTCGACCATGGCCAGGGCCGGGCCCTCGGCCAGCTCGGCGTCGAACGAGGCCTTGATCTCGGCGCCGTTCGGGAGCGCGTCCAGGCCCTTGAGGATGGCGCCGAGGCCGTCGTTCGGGCTCAGGCCGGCGGCGGCGAGCGCCTCGCCGTACTGGGCGAAGGTCTTCGGGAAGAAGACGCGGACCACGTGGCCGAAGACGATCGGGTCGGAGACCTTCATCATGGTGGCCTTGAGGTGCACCGAGAACAGCACGCCCTCGGCCTTGGCCCGGGCGATCTGGGCGGCCAGGAACTCGTTCAGGGCGGCGGCGCGCAGCACCGAGGCGTCCACGACCTCGCCCGCGAGCACCGGCACCGACGGGCGCAGCACGGTGGTGGCGCCGTCCTCGGCCACCAGCTCGATGCGCAGCGAGCCGTCCGCGGCGATCACGGCGGACTTCTCGGTGGAGCGGAAGTCGTCGGCGCCCATGGTGGCGACGTTGGTCTTGGAGTCGGCCGTCCAGGCGCCCATGCGGTGCGGGTGCGCCTTGGCGTAGTTCTTGACCGAGGCGGGGGCGCGGCGGTCGGAGTTGCCCTCACGCAGGACGGGGTTGACGGCGCTGCCCTTGACCTTGTCGTAACGGGCGCGGACGTCCTTGTCCTCGTCGGTCTGCGGGTCGTCCGGGTAGTCCGGCAGCGCGTAGCCCTGCTGCTGCAGCTCGGCGACGGCCGCCTTCAGCTGCGGGATGGAAGCCGAGATGTTCGGCAGCTTGATGATGTTGGCGCCCGGGGTCTTGGCGAGTTCGCCCAGCTCGGCGAGGGCGTCCTCGATCCGCTGGCCCTCCTCGAGACGCTCCGGGAAGCTCGCGATGATCCGCCCGGCCAGGGAGATGTCGCGAGTCTCCACCTGTACGCCGGCCGTCGAGGCGTAGGCCTGGACCACGGGCAGGAACGAATACGTTGCCAGGGCAGGCGCCTCGTCGGTGTGCGTATAGATGATGGTCGAGTCAGTCATCGGTACTCCGCTTCACGTCTCCAACGTCTTGATGTCAAGATATCTCGTGATTGCCCCTTCGCTCCACCTCCCCCCGCTCCGGAGCGCACGCCGGGCGCCCGGTGGGCTCGTCGGGAGTCAGCTCCACCGTCGTCCCGGGGCGGGCCCGGGGCAAACGGAGCACCGCCGGAACCGGCCCAAGACCTAGGACTGTCCGGCCAGGCGCCGGTCGAACTCGGCGGTGTCGGACACGAACCAGAGCTGGCGGCCGCCGTTGCTCTCGCGGACGAAGTCCCGCAGGGCGCCGCTGGCGGCGGTGTGCCGGGAGATGTCGCCGACGACGGCCAGGCCCAGGCGGTAGTTGGCGAACTTCTGGACGATCCCGCCGGCGATCCGGGTGCTCAGCCGGAAGAAGTCGTCCTCGAGGCGGGCCACCGGGACGACGACCCAGGTGGCGCCCTGCCCGAAGGCGTCGCCGATCACGTCGGTCGCGTCGTGCTCGTCGCGCAGCGGCGGGCCGTCGGCGGGCAGCCACAGGACGGTGGCGGTGGGCTCAGACATGGCGGTTCTCCCCGATCAGCGCGTTGACGATGGCGAGCAGCTCCGCGGTGTCGGCGAGCCCGCCCAGAATGATCACCTTGAGCGCCGACCGCTCCTCGTGGTGGACGGTCTCGACGAACAGCCGGCCGCCGGCCGCCCGGGGGCCGGCGATCGCGGCCATGACCGTGTTGCTCAGGCGCGCGGCCTCCTCGACGCCGACGCCGTCGATCCGGACGACCGTGGACGCCTCGGCGTGCCGCCGCTCCGGCTCGGGGGCCGGGGCCGGGGTGCCGGTGAACGCCTCCAGGTCGGAGCGGGTGATCCGGTACTGCTTGCCGATCCGCGTCGCCTTCAGCCGACCGTCCCGGACGTAGCCGCGGACGGTGCGGACGTGCAGGCCCAGCAGTTCGGCCACCTGTTCCACCGAGTAGTACTGCGACACCGACCGCCACTCCCTTCCCATTTCCCTATACTTACGCAAACTACCATTCGGATGGTCCTTATAGGTAACGATAGTGACGGTTCACGGGCAGGCCGCCGGGCCGAACGTCAAGAGTCCGTCAACGCACCGCTTCATTCGGTCAACGCCGCGTCAGGACGGGCGCCGCCGGGCGGAACGCGGCCTAGCGTCGAGGAAGCAGTTCCGGCAGGCCCCTCCACCACTCGGGAGCACCCGCATGGCCCGCGTCGTCTGGCACGTCCCGGTCACCGTCACCGGACGCACCACCGTCCTCCGCCTCTTCCGCCTGTGCGACGGCCGCCGCCGCGCGGTCGGCTTCAGCTCCGCCGAGGCGCCGGCCGCCCTCCTCGGGCCGGCCCGGTCCGCCACCGAACCCGGTGAACCGGCCCTGCGCGGGCTGACCACCCCGCTCGGCGTCGACACGCTGGTGCTCGACCCCCGACTGGTGGCGCCGCCGGTCGCCGGCACCGCCGCCCGTCCGACACCCGCCGCGGCCGCACAGCTCCAGCACCGGTGACGGCTCTCCAGCTGCTCCCCGGAGACCGGCAGCCCGAACGGGCCAGGACACTGCATGCCCTGGCCCGGATCCGCTTCGGCCCGGTGCCGCTCGACTTCGACCGGCTCGCCGCCGAGTTCCCCGCCGTCCAGAGCGGTCTCGCCCTCGCCGGCGAGGCCGACCTGGAGCTCCGTCTCGCCTGCACCGGCCCCGAGGAGTTACGCGCCATCTCCACCGCGCTGCTCCGCGCGGGCGCCGCACGCGTCAGGATCGACCTCGTCCTGCGCGCGCTGGCGCCCGCCGCGCCCGCGCTGCGGTCACTGCCCGCGCCCGCCCGGAGCCGCTGACCGGGGAACCCGGTCCGCCCGCCGCCCCCGAGGGTGCGACGGGCGGACCGGCCCGGGGCCGCTCAGCCGGACTCGCGGGCGAGGGCGGCGACGGCGGTGAGCAGCAGGGCGGAGCCGGCCAGGAGCGCGGGGGTCACCTCCTCGTCGAAGAGGGCGGTCGCGATCAGCGCCGCCGTGGCGGGTTCGAGCAGGACGAGGACCGAGGCGGTGGCGCCGGGGACGACGGTGAGACCGGCGAAGTACCAGCGGTAGGCGAGCAGGGTCGGCACCGTGCCGAGGAAGAGCAGGGCGCCGGCCGTCAGGGCGAGGTCGCCCGCGGTGGGCAGGACACCGGCGGCCGCGGCCGCCGGCAGCAGGCAGAGCGTGCCGGTCGCGAACGCGCCCGCCGTGGCCCCCGTCGAGCCGCCGCCGCGCGCCCAGAGGGTCAGTCCGCTCTGCACCGCGCCCGCCAGCACGGCGAGCGCGACACCGAGCGCCGGGCGCGGGCCGGCCGCCGGGGCGGCGACCAGCAGCGCCAGCCCGGCCAGTGCCAGGGCGATCGCGGACACCGCCCGTACGGTGAGGCGCTCGCCGAGCAGCAGATGGGCGCCCAGGCTGGTCAGGACGGGCCCCGCGCCGATGGTGATCAGGGTGCCCAGCCCGAGGCCCGCGTACTGCACCGAGCCGAAGTAGGCGGCCTGGCTGACGGCCAGCCCGAGCCCGGTGAGGACGGCGGCCCCGCGCCGGCCGGGCGTGGCGCGGCGCCGGCCGGACGGCAGGAGGGTCAGACAGGCGGCGGCAACGGCCAGGCGCCAGAAGCAGACGGACACCGGGCCCAGTCCGCTGGTGCGCAGCAGCAGCGCCGCCGCCGCTCCGCCCACGCCCCAGGCGACCGCGGCGGCCGAGATGGACAACAGGCCGCGCCGGAACGGCACGGCGGTGTGCGAGGTCATGCGTCGGTTCTCCACGATGAGATGCCGGATGAGGTCCGCGGGTGGTGCGGGCGGCAGCTATCGACCCGGTGGCGGCAGGGCCGCCGGGCAGGGAGTCGTGGAGTGTGCCGCCCGCTATCGGACGGGCGGCGGCAGGATCACAGGACGCATACGGGTCAGGGTACGCGGCCGGGCCGTCGACGACGGCCCGGGCCCGGGCCGCCCGCGGCCTTCTCATCGTTCGCTTGCGCAACGTACGGTCGGGCCGGGACATGGTGGAGGTCGGCCTCCGCCCCCGGGCGGAGGAGAGCAGCGGCGTGGACCACCTGACATACGACGAGGTCAAGGCGGCCGGGGAGCGGATCGCGGGCCGGGTACGGCCGGTGGCGGTGGCGCCGGGGGACGACGGCGGACGGGTCTGGCTGGCGCTGGAGTTCCTGCAGCACACCGGGAGCTTCAAGGCGCGCGGGGCGCAGAACTTCCTGCTGGCGCACGCCGAGGCGGGCGGCCTGCCGGCGGCCGGGGTGACCATCGCGTCGGGCGGGAACGCGGGGCTGGCCTGCGCCTGGGCGGCGCGTGAACTCGGCGTGCGGGCCACGGTGTTCCTGCCGGAGACGGCACCGGCGGTGAAGCTGGCCCGGCTGCGCTCGTACGGTGCCGAGGTGCGGCTCGCGGGCTCCGAGTACGCGGAGGCGCTGGCCGCCTGCGCGGAGTTCGCGGCGGAGAGCGGCGCGCTGACCTCGCACGCGTACGACCACCCGCTGATCGCGGCCGGGGCGGGCACCGTCCTGGAGGAGATCCGGGCCCAACTGCCGGGCCTGGACACGGTGGTGGTGTCGGTGGGTGGCGGCGGGCTGTTCGCGGGCGTGGCGGCCGCCGCCCGGGAGCACGGCGTCCGGGTGGTGGCGGTGGAGCCGGAGCGCAGCCGGGCGCTGAACGCGGCGCTGGCGGCGGGTCACCCGGTGGACGTCACGGTGGAGTCGGTCGCCGCCGACGCACTGGGGGCCCGCCGGGCCACCGCGCTCGCCGTGCACGCCGCCCAGCACGACGGTGTGCGTTCGGTGCTGGTCCCGGACACCGCCATCGTCCGGGCCCGGCAGGGGCTGTGGGACGAGCGCCGGATCGCGGTGGAGTACGCGGCCGCCACCGCCCTCGCCGCCGTGGAGGCGGGGGAGGCCGCGGAGGGCGAGCGGGTCGCCGTGCTGCTCTGCGGCGCCAACACCGACCCGTCGGACCTGGCGGCAACCCGCTAGCGGGCGGAGGAAGTTCGTACCCGCCCGCCCCTGGAAGGCGCCGCATCACCATGCGGCGCCTTCCATTTCCATAAGCGCGTCGGCCGTTCACAATGCCACCCTCGGGGGCATTCTCAATTCCCGCTCAAATCCCCGGACCTACTGATCGGTCACGTAACGAGTCCGCGACCGCACCACCCCCTACCAGCGCGTATATCCAGAAAAGTACGTAAACATTCAGTAACGGAATCTGTGCAGGCGCCTCTGCATGCGCCTACTGTGTGGCAACTCTCCTTGCTCCGACCACCGGGGCCCCCACACACAGAGAGACGACGAATGGTTTCCCTCAACCAGCTGTCCTCGCCGGGCACGGGCACCGGCTCCGATTCCCCCACCGGAGCCCCCAGTCCCTCCCACCGCTCGTTGCGCCGCGAGGTCGGCCTGATCGGCCTGCTATGGGCTTCGGTCGGCTCCATCATCGGCTCCGGCTGGCTGTTCGGCGCCAAGAACGCCGTCGTGGTGGCGGGCCCGGCGGCTGTCGTCTCCTGGGGCATCGGCGCGGTCGCGATCGTCCTGCTCGCGCTGGTGCACGCCGAGCTCGGCGGGCTCTTCCCGGTCTCCGGCGGCACCGCGCGCTACCCGCACTACGCCTTCGGCGGCCTGGCCGGCATGTCGTTCGGCTGGTTCACCTGGCTGCAGGCCGCGACGGTGGCGCCGATCGAGGTCGAGGCGATGATCGGCTACGCCGGGCACTGGGAGATCGCGCGGAGCCTGCTCAACGACAACGGCACGCTCACCGCGAGCGGTTTCGTGGTGGCGACCTTCCTGATGGCGATCTTCGTCGCCGTCAACTTCCTCGGTGTGCGGGTGCTGGCCCACACCAACAGCGTCGCGACCTGGCTGAAGATCTTCGTCCCGCTGTTCGCCATCTTCGTGCTCGCCGTGACCAACTTCCACGGCTCCAACTTCACCTCGCACGGCTTCGCGCCGTTCGGCGTCAAGGGCGTGCTGGCCGCGATCAGCTCCAGCGGTGTGATCTTCGCCCTGCTCGGCTTCGAGCAGGCGATCCAGATCTCCGGTGAGAGCCGCAACCCCAAGCGCGACATCCCCCGCGCGGTGCTCGGCTCGGTGGCCGTCGGCACCCTGATCTACACCCTGCTCCAGGTCGTCTTCATCGGCGCGCTGCCCGCCACCTCCTTCGCGGGCGGCTGGGGCAACCTCGACTTCCCCGGCATCGAGGGCCCGTTCGCCGGCCTCGCCACCCTGATCGGCCTCGGCTGGCTCGCCTGGGTGCTCTACTTCGACGCCATCGTCTCCCCCGGCGGCACCGGCCTGATCTACACCACCTCGACCTCCCGGATCTCGCTCGGCCTGAGCAAGAACGGCTACGCGCCGCAGCTCTTCGAGCGGCTGGACAAGCGCGGGGTGCCGTGGTTCGGGCTGATCACCTCCTTCGTCACCGGGGTGATCTGCTTCCTGCCCTTCCCCAGCTGGCAGGAGCTGGTCGGCTTCATCACCTCCGCCAGCGTGCTGATGTACGCCGGTGCCCCGCTGGCCTTCGGCGCGCTGCGGCGCCGGCTGCCCGAGCGTGAGCGCTCCTACCGGCTGCCGCTGGGCGGGCTGATCTCCCCGGCCGCGTTCGTGGTCTCCAGCCTGATCATCTACTGGTCCGGCTGGCACACCCTGTCCCGCCTGGGCGTCGCGATCCTGATCGGCTACGCCCTGCTCGGCGGCTACGCCGCGTACGCGATCCGCAAGGGCCTGCCGAACGCGCCCCGGCTGGAGTGGCGCGCCGCCCAGTGGCTGCCGGTCTACCTGGTCGGCCTCGGGATCATCTCCTGGCAGGGCGGCTTCGGCGACGGCCTGGGCAACCTGCCGATGTGGTGGGACATCGCCGTGGTCGCCGTCTTCTCGCTCGTGGTCTACTTCTGGGCGATCCGGGTCGCCCTGCCCACCGACGCGATCGAGCGCAACATCGAGGACGTCGAGGTGGTCGACGAGGGCGGCCACTGACCCTCCGCGCCACCCGCGTGTGGGCCCGCCGATCCGGCGGGCCCACACGTCGTCCGAGGCACGTCCGACGGCTCCCGCCCTACAGCTTCAGCACCGCCCGCAGCGCCGCCGCCACGGCCGCCTCCGGATCGTCCACGGCCCCCTCCGAGCGCCAGGCGACGAAGCCGTCCGGGCGGACCAGCACCGCGCCGTCCCGCCGGACACCGTGCAGCTCGGCGAAGTCCGCGCCCGGCTCGGGCGCCAGGTCGTCCTCCGCGCCGGTGCCGATCCGGTAGCCGTCCAGCGGCACGGCCAGCCGGTCGGCGGCCCGCCGGGCGCCCTCCTGCCAGGCCGTCCCCTCGGGGCCGGTGAGCAGCACCATCGTCTGCTCGTACAGGTCCAGGGTGGAGAGCCGGACCCCGGCCCGCAGCAGCCACTGGTGCGGCGCCCGGCTGCCGGGCTCGCCCGCCGACTCGAACCGCTCCGGCACCACCGCACCGGCCGGGTCCGCCCCCGCCACCGCGCCCACCGGGTAGCGGTAGCCGAGCGCCACCGCCAGCACCCCGGCCTGCCGGCCGGCCCCCGGGACCACCGAGTACCCGGGGTGGCTGTGCTCGGCGGACCGGGCCGAGGCCCGCGCGCTGGTGACCTCGGCGACCGGGCGGCGCTCCTGACCGTACGTCTCCAGCAGCTCCGGGCCGGCCCAGCCGCAGAGCACCGCGGCCAGCTTCCAGGCCAGGTTGTGCGCGTCCTGGATGCCGGTGTTGGAGCCGAACGCGCCGGTCGGCGACATCTCGTGCGCCGAGTCCCCGGCCAGGAAGACCCGCCCGCCGGAGTAGCGCTCCGCCACCCGCTCCGCCGCGTGCCAGGGCGCCCGGCCGGTCACCTCCACGTCCAGGTCCGGCATACCGATGGCGGCCCGGATGTGCCGCACGCACCGCTCGTCGGTGAACGCCTCCAGCGGCTCGCCGTCCTCGGGGTGCCAGGGCGCGTGGAAGACCCACTCCTCCTGGTTGTCCACCGGCAGCAGCGCGCCGTCGGCCGTCGGGTTGGTCAGGTAGCAGGCGATGAAGTGGCGGTCGCCCACCACCTCGGCCAGCCGCTTGGCCCGGAAGGTGATGCTGACGTTGTGGAACAGCTCGCCCTTGCCGGTCTGGCCGATGCCCAGCCGCTCCCGGACCGGGCTGCGCGGACCGTCCGCCGCCAGCAGGTACCGCGCCAGCACCCGCCGCTCCTCGCCGGTCTCCCGGCTGCGCAGCAGCGCCGTCACCCCGTCGGCGTCCTGTTCGAAGGAGACCAGCTCGGTGCTGAAGCGGACGTCCCCGCCCAGCTCGCGGGCCGACCGCAGCAGCACCGGCTCCAGGTCGTTCTGGCTGCACAGGCACCACGAGCTGGGGCTGAACCGGGCCAGCCGGCCGCCGGGGTCGATCTCCCGGAACAGCCACTCCTGCTCCTCACCGGTCAGCGAGGGGGCCTGCAGGATGCCGTGGTTCGCGGCGAGCACCGAGGCCGCCTCACGGATCGCCGGCTCGATGCCGGCCACCCGGTAGAGCTCCATCGTGCGGACGTTGTTGCCTCGGCCACGCGGGTGATGCGAGGTGTCCGCGTGCTTCTCGACCAACAGGTGTCTGACACCCAGTCGGCCCAGGAAGAGGGAGGCCGACAGCCCGACCAGCGAGCCGCCGACGATCAGGACCGGCACCCGGTCGTCAACTTTCGGATTCATCAGTTGCTCCAGCCTGTAAGGGGATCCGCGGCACCGCCGCGGTGGCCCATGCCGCCCTCCGCGGGGCCGGCGTGGACGGCCCCCGTCCTTCCATCCCCCGCGCCGACGGCCTTCTGCCGCCCCTTCGCCCGGATGGCCCGCATATCTCGCGCCGTCCGTGGGCTCCGCGCACGATCGACCTCAGGCCTGGCGCCGACCGCCCGGGCCGAACGCCTCCGCCCGCCGCACCGCCCGCCGTCCCACCCGAGATCCCCGCCGGACGCCGCCCACCGCGGCCCGCGGCGAGCGGCCCAGAGCAGAAAGTGGATCATGACGACTCTGTCAGAACCTCAGGCGCGGCAGCACGCCGACTCCGACACCCGGCTCCGGGTGGTGCTGATGCTGGAGATCCAGGACGGCGCCCAGCAACGCTTCCTCGACGTCTACGAGAACCTCCGCCACCAGGTGGCCTCGGTTCCCGGCCACGTCAGCGACCAGCTCTGCCAGTCGATCAACGACCCGCGGCAGTGGCTCATCACCAGCGAGTGGCGGGACCAGGAGACCTTCCTGAAGTGGGTGGAAAGCCCGGCGCACCGCGAGATGGTCAAGCCGATGCACGGCTGCGTCAGCGACACCTTCCGCTCGATGCGCTACACCATCCTCCGGGAGACCTCCGTGGCCGGGGCCACCGGCACCGCCCGCCCCGTCGAGGTGCCGCCCGGCCTGCCGCGCACCACGCCCGCCGGACACGTCGGCCCGCCGAAGGCCGACCCCGGCCCGGACGGCGTCGTCCGGCACGCCCTCACCTTCACCGTCAAGCCCGGCAGCGAACACGAGGTGGCCCGGATCCTGTCCGGCTACACCTCGCCCAAGGCCGAGGTGGACGAGACCACCCGGCTGCGCCGCACCTCGCTGTTCATGCACGGCAACCGGGTGGTCCGGGCCGTCGAGGTGATCGGCAACCTCGGCGACGCGCTGCGCCATGTCGCGATGCAGCCCGAGGTGCGGAGCGTCGAGGCGGAGCTCAACCCCCATCTGGAGGAGGCCCGCCAGCTCGGTGACCCGCAGTCCGCGCGCGCCTTCTTCGCCCGCGCCGCGCTGCCCGCCGGACACCAGGCGGTCGCCGGCTCCCCCACCGCCGGCCGGCTGCACCGGCACGCCGTGCTCTACCCGGTGAAGCCCGGCAGCGGGCAGGCGGTCGCCGACCTGCTCGCGGCGTACGACGACGAGGCCACCGCCGACCCGACCGGGCCGGTCGTGACCGGCACCGTCTTCCACCGGGACGACACCGTGGTCCGCCTGGTGGACCTCCGGGTGCCCGCCGAGGCCGACCCGGCGGCGGCGCTCGGCGTGGCGGGCGAGCGCGAGGCCGCCGCCCTCGGCCGGCTGCTCGACCTCGGCCCCGGGGGCGACCTGCGCACCGTCGCCGGGCTCAGCCGCTTCCTCGCCGCCCGGGCCATGAGCCCGGTCACCGACCGCAGCTCGCAGGACAGCTGACCAACCACCCGATCCCAGCCCAGCCCCGGAGGAAGAAACCATGTCCACGCAGTACCCACGGATCGTGCACGTCGACGAGGCGCCGGAGAACCGTCGGCGCGGAGGCGATCTGCGCGCCATGCTCACCCCGACCACCTGCGGCGCCACCAGCGGGTTCATGGGCCTGGCCATCGTGCAGCCCGGCGAGCGGATCGGCGAGCACTACCACCCGTACTCCGAGGAGTTCGTGTTCGTGGTCTCCGGCGACCTGGAGGTGGACCTGGACGGCGTCACCCGCACGCTCAAGCCCGACCACGGCCTGATGATCCCGCTCAACATGCGCCACCGCTTCCGCAACGTCGGCGACACCGAGGCCCGGATGGTCTTCCACCTCGGCCCGCTGGCACCGCGCCCGGAACTCGGCCACGTCGACACCGAGGAGACCGCGACGTCCGGCCCGCCGGAACACGCCAAGGCGGCTTCGTGACCAGGCGTGTCGCCGTCACCGGAATCGGCGTGGTCGCACCCGGAGGCGTGGGCGTGCCGGCCTTCTGGCGGCTGCTCACCTCCGGCCGGACGGCGACCCGGGGCATCACGCTCTTCGACCCCGCCGGATTCCGTTCCCGGATCGCCGCCGAGTGCGACTTCGACCCGGCGGCCCACGGGCTGAGCCAACATGACGTCCAACGAGCCGACCGCTACGTGCAGTTCGCGATGGTGGCGGCGGACGAGGCGATCGCCGACGCGGGCCTGGACCTGGCCGCGGAGGACCCGTGGCGGATCGGCGTCTCGCTCGGCACCGCCGTCGGCGGCACCACCCGGCTGGAGCACGACTACGCCCTGGTCAGCGCCGGCGGCGCGCGCTGGGACGTCGACCACCTGCGGGCCGAGCCCCAGCTGCACCGGGCCTTCGCGCCCAGCACCCTCGCCTCGACCGTCGCCGAACGGGTCGGCGCCCACGGCCCGGTGCAGACGGTCTCCACCGGCTGTACCTCGGGGCTGGACGCGATCGGCTACGCCTTCCAGGCGGTCGAGGAGGGGCGCACCGACATCTGCGTCGCCGGTGCCTCCGACTCACCGATCTCCCCGATCACCGTCGCCTGTTTCGACGCCATCAAGGCCACCAGCGAGCGCAACGACGACCCGGAGCACGCCTCCCGCCCCTTCGACGCCCACCGGGACGGCTTCGTGCTCGGCGAGGGCGGCGCCGTCCTGGTGCTGGAGGAGCTGGAGCACGCCCGCCGTCGCGGCGCCCGGATCTACGGCGAGATCGGCGGCTTCGCCACCTTCGGCAACGCCTACCACATGACCGGCCTCACCCAGGAGGGGCTGGAGATGTCCCGGGCGATCGACGACGCCCTCGACCACGCCCGGGTGGACCGCACCGGCGTCGACTACGTCAACGCGCACGGCTCGGGCACCAAGCAGAACGACCGGCACGAGACGGCGGCCGTCAAACGTTCCCTCGGCGGGCACGCGTACAAGACGCCGATGAGCTCGATCAAGTCGATGGTCGGGCACTCGCTCGGCGCGATCGGCGCGATCGAGCTGGTCGCCTGCACCCTCGCGCTGGCCCACGGCGTGGTACCGCCGACCGCCAACTACGAGACTCCGGACCCGGAGTGCGACCTCGACTACGTACCGCGCACGGCGCGGGAGCTGCCACTCCGTCACATCCTGTCGGTCGGCAGCGGATTCGGCGGATTCCAGTCCGCCGTTGTGCTCAACAGAACGGGGTGAGATCCATGACGTCACGTCAACAGGGCCGCCGGTCAGCGGTCACCGGCCTGGGCGTGGTGGCGCCGAACGGCGTGGGGGCCGACGCCTTCTGGAAGGCCACCAGGCAGGGCGTGAGCGTCCTCGACCGGATTTCCCGCGAGGGCTGCGCGGATCTTCCGCTGCGCGTCGCGGGCCAGGTGCGGGACTTCGACCCGCAGGCCGTGATCGACGGCCGCTACCTCGTACAGACCGACCGCTTCACGCACTACGCGATGGCGGCCGCCGACCTCGCTGTGGCGGACGCCGGGTTCAGCCCCGACCCCAAGGATCCGTTCACGGTCGGCGTGGTGACCGCGGCCGGCTCGGGCGGCGGCGAGTTCGGCCAGCGCGAACTCCAGCAACTCTGGGGTCAGGGGCCGAAGTTCGTCGGCCCCTACCAGTCCATCGCCTGGTTCTACGCGGCCAGCACCGGCCAGATCTCGATCCGCGGCGGCTACAAGGGCCCCTGCGGGGTGGTCGCCAGCGACGAGGCCGGCGGCCTGGACGCGCTCGCGCACGCCGCCCGCGCGATCGAGCGCGGCACCGACGCGGTGGTGGTCGGCGCCGCCGAGGCCCCGCTGGCGCCGTACTCGATGGTCTGCCAGCTCGGCTACCCCGAACTCAGCCTCGCCGAGCACCCGGACCGGGCCTATCTGCCGTTCTCCCCCGCCGCCAACGGCTTCGCCCCCGCCGAGGGCGGCGCGATGCTGCTGCTGGAGGACGAGGAGGCCGCCCGCCGGCGCGGCGCCACCGTCCGTGCCCTGCTGGTGGGACACGGCGCCACGTTCACCGGCGCCTCCCGCTGGGAGGATTCCCGCGAGGGTCTGGCCAACGCCATCCGGATAGCGATGAACGACGCGCGGATCGCCGCGGAGGAGATCGACGTGGTCTTCGCCGACGCCCTCGGTGTCCCGGCCGCCGACCGAGCCGAGGCCCTCGCCCTGGCCGACGCCCTCGGCCCGTACGCCGAACGCGTCCCGGTGACAGCACCCAAGACCGGCACCGGACGCGCCTACTGCGGCGCGCCGATGCTGGACACGGCCGCCGCCGTCCTCGCGATGGAGGACGGCGTCCTGCCGCCCACCCCCAACGTCACCGAGGTCTGCCATGAGCTCGCCCTGGTGACCGGCCATGCCCGACCGGCCGAACTGCGCACCGCGCTGGTGCTCAGCCGCGGGCTGATGGGCTCCAACGCCGCGCTGGTGCTCCGGCGCGGCCGGCTGGACTGACCGGGCCCGACCGTTCCCCCGGTCCGGCTCGGCTCGGCTCCCGATCGCCTGTCGGCCCGCCTGTTGATCCGTCTGTTGATCCGCTCTTGTTTTGAAGGGACATCCCGTGAACAACACCCTCAGCTATCCCGAACTGGCCGCCCTGATCCAGGCCCGGGCCGGCGTCGTGGTCAACCCGCTCGACCTGGAGCGCCCGGGCGCGAGCTTCGACCAGTTCGGCGTGGACTCCCTCGGTCTGCTCGGCGTGGTCGGCGAGCTGGAGAACCGGCACGGACTCAAGGTCGCGTCCGGCGCGGAGTCGTCCAAGACCCCGGCCGAGTTCGTGGAACTGGTCAACGCCTCGCTCTCCACCACGGCAGGTGCCTGAGATGCCCGGACACACGGACAACGAGATCGTCATCGCCGCGCCGCTCGACCTGGTCTGGGAGATCACCAACGACCTGGAGAACTGGCCGCAGCTGTTCAGCGAGTACGCCTCGGTCGAGGTGCTGGAGCGGGAGGGCGACAGCGTGCGCTTCCGGCTCACCATGCACCCCGACGAGAACGGCCAGGTCTGGAGCTGGGTCTCCGAGCGCACCACCGACCGGGCCTCGCTCGCGGTGCGCGCCCGCCGGGTCGAGCCCGGGCCGTTCGAGTTCATGGACATCCGCTGGGAGTACGCGGAGGTCCCGGCCGGCACCCGGATGCGCTGGATCCAGGACTTCGCGATGAAGCCCACCGCGCCGGTCGACGACAAGGGCATGGTCAACCACATCAACCGCAACTCGCGGGTCCAGATGCAGCTGATCCGCGAGAAGGTCGAGAAGCAGGCCGGGGAGGTGTGAACGGGATGCACCGCGCACTGATCGTCGCCCGGATGAAGCCGGACGCGGCCCAGGGCATCGCCGACGTGTTCGCCGAGTCGGACCGGGGCGAACTGCCGCACCTGATCGGCGTCACCGGCCGCAGCCTGTTCCAGTTCGGCGACGTCTACCTGCACCTGATCGAGGCCGACCGCCCGCCCGGCCCGGCCGTCGCCAAGGTGATCGGCCACCCGGAGTTCCGGCAGGTCAGCGACCGTCTCACGGCCTACGTGCAGGCGTACGACCCGGCCACCTGGCGGGAGCCCAAGGACGCCATGGCGCGTGAGTTCTACCGCTGGGAGCGCGGCGGGCCCAACTGACCTGCCCCGCCCTCCGTGGAACCGCCCCCGGCCCGCGCCGGGGGCGGTCCACAAGACCGAGGAGAAGACGCCGCACAGCGGCGCGCACACCGGCGGTGGCGGCCTGGCGCTGCCCGGCGGCGGGCTCGCCTCCCCGCCACGGCCACCGCCTCCCGCACCGGCCCCGGCGACGGCACCCGGAGCGGCGCACCCGACATTGATGCCGAAGGAGTGGAGTGATGGCCGGTCCCGTCCCTGGTACGTCCCGGCTGCTGCGCACGGGTATGGGCGCGATGGCGGCCGGTCTGCTGCTGATCTACAACTCGGTCGGCGCGAAGCCCTCGTCCGGACCGGTGCTGGGCCTGGCCGCTCCCCCGGCCGCCATCGGGGCCGCCGGGGCCGGTCCGGGTTCGGCCGCCGCACCGGGGGCGCCGGCGCTGAAGCCGGCCATTCCGACCCGGCTGCGGATCCCGCAGATCGCCGTGGACGCGCCGTTCACCGAGCTCACCCTGGACGCGGCCGGCCAGCTCAACGCGCCGCCCCTGGACGACAAGAACCTGGTCGGCTGGTACCGGGACGGCGCCACCCCCGGCGAGCGCGGCAGCGCGGTGGTGGCCGGGCACGTGGACACCGCCAAGGGTCCGTCGGTGTTCCTGCTGCTCAGCCTGCTGCTGCCGGGCAACAGGGTCGAGGTGACGCGCGCGGACGGCACGGTCGCCGTCTTCTCGGTGGACTCCGTGGAGACCTTCGCCAAGAACGCCTTCCCCGACCAGAAGGTGTACGGGAACACGCCGGACGCGCAGCTGCGGCTGATCACCTGCGGCGGTACGTACGACCGCACGCGCCACGACTACCTGGACAACGTGGTGGTCTTCGCGCACCTGGAGTCCTCGCACAAGGCCTGACGGGCGCGCTGACACGGGGCTCGGCTCCTGGTCCGGTGTACGGCTGGACGCGCGGCCCGGGCTGCGGGACCCGGCCATGGCGGCGGGGGGGGGGGGGGCCCCCCCCGCCGCCCGGGGCCCGCGGCCGGGGGGCGCGCGCGGGGGCGCCGCCCCGGGGGCGGCGGGCGGCCGCGCGGGGGGGGGGGGGGGGGGCC
>NZ_JBIUYD010000001.1:0-34336 GCF_044744345.1 Kitasatospora sp. NPDC087315 | reverse complement strand
CTGCCCCCGCGGGGCGTCGGGCGCGGGCGGGGGGCGGCGGGCGGGGGGGGGGGGGGGGGGGGGGGCCGGCCGGGGGGGGGGGCCCGGGGGGGGGGGGGGGGGCCCCCCCCCCCCCGGGGGCCCGCCCCCCGCCCGCGTGTGCCGGAGCCGGTCAGCCGCGCACGGTGGCCTCGAAGGCGTGCAGGTACGGGTTGACCGGGTGGACGTCCGCGACGTCGAGGCCGGCCTGCTCCATCAGCCGCACCATGCTCGCCCTGGAGTGCTTGGCGCCGCCGACGTTGAGCAGCAGCATCAGGTCCATCGCGGTGGTGAAGCGCATCGAGGGGCTGTCGTCGACCAGGTTCTCGACCACCACGACGCGGGCACCGGGCCGGGCCACCGCGACCACGTTGGCGAGGGTGCGGCGGGTGCTCTCGTCGTCCCACTCCAGGATGTTCTTGATGATGTAGAGGTCGGCGCGGACCGGGATGTCCACCCGGCAGTCGCCGGGCACCAGCCGGGCCCGGGCGGAGAAGGCGCCGCCGTCCCGGAGTCGGGCATCGGCCCCGCTGACGACCTTGGGCAGGTCGAGCAGGGTGCCGTGCAGTGCCGGGTACCTCTCCAGCAGGCTGGCCAGCACATGTCCCTGGCCGCCGCCGATGTCGACCACGGAGTCGATCCCGGTGAGGTCCAGGTAGTCGGCCAGGTCCGCGGCGGACTGCCGGCTGGAGGTGGTCATCGCCTTGTCGAAGACCTTCGCCGAGTCGACTCCATCGCTGTGCAGGTAGTCGAAGAACTCCTTGCCGAACAGCTCGGGGAAGACGTTGCGGCCTGAGCGGACGGCCTCGTCCAGCCTCGGCCAGGCCTCCCAGGTCCACGGCTCGGTGCACCAGAGGGAGATGTAGCGCAGGCTGTTGGGGGTGTCCTCGCGCAGCAGGCGGGACATCTCGGTGTGCTCGAAGCAGTCGTCGCCGCTCTCGACGAAGATGCCGTAGCAGCTCAGGGCGCGCAGCAGGCGGCGCAACGGCTCGGGTTCGGTGTCGAGTCTGACGGCGAGGTCGGTGACGGTGGTGGGGGTGTCGCCGAGCGCGTCGGCGACACCGAGCCGGGCGGCCGCGCGGACGGCGGCGGCGCAGGCGGCGCCGAAGACGATTTCCCGCAGGCGCATCGCGGCCTGCGGGGTGGTGACGGGTGCGATGGTCATGGACCGTCTTTCTGCTGGTGGCTGGGGGTGTGCGAGCGCGGGGGCCGGAGGCCGGGGGCTTGGAGGCCTGGCGGGTCCGTGGGGCGGGACGTCGTGTGGCGGCGTGCCACGGAGCGGGCGGGCGCGGTTCAGCAGTGGCCGGCCGGCTCGGAGGTCTGGCACTGGTTGCGGGCGAAGGAGTTGCTGGTGCCGGTGTCGCGATCGGCGAGGTCGGCCGGGCCGTTGCCGGTCACGAAGTTGCCGGTGACGGTGTTACGGGCGTTGGGCACGCCGACCATGCTGGGGAAGAGGACGATGCCGCCGGACATCGGGGAGGCGCCCACGTTGTCGCGGACCTGGTTGTCCGTCACCGCGGTTTCCTCGGCGCCGGTGAGCAGGATGCCGGTGCCCTGGATGTAGTCCAGGCGCGGGTTGGGCGGGCAGTACTTGTTGTTGGCGACGACCTGGTTGCGGCTGACCGTCAGCGCGCCGGCCCGGGGCACGCCCTCGTCGCCGACGATGAAGACACCGCCGCAGTTGCCGTGGATGTCGTTCTGGTCGACGCTCAGGTCGCGCAGGCGGCGGACGGTGACACCGATCCGGTTGTCGGCGAGCACGTTGCCGCTGACCACGGTGCCCTCGGTGTCGATGGCACCGCCCTCGCTGTCCACGGAGTTGGCGAGGAAGACCCCGGACTGGCCGTTGCGGGTGGACTCGTTGCCGGAGATCACGGCCCGGGTGGACCGTTCCTGGCTGATGCCCTGCTGCCCGTTGTCGTGGACGTGGACCGAGCGCACGGTCATGCCGGTGGTCTCGGTGGCGTCGATGCCGTTCTTGCGGAAGCCGGTGACGGTGAGGTTCGCGATCTGGACGTCGGCGAGGCGGTGCCCCTCGGTGCCGACCACGCAGAGGCCGTGCCCGGCGGTGGCACAGGCGTTGGCGGCGGCATTGGCCGTGGTGGTGGCGTTGGCCGTGGTGGTAGTGGCGGTGGCGGGGGCGACGGCGCCGGGAGTGGCGGTGTCAGGGGTGATCACGCTCTCCGGGCCGGCGCCGCGCAGGGTGAGCCCGGGGGTGGTGATCCGGACGCTGCCCCGGTAGGTGCCGGGGAACAGCTGGATGGTGTCGCCGGGGAGGGCCGCGTCCACGGCCTGCTGAATCGATTCTCCTGGCTGGACGATGTACAGAGCGCCGACCGCGTGGGCCGGGGGCACGGCGGCCAGGGCCGTGGTCAGAACGGTGGTGGTGGCGGCGGTGGCCGCAGCGAGGTGGTGGACCCGTCGCGTGGGCATGAGTGACGACCTGCTTTCTTACGCGCTCGCGGGGATGCCGACACGGTGACGCGGTGTGCGCGCGGGACGACTGCCGGTAGGTGTCGGCCGAGTCGACGCTATGGGCCCGCGAGTGGCCCCGCCACCAGGGCTGGGCTACCGGGCTGACAGGGCGTCGGCCATGCGCCGTACCCGTCGGCGTGGCGCACGGCGCGGCGCGCGGGGCAGGGCGTAACGGAGGCGGGCGCGGGAGGAGGCGCGACGGCCCTCCGGCCGCGCGGCCGCGCGGGCGGACGGGCGGACGGGCGGACGGACGGACGGGCGGACGGGCGGAAGCGCTGGGGACAGCCATGACGGGGAGTGCCGTGACGGAGGATGCCGTGACGGGGGGTCGGGCGCTGGGGGCAGAGGTCGGTCTGCGGCCGGGGCGGCACGTCCGCACCGAAGACACCGGCGCCCAGGTCGACCGCCTCGATGGGCTCGGCGCTGGTCGTGGATGCCTCCGCCGGGTTGCCGATCTGTCACAGATGGTGACCGGCCCGGCGCCATCCGGTCTAGCGTTCGAGCCTGGCCTCACTCGATGGAGTGGAGCGGGCGCCCGGCGCGCGTGGCATGCTCGGGGCCATGAGCACCGCAGCCGCACCGCCCGTCAGCACCGTCCGCAACCCGATCGGGGCCCATGTGCCGGTGGCCGCGCGCGGGCTGGCGGGGACGGGTCTGGCGTACGCGCGGCGGGTGGGCGCCGAGACGGTGCAGGTGTTCGTGGCGAACCCGCGCGGCTGGGCCACTCCCCCGGGCAACCCGGTGCAGGACGAGAAGTTCCGCACCGCCTGCGCCGAGCAGGGCGTTCCGGCATACGTCCACGCGCCGTACCTGATCAACTTCGGCTCGGACAACGCGGCGACCCGCGAACGCTCGGCCGACTCACTGCGGCACTCGCTGCTGCGCGGGCACGCGATCGGCGCGCTGGGTGTGGTCCTGCACACCGGTTCGGCGGTCGGCTCGGCGCCCGGCGGCGGTTCGCGGCGGGCGGAGGCGATGGCGCAGGTCCGCGCGGACGTCCGGCCGCTGCTGGACGAGCTGGACGCGCTCGGCGAGTCCGCGCCCCGGCTGCTGCTGGAGCCGACCGCCGGCCAGGGCAGTTCGCTCTGCTCGCGGATGGAGGACCTGGCCGAGTACCTGGACGCGCTGGACGGCCACCCCAGGGTCGGGGCCTGCCTGGACACCTGTCACGCCTTCGCGGCCGGCCACGACCTCGCCGCCCCCGGCGGCACCCGGGAGGCGCTGGACGCGCTGGTCGCGGCCGCCGGGCCGGGGCGGCTGCGGCTGATCCACGCCAACGACTCGGAGGACGTGGTCGGTGCCCGCAAGGACCGGCATGCCAACATCGGCGCCGGGTTGATCGGCGCGGAGCCGTTCCGGGAGCTGTTCGAGCACCCGGCGACGGTCGGTGTCCCCCTGGTCGTCGAGACCCCGGACCGCAAGCACCGCGGGGACGGCACCGGTCACGCGATGGACATCGCGACGCTGAAGGAGCTGCGCGCACGGGCCGCCGTGCCGGCGTAGCGCGCCGCCGGGGAGCCGGAAAGCAGAGGGTGGGGCGGGAAGCCGTCCAGGCAAGTCGGCCCGATCGAGGGAGAGTTGGCCAGACAGCTTTACATTACCGATGAGTTCATATGGTTATCGTCCGACGTCTTGCCGGGCGTGGCCGAGCGCGCGTTGACTGCGCGCATGCCAACTCCTGCCGCCCCCCGCCGGGCCCCGCGCCTCGCCCTCGTCTGCGCGGCCGCCGCCGCGCTGCTCGCTCCCTCCGCCGCCGCCACCGCCACCGCCGCTGCGCCCGCACCCGTGCCCGCAGCGGCGCCGGCGCCCGTGCCGGCGCTCAACGTGCTGACGTACAACGTCTTCCTGATGAGCAAGAACCTCTACCCCAACTGGGGCCAGGACTACCGGGCGAAGGCGATCGCGGCCGCCGACGTCTTCCGGGGCCACGACGTGGTCGTGCTCCAGGAGGCCTTCGACAACGCCGCGTCCGACCTGCTCACCGCGCAGGCCTCCGCCGCGTACCCGTACCACACCCCCGTGGTCGGCCGCTCGACCAGCGGCTGGGACGCCACCAACGGCAGCTTCAGCACCGCGACCCCGGAGGACGGCGGGGTGACCCTGCTCAGCAAGTGGCCGATCCTGCGCAAGGAGCAGTATGTCTTCAAAGACGCCTGCGGCAGCGACTGGTGGTCGAACAAGGGCTTCGTCTACGCGGTGCTGAACGTCAACGGCGTGCGCACCCACCTCATCGGCACCCACCTGCAGTCCACCGACAGCGGCTGCTCCGCCGGGCAGCCGGCGGCGGTCCGGGCGGCACAGCTGAAGGCGATGCGGGCGTTCGTCGACGGCAAGAACATCCCGGCCGCCGAACCGGTGCTGATCGCGGGCGACCTCAACATCGACTCGCACGGCTCCGAGTACCCCGCGCTGCTCGCCAACGCGGGCGTCGCCCCGGCCGACGCGCGGACCGGCTGGGCCAACTCCTTCGACACCGTCGACAACTCGATCGCCGCCTACCGCTACCCCGGCGAACCGAAGGAGGACCTGGACTACGTCCTCTACCGCGCCGACCACGCCCGGCCGGCGACCTACACCAACACGGTGGTCCGCCTCCACAGCACGCCGTGGACGGTGAGCAGTTGGGGCACCAGCTACACCTACCAGGACCTCTCCGACCACTACCCGCTGACGGCCGGATAGGGCCCGCCCACGGCCGGGGCCCCGGCAGCCCCGGAGGCCCCGGCCAGGTGGAGGCCGGGGCAGCCGTCAGCGTTCGTGCCCGCTCTGCGCGGGTGGACGGCCGACCACCCACTACCCGACTTTGTCACGGCACGAGAACGTGTCGATGTCGGTTTCCGAGGGCTTGTAGTGGCTCTGCCAGTTCGGATCGGCAGCGACGATGCTGGACAATTCGATGCTGAAGTCCTGGCTCCAGGCAGCCGTTTTCACATAGTTCTTCAGCTTCTCCTTGATCTTCTGACACTCCGAGCGATTTCCCTTGGGGATCCCGATGCCGTAGTACTGCGCCTCCCCGATGTGCAGATTCGGGACGACGGTGAGCTCCGGATAGAGCTGGGTGAAGCCGTACAGGATCATCTGGTCGGTGGAGACGGCGGCCGCCTGCCCTGACTTGAGATCCTCGACGCACTGGGAGGCGGTGGGCGCCTGGTAGGACACCATTCCCGTGGTCCTCTTGTCGACCACCCGCGTCGAGGTGGTACCCGACCAGGTGCAGACCTTCTTCCCCGCCAGGTCGTCCAGGGTGCGAACCTGCGGCCCCTTCGCGAGCACGAGGAAGCCCTGGTACGTGACGGCGTAGGGGCCCGCGAAGTCGTGGGCGGGCAACCCGTTGGTACCCTGCAGACGCTCGTTGTTGATCGAGTACGTGGCGACCACGAGATCGATGCCGTGCTTTCCGTCAAGTACCACCTGGCGGTCCTGGGACGGCACGTCCTCATACTGGGGCAGCTTGCCGAGCGCCCCGGCGACGGCCTCGGCGACCCGCCAATCGAACCCTGACCGCTTGTAGTCGTGTGAATAACCTGTACCCGGCTGGTCGTTCTTCATGGCGACTCGAATCGTTCCCCCCGCATCCGGGCCGCATCCGGATGCGACCCCTGCGACCAGCCCCAGGCACACCAGCGTGATCCGCCAAGTCCTCTGCTTCATCAAGGCAACCACCACTCGTTGTCATGAAGAACGACGGATTCAAGATGAAGATCCATCACGCAGCCCTCCCCCGCCCTGACCACCGCTTCCAGCTCTACGTGCTGTCGTGCTCCACGCAGATCGATGTCACCGGTCTGGTGATCCCCGCTCAGCGTGATCGACTTCGCGCCGTCGCCCAGGAGGCGGATTTCCGCCCTGGTGCCGTTCATCGCGGCACAGACCCCGTCCGGGTAGTGATCGTCCAGGCTGATGCGCACCCGCAGGAAGCTGCGGGGGCTGGGCCCATCAACCACCATCGTCGCCCTGCCGTTGTCGGCCAGCGACTGAACGTCGTGCGGGGTCACCTGGCTGGTGACGTTCACGGCCACATCACCGTGGCCGGCCAACGCCCTTTGCCAGGCAGCGGCGAGCACTCCGCTCACGATGACACCACTGATGAGCCCGAGGTACCCGACGGCCTTCCGCCTGGTCCGTCCGAGAAGCCACCAGAGGCAGAACCCGGCGACGATCGCGCAGATGACCACCAGCAGGACGTACGAAACGACCTGGCTGCCGGAGGCGGCGGGCGACAGGAGGATCCCGGCCACCGCCCCGACCAGCACCACGAGCAGTGCGATCAGTTGCGGCCCATGCCCCCCGAACCTGTTGTACTGGTCACCCGAACCGCTGTGCATGGCGGTCTGTCCGCCGCCGACCTCGACCTCCGTTCGATACGTGGGCGGCCCGTCCGGCCCCGTATCCACCATCAGTTGAAGGTGACGTTCTGGTCGCCGGAGCCACTGTTGACGGCGGCCTTTCCACCGTTGACGGTGACACTTGTCTCGTGCCGTGCGGGTTCGCGGCCCAGGGCGGTCAGCTCGCCGACGAGTGCGTTCAGGTCCGCTGTACGCATCTGTGCCAGCGCTGCTCGGATCGTCTGCAGCCGCCGAGCGCGATCGCTCTCGTCCTCGCCCTCCGCACCGGTCAGCAGGTCCTGCCAGTTCGGAAGCCCGGCCTCCGGCTCCTGCGGTGACGGTGCGCCACCTCGGTGACGGACCAGAATCTCCCGCGCCCGCCCGACCAGTTGCCCCCAGTCAAGTCGAGTCATCAGAGCAGCAATTGCGTTCACGCCAGCTGTGACGGCAACCGCCCCGAGCTCCTCGCTCATCCTGAACTCCGATCATTCATGGCACTGTTGCGGCCCATCGTAAAGTGGAGAGGGCCGCCCGTCTGCCTCTTCGCAGCACCAAACATCGTCCGGTGGGGACGAGTTCGACACCGGTCAGGCATGGATATCATTCCCTGCTGTCGCAGCACGTCACGAGCCCGAGAGGCCCCGGATTCACGCCGCCCCCGGCCGCGTCGAGATCGGGACTCAAGGGGCGAAACAGGTCTCGGAAGGCATCACCGAGGCGGAGTCGGCGGAACGGAAGTCGCCTCACAACCCATCACCCCAGCCGGACCTGGCCCGGTTCCACCCTTGCTGTCGGCGAACCACTTCGAGCAGGGGTGCCGACCCGGCGATGCGCCTTCGGCTCCACCACCGTCGACCGGGGCGCCGTCCGGGTTTCAAGCGTGGCGGTGGGGGTGTGCGAGCCGTCGACGCCGTGGTCCTCCAGCCGTTGCAGCGTGGTGGCGACCACCACCAGCGCCTGGTGACAGTTACCGGCGGTCCCCCTCCCGCGGGTACGGGCGGACGAACCAGTACACCTCAAAGCTCCACCTGGTCGAGGCGGCGCAGCAGCCGCTCCTGGCCGGGCTTCGCCTTCGTGGCGTGCTCGGCCGCAGTGAGCGGCGGTCGGCCGGGCCAGGCCCGCTTGCGGCCAAGAGGCCAGAACGAGGGCGACGGGCGGGTAGACCGTGCTCCAGTGTCGGCCGGCGCGGACGGCGCCGTTATGCTGGGCCGCCCTGGCCCAACGACCTGGTGCGTGATTGCGGTGGCGATGTGACTGCCTGATCGTGCGCTCTCAGTCAGGCGGTCCTACGTTGTTGATGGGTTGGACGGGCCAGTCGTACGGTCCTGAGGCCCAGAGACGCCGGGTATGGCTTTCAGGCGGTTGCCATCGATGGTTCGGTCGCCGACCAGGCCCGCATGCGCCGCGACCTCACGGTGCTGCGGCCGGACGACGAGCACGCCGTCGAGCTGCGGATCCTCACCGGCCGACGAGCGGACCTGAGCGCCGACCGAACCCGCCGGATCAACCGCCTGCGCGGCCAACTCAACGGGATCTTCCCAGCGTTGGAGCGAGGCCTCAACCTGGACAACCAGGGACCGCTGATCCTGCTGACCGGCTACCAGACCCCCGCCGCACTGCGGCGCACCGGCCGCACCCGGCTGACGACCTGGCTCCGCCACCGCAGGGTCCGCGGCGCCGAAGCGCTGGCCCAGGCCGCCACGGAAGCGGCCGAACGCCAGCACACCGCCGTCCCCGGGAAGGAAACCGCCGCCCAGGTGATCCACACCCTGGCCAAGGAGGTGACGGGCCTCAACGAGCAGATCACCGAGATCAACAAGCTCATTGCGGCCCGGTTTCGCGAACACGACCTCGCCGACGTGATCGCCAGCATGCCCGGCATCGGCCCACTGCTGGGACAACCCCGCGAGCGCGGGGCCGATCAGCTCGCACGCACGCCAAGGTGATCAGCAAGAGAGCAACCCCCGCGAGCGCGGGGCCGATTAATCAAGTGGGCACCCGTCGCCGCCACTGTCGGAGCAACCCCCGCGAGCGCGGGGCCGATACGGGTCGCCAGGGCGGCGGCGGTGGCCGCCGCGAGCAACCCCCGCGAGCGCGGGGCCGATCCGTACGGGGCCGCCGACCCGCCGGGCGGCGGCGAGCAACCCCCGCGAGCGCGGGGCCGATACTTCGTGACCTGCGGCGTTACCGACGAGGCCGGGCCGAGAGAATCAGTCCGTCAAAGTCGACGGGCTTCCAGCGGTCCTTTCCCGCTGTCCGCACAGTCCAGCCCTGCTCGTTGCCGGCAGGCTCGACGAGGACAGCCTGGCCGTCGCCAATGCGGGTGGCGAGGAGTTCCCAGAGGCGGTCGCGGATGCGACGGCTGGGGTTGCCGACGAAGACGCCCGCGTTGACCTCGACCATCCATCGGGTGAGGTGCCCACGTAGGCCTTCAGGGGCTGCGACGAGGATGATGACGGTCATCGGCTGTCCTCTGATGTGTCCTGGTCGAATTCAGGCCCGATGATGGCCACGTGCTCGTCGCCCATGCCGGAATCAACGACCGTGTCGGCCGGCAGACTCACAGCGGCTGACCAGTTGACGCCGCCCTGAACCGTCCCGACCCGCTCGTCCCAGAGTTCGTTGACCTCGGCGTCGGGCATGTCGATGCCGTCCGGGCTGAGAAGTGCCTTCACATCGTGGACGATCCGGCCCAGGAGTCTGTCTTCGGCAATGCGGTCACGAAGACCGAGGCGGGCGTCTCGCTCTTCGGTATGTCCGAGTTTCGCGAGGTCGAAGGCCAGCGGGATGGTGTATTCGGCCTTGTACAGGTCGGCGATGTCGAGGACGAAGGAGGTGGCCAGGCCGGTGTGGACGAAGCCGAGGCCGGGGCTTGCTCCGAGTCCGGTGATGACGGCGTGGCAGATGCCGTACAGGGCCGCGTTGGCTGCCGAGAGGAGACGGTTGAGGTCGTCGCCGGCGGCGTGGGCGTCGCCGGCCTTGTAGACGCGACCGTTCCACTCGACGCCGGTGCGGCGGGACTCGGCCTGGTACAGCTTGCGGATGCGGGCGCCTTCACGGCCGCGCAGTTGCTGCATGGTGGCGGCGCTGACGTCTTCGCCGGGGAACCGCATGCGGTACATGTTGCGTGCGACGGCGAGGCGTTCCTTGGTGCGGCTGACGAGCCAGGCCTGCCGGTTGAGGAGGGCGGCTCCTCTGCTGGGGCCGAGTCCGGCCGCGTACATGCGGACGCCCTGTTCGCCGACCCAGCAGATGGTGGTGCCGGAGTCGGCGAGGAGGTTGACGGCGCCGTGGGTGATACGGGTGCCGGGGCCGAGGAGCATGACAGCAACCATGGCGGCGGGGACGCGTACTGTCTCGCGTTTGTTGACGACCACCACGGCGTTCTCGTCCCGGTCGATGTGGCTGCGTTCGACGTAGACGCTGGAGACGCGGTCGGCGAGGCGGTGCAGGTCGTGGGGGTGGGCTTTCCACCAGATGTCGGCCATCGGTCAGCGCTGTCCGCTCGGCAGTGGGGCGAGGGTGAGCAGGCCGCAGCCGTAGGCCTTGGACGGGCCGATGCCGCCGAGGAGGGCGGTCTGGAGGAGGTCGGGGTCTGTGATGCGCAGGCGTCCTTCGAAGGTGGCGGTGGTGAGGGTGACGGGGGTGCGGGTGCCGGGTTTGGTGAAGGTGCGGCGGCTGCGGTCGGTGATCCTCACCTCCTGGGCGGGCGGGCCGTCGGTGGTGGAGGGTTCCAGACCGGGTGCCGGAACGTCGGTGCGGGCGGCGGGGACGGTGAAGCCCCAGCGGGGGGTGCGTTCCAGGAACCAGGTGAGTTGCTGGGCCGCGGTGCGGTGCGCGATGCGGTAGGAGCGGTGGTGGAGTTCGGCGGCGGTCTTGGTGCGGTGGGGGCTGGACTTGTCCGGCGTGGAGGTGTTCTGGACAGGGCTCGCGGTGAGCCGGAAGCCGAACTCGCGGCCCGTGGCGAGTTGGGCGATCAGCGGGCTGTAGTCGCGGATCGCGTAGTGCTCGCCATCGGCGTCCGGCCATCCGGCCTGTTCGACGATGTGGGTCCAGTCCGGTTTGGCCGGGGTGAGGACCAGGAGCACGGGGCGGCGCGGATGGTCGGCGTCAAGGCGCCAGAGGATCCGGTCGCCCGGGGCCTGGTCGGGGATGCCGGCCATGACGGCGCCGTGCAGGGCACGCGGGTTGGCGAGCAGGGTGCGGCTGGCCGCGCGCAGGGGGTTGATGCGGACGCGGGAGAGATAGGTCATCGGGGTCACCAGCCCAGCAGGGCGAACGGGTCGTGGCCGCCGTCGGTGGCGGGCGGTTGGGCGGCCCGGGCCGCCGCGGAGGGGGTCAGGCCGGTGGGGACGTTGAGCCAGGTATGGCGGATACGCCGGGCAGTGAAGCCACGCCGGTGCGGGGCGAAGGACAGCGGCACGTCCTGCAGGACGTCGTCGCCGGCCGGATCGTCAAGGGTTGCTGCCAGGTCGATGCGGTCCACGGGGAACGGTACGAGGCCTCGCTCGGCACGTCGACGATAGACGTCCATGGCCGATCCGCCGGCCTGCCACGGTTCCTTGGCGAGGACGGCTTCCAACGTGTCGGCGCGAGGCATGCCGAGGACGACCGGTTGGGTGGGGACGCAGGAGCGCCGGCCGAGCGCGAGGGGGAAGGCCGGGTGGCGGATCGCGTCGCAGAGCGCCGTGACGAGGTCGGCCGGACCTTGAACCGCGGCGAGGAACACCGCGTCCTGGAGGTAGTAGCGGTGCGTGACGTGGGTCTCTTTGGCCGGCGAGGTGAGTTTCTGGACGCCTTTGGCGTTGACGCCGGTCTGGGGCAGCGGGCGGCCCCGGTAGTCGCTGACGGTGTGGTAGTCGCGCAGGAGGGTACCGGGCTGGTCGATGCGCACGCCCAGGCGCAAGCCGACGAGGTCGGTGATGTCTGCCTCGCGGGGGCGTCCGGCGGCTGCGGCGAGCAGCCCGACGACACCGGACTTGGTGGGCTGTGGTGGGGTGTCGCGGCGGTTGAAGGCGCTGCGGTCTCCCCAGGACTGGAGGGGGCCGGCCAGGCGCAGGACGAGCACGGCCTGTGCCTGGCCGGTCAGTTCCTCGGCGGCTGTGGGGTCGGCGGGCATCAGTTGTCCTTCACCCGCTCGGTGAGGGCGGCGCGCAGACCGTCGCGGAGCTTGGCGAAGGTCTGGTTGGGGCCGAACGCCTGCTTCAGCTGGGCCGCCTCGGCGCTCTCGTCGCCCAGGGTGTGGCAGATTCCCACGTACTTCGGGGTGTCGCCCCACTGGCTGGTGGCGACGGTGAATTCCTCGGCGAGGCGGCTCGCCGATGCGGCGACGATGCCCTCGCCGGTGGGGACGGCCTTCTCGTAGGCGGAGACGAGGTTCACGGGCTGGTCGGTGCGGACGACGACCGCGACCAGGCTGGGTCGGGTCCGGTGGGCGAAGGAGTTCCCGTAGCCGGTGGGCATGGATCGGGCGAACGAGTCGACGAACAGGTCGATGGCGTCGACGGCGGCCTTGTCCTCGCCGAGGTTGTCGACCAGTTGGTGCAGGCCGACGGTGGCATAGCGGTAGAGGGTGGCGGAGTTGAAACCGATGGTGCCGATCATTCCGGCGCCGGTCTCATCGGCGGTGTTCTCGTCGTCGACGGCGGTGTAGTAGTCGAATTCGAGCTCGGTGGCGTGGGTGGAGATGGCGTGGGCGACCTGGGTGGCGGCGTCGACGTTCAGGCCGGGGATGTCGGCGACCATGCGGCCGAACAGGGCGACGTCGGCGGGGTGCCCGGTCTGCAGCTGTTCGCGGACCGGGAGGTCCTTGACCGCTTCGTCGAGCTGTTTGTCGTCGAGTGCGGCGAGGTCGGTGGCGGTTCCGGCGACGAGGTCGACGATGTTCTCCAGCTGGCGGCGGCCGAAGAAGAGCAGGTACGCGGTGTCGCCGGCCTTCTTGCCGGCGGCGATGCCCATCGGCTTGAGGAGCGCGCCGACGATGCGCTGGGCGTCGTCGGCCGTGATCTGGGTGCGCTGGGCGAGACGCTTCGCGAGCTGGGCGGCGATCCGCTTGGTCCGGGTGCCGAGGTCCTCCTCGTCGCGGCTCTCGGCGAAGTGCATCCGGGTGGCTCGCTTCCAGGCCTGTGAGGAGACGCGGGAGCGGCGCTTGCCGCCGAAGTACGCCTCCTTGGGGTTGCCGTTGTCGTCCCGATTGAGGTTGGCCGGCGGGACGGTCTGCAGGATGTGTACGTCGATGTACAGGCGGTCGGTCATGCGCTTCTCCTCGGGAGTGACGGGACAGGGTCGTGCCGGTGCGGGTGGTGCGCAGGGGTGTGGTTCAACTTGTGGACGGAGCTGGGGCCTTGCTCTTCCACGCCTGGTAGCCGAGGGCCCACTTGAGGCGGACCTGCGGCCGTCGGTCGGTGCTGTGCCAGTCCTGGATGTCGGCCATCAGGTGGTTGTAGTCCAGGGGTTGGCCGATGGTCCGCAGTTGGGTGATGAGGCCGCGCAGATGGACCAGCAGGGCGGAGACGCTGGTCGCGGCGGCCAGTTGTGCCACGCGGGTGTCGAGCGCGTCCTCGCTGTACTTGCCGCTCTGGCGCAGGTGGCGCAGCGCGCCGCCGAGTTTGACGCCTTGGCGGTGCATCGGCTGGGCCTGGCTCTGCTGGTGGAGACCGAAGAGGGCGAGGGCCGCGTGTTCGGCCTTCTGTTCGTCGGAGACCTCGTCGCGCAGCGCGAGTACGTCGTTGACCTGGCTGCGGTAGTGCGGCCACATCTTCGGGCTGTCCATCACCGGGCGTCCGAGGCCGGAGCGCAGAGCCGCCAGTTCCTCGCCGGGCGGGCGTCGTGGTTGTCCGGAGAGCGGGTCGATCCGCCAGGTGTGGTCGGGGGCCGTGTACCGGTCCCAGTAGCGACGTTCTGTGGTGGCCTTTTCAGTAGTCAAGGTCGGCTCCGGGGAATGGTTCTGTGAAGTCCTGCGAGTAGGCAGGTCGGGCGGCGGCGGCTGCCCGCACGGCGTCGGTGTAGCGGGGAAGGATGTCGCGAACCTGACGCCGGAAGTTGTCGGCTGCCGTGCCGAGGGAGAAGGTGTGCTTCTTTCCCGCCTTGCCGGGCTGGTCGGCGGTCCGGCCACCGAACGCGTTCGCCGGTACGGCGAACAGGAGGGCGTTCGCCCGGTCCCATGCCTGGCGGGCAGCCAGTTGCTCCCACGCCAGCCGGCCGCCTTCCAGGAGCTCGTCGTCGCGTTCGGCCCGACGGACGCCGACCAACAGCCGGCGGACCACGGGGTCGAGGTTGTGCAGGAGGAGTTCGCCGGGCCGCTGGCCCTTGTCCCAGGGGATCGGTTCGGCGCCGGAGGCCCGGCGCAGGTCGGCGGAGAGGTTGTTCACCGCCCGGGAGAGCAGCTCCGCCTGTTCGGCGACGTCCAGCAGGAGCTGGTGGGCCTCGCCGTCCTGGTGCAGGGCGAGCAGGGGCAGGGGGATGGCATCGTGGATGACGTCTTCCACGACGGAGGACTGGTTGCCGTAGACCATGCCGAAGGTCTCGACCTGCAGTGGGTAGTCGGCGGGGAGTTGGCCGGCTTCCTGCAGGGCGCTGATCTGGTCGAGCAGGACGCTGGTCTCGAAGACGCCGCCGTTGCTCTGGCGGATCGGTGCGAGCAGTGCCTCGAGGCCACGCCACGCGGCCTTGCCCTGGACGTGGCGGCGCGGGCGGCGTTCGGGCAGGGCCGAGGCCGTCTTCTTGGCGGGCGGGGTGAACGTCCAGGCGGTGTGCGGCTCCAGTTCGGGCACTGCGGTGAGCCGGTCGCCCGCGCTGATGACCACCCGGGTGACCTTCAGTTCGCCGGTCTCGTCCTGGTGCGGGATCAGCCGGATGCGCCGGGCCTGCCACGTCCACAGGTCAAGGAGTCCTTCGGCGGCACGCGGCGTCCACGCCGGGCCGCGCGGGTCCTGTTTCCACTGCGGTAGGCCGAGTTCGGTCGGCGGGGTGATGGGGATGTTCAGCATGAGGGTGTCGTACAGGGTGGGACCGGCGGGGACGATGACGCCGAGCTGTCCGAGGGGGCCGGTGGGGTTCCCGGTCGTTTTTCCGGCCTTGACCTGTGGGTCTCCCACCACTCCGGTCTTGATGGCCGCGGTGTCCCAGCAGTGGGTGTGCAGCAGCCAGTGGGCGGCCTGGGCGGGCGTCAGGTCGAGCGGGTCCGCGTCGGTGCGGCTGGCGAACAGCGGCACGTTGTTGCCGCTGGCTGCGGTAGCCACCAGGGTGGCGGTGCCCTTCGTCTCGTCCTTGGCCGTTCGCAGACCGGCCACCTGTCCGAACGGGGCGACGGGATCGAACAGGTCGAAACGCGTGCGGTGCTCGTCGAGGTAGGCCAGGATCTTTCTCTTCTCGTCCCCGGTGAAGCCGCTGCGCGCGAATCGGGCGGCCTGCTCGGGCAGGTTCCGCGGTGCGCCAATGGCGTCGGCGACGACGGGCAGCAGGATCTGGCGCAGAAGGGCCGGGAGTTGCGTGGCGAACTCGACGGCCAGGCCCTCGAACTCGTCCGCCCGCGTCAGGGTCTCGGCGAGTCCCATCGGGACGGGGGGTCCGCCGCCCAGCGGACGCGATGTCAGCCACGGTTCGTCGACAAGGTTGTACCCAGGCACGCGCTTTGCTCCCAACTGGCCCTGTTTTAAGCCTGCGTGAGTTCATGGTGGCACCAACCGTCACTCGCTGCGGGGTGAATGCTTGAATTGCCCCTCAGCCCTGCGGCCTGTACCGGCAGGGATGGCCCGTGGCCGTGTTTACGAGCCCTTGTGGGCCGCAAGTCGGCCCCGCGTTCGCGGGGTTGGGGGTGGGCCGGGCGTGTACCGGCCCACCCTCATCCGAACCGGCGTCCGCCGCTCACCACGAGTCCGAGCAGATCGTCGTAGCGCAGGCGGTAGTCGCCCAGGACGGCCTCGCCGCGCTCGTCGAGTTCGAGCGCCAGGCTGTAACGGAGCCATGGGTGGTCGCGCCAGCCCGGCAGCGGTCCGAGCTCCTGCTCTGCCAGGGACGTCAGGGAGACGGGCAGCCGCACGGTCCCCGCGAGGACGTCGTCCACCACCTCGGCGGCCACCTCGCCGCCGGGCCCCAGCTTCCGGCCGGTCATCGCGTACACACCCTTGTCGTCCCGGCGGACCAGGACCACCTCGGCGCTGCGGTCGCCGTCCCGCACCAGGGCCTCGAACTGCCCTTCGGCCAGGGTGCCGTGGCCCCCGTAGTGCAGCCCGGCCAGCGTCGGCTCCCCGTGTTCGCCGGCCCGGGTGAGCAGGTACTTCGCAGCTTCCGCCCGACGCTGTTCCTGCCGTTCCTCCCAGTCCTGCCGGGCCTGTGCCTCGGCATCCGCCCACTCGGCGGGGACGACCGGGCCGGTGCCGTAGACCCGTGCCACCAGCTCCGGCACCTGTCCGGGGACGCTCCACACTCCTCCGTCGGCCTTCGTCACCTCGGCTGCCGTGCGCAGCAGGAGGTACCGTCCGTAGATCTTCTCGGTGGCCGGCAGGATCCACGGTGGGCCGTCCCCCGAGAGACGGGTGCCGGTAATGAGGACGGTGGGCTGCGCCAGCAGGGCCGGTCGCTTCACCCCGTCGTGGCGGTGGAGGCGTCCGATGCGTTGCAGGAGCAGGTCGATCGGTGCGAGATCGGTGATCAGCAGGTCCGCGTCGACGTCGAAGGACTGCTCAGCGAGTTGGGTGGCGACGAGGATCAGCCTGCCCGTACGCTCCGTCCCCGCGCCGGGCGGCCCGAGCACGCGCAGGGCGCCCTGCGTTCGGTCCGCCCGGTGCCCGGCGTGCAGTCGACCGTGCAACAACCGCAGCTCCTTGGTGCCGAACTCCTTCCGGAGGGCCTCGAAGGTGGCCTGGGCGCGGGCGACAGTGTTGCGGATGACCAGAACGCGCCCGCCCCCGGCAAGCCGCTCCTTCAGGTGGTCGACCACGGCGGCATCAGCCGCACTCGTGCCCGCCTGCTCGACCGGGGAGCCCGAGTCGGCGGCCGGCTCGTCGATTACCTCGACACGCACCGGCAGGTCCTCGCGCCAGGACTTCGTACTGTCCACCAGCAACTTCGGCCCGTCCTGGTCCAGCCAGGCCGCCGTGACGCTCGGGTAGCCCACCAGTTCAGGCAGTTCGACCGCCGCCGGGGCCTCGGCCGACTGCGCGCCTGCCAGGTAAGCGGTGACCAGAGTGCGCCGCTGGTCCGGCGGCAACGTGGCCGAGAGCAGCAGCACGGGGACACCTGCCTGCCCGAGCCACCACAGGCCTTCCAGGAGGAACTGAGACATGTAGACGTCGGCGGCGTGCACCTCGTCGAGGATGACCACCTTGCCGACCAGGCCGGCCATGCGCAGCATCACATGCTTCGTGCGGGTCGCGGCGTACAGGAGCTGGTCGATGGTGCCGACGGCGAAGGGGCTCAGCAGCCCGCGGCGGCGCCCGAGGAACCACTCGGCGGGGGCTCGGCGCTCCGGGCCCCGTGCGGTCTCGCCGAACGAGGAGGGCAGGCCGTACTCGTCCTCACCCACCGAGGAGTAGCAGGCGTCGGCGTCCTGCCCCCACTCCCCCGCGTCGTCGAGGAGCCGGCGCCACTCCTTGTTGAACATCCTCTTGCCGTGCAGCAGGGCAACCTGGTCCTCCAGCCCCTCTTCGATCTCCCTCAGCCACGACCGGACCTGGGTGAACATGGGATCTGCGGTCGCCTGGGTCGGCATGCCCAGAAAGACGCCGTCCGCGCCGTGGCGCGCCGCCATCAACTCGGCCGCCGCCAGAGCGGCCTTCGTCTTCCCCTCCCCCATCGGCGCCTCGACGATCACCAGGCCCGGGCCCTCCATGCGGCGCACCACGTCCAGTACCAGTTCCTGTGACTGCCTGGGTCCGTGGCCGAAGCGGTCCTGGAAGGTCTCGGGTCCGGGCACCGCCAGCGAACCCCAGCCACCGCGCAGCCCCAGCTTCGACCAGGCAGCGGCCGCCCGCTTGCGCGCGCCGGCCATCGTGACGCGGGACAGGTCGGAGATGCCCTTGAAGTGCCGCTCGTCGCTGGCGATCCAGTCCGCCATCACCACGAACCCGGACAGCTGCAACTGCACGGCGCGAGACGGCACATCGATCGGTTGCACCCCGCCGAGCACCGGCTCACCGGCGAAACCCAGCTCCCGGGAGAACACCTCGACCAGCGCCGACTGCGCCCGCCGCCACGCCGGGGTTTTCCCCTGCAACTCCTCGTTACGCTTGGGCGGAGTCAGCTGCCCCAGACCAGGGAACGAGCCGTGGTGGCCCGCCACCAGCGGCCAGACCCAGTCGACGTGCTCCTGGGGCCACTTCGCCTCCGCGAGCAGGCCCCGCAGGATGCGGCCGCCCGCCTTGTCGTGCCGCCAGGACTTCCCGGCCACCGCGTACTTGTTCCACGACAGCCCCGCCTTCCGTACCGTGGCAGCGCCGGCGGCGTCGACGTGCTGGAACGCGGGAGTCGCTTTCCCGCAGTCGTGGATTCCACAGAGCCAGACGAAGAACCGCCGCCCCTTGTCCCGACCACCCGCCAGGGCTTCCAGGCGCCAACGGGTCACTGGTGGAAGGTAGTTGTCCCAGATGATCTCCGCCACGGCCGTGGTGTCCAGCATGTGGGAGAGCAGAAGGTTGGCCTCCCCGCCCGCCCTCCCGGCGGACTTGCCCCACAACGCCCCCAGCCAGCCCACGACTTCAGGCGGGATCCCACGCCAGCGGCTATCACCGGTCATGCCCTGCCTCCCATCCCGTAGGCTTCGGCAGCGTAGGGCACTGCACTGACAATCCACCAAGCGGGCGGGGAGACCTGGTAATGAGCCATCCTGTTCCAGTGCGACCGAAGCGCGAACCAACTAACTCAATCGCGGCCCTGTAGTCCACAACGCCCCAGGTCAGCAAGTGTCGGCCCCGCGCTCGCGGGGGTTGCTCTTGTCCAGTACGACAACTTGCCCCCCATGCGGAGTCGGCCCCGCGCTCGCGGGGGTTGCTCCGGTGGCATCGGCCTTCGCGGCGGCGTCGGCCGGTCGGCCCCGCGCTCGCGGGGGTTGCTCCGCATCAGGCCGCCGCGCGCTGCGGGCGGGGGCGTCGGCCCCGCGCTCGCGGGGGTTGCTCCAGGGCGTCACGGACGTCAGCAAGGCGTCCCACGTCGGCCCCGCGCTCGCGGGGGTTGCTCCTTCACCCCGATCGGGCTGCTGCTGAGTCACTGGTCGGCCCCGCGCTCGCGGGGGTTGCTCGCTGGCCCGAGGTGCGAAGGGCCGCACGCCCTTGTCGGCCCCGCGCTCGCGGGGGTTGCTCCAGGCGCGTGGACTCCTTGTCGCGCGACATGGCGTCGGCCCCGCGCTCGCGGGGGTTGCTCCGGGCCAGCCGGGAAGCGGGCCGCCGCGGCGGCGTCGGCCCCGCGCTCGCGGGGGTTGCTCCGAAGGCCCGCATCCCCGTCTCCGGGGGTGCGGGTCGGCCCCGCGCTCGCGGGGGTTGCTCCTGGACAGGCGCCGGCCTGCTGACCGACCGACGGTCGGCCCCGCGCTCGCGGGGGTTGCTCCGGTGCTGCGTGGTGTTCTCGTGCTTGGCGTCCGTCGGCCCCGCGCTCGCGGGGGTTGCTCCATCTTCCGCGTGGACGTGCCGCCGATCGACCAGTCGGCCCCGCGCTCGCGGGGGTTGCTCCGCATCGTCTCCCGCCTCATGGAGATGACCGACGTCGGCCCCGCGCTCGCGGGGGTTGCTCCCAGGCTGACGGCCCGGGGGATACGGAGGACAGGTCGGCCCCGCGCTCGCGGGGGTTGCTCCCTTCCTCATGTGGATGTGGTAGTGGCCCGGTCGTCGGCCCCGCGCTCGCGGGGGTTGCTCGTGGGACGTTTGCCGTGTGTACCGGTCGACGGACGTCGGCCCCGCGCTCGCGGGGGTTGCTCCCCGGCCCTGGAGCGCGGCGAGTTCACCATCGAGTCGGCCCCGCGCTCGCGGGGGTTGCTCCCGGTTGAGATGACCGGTGGCCTCTGCAGCACGGTCGGCCCCGCGCTCGCGGGGGTTGCTCCGTCACCCGCTTCGCGATGAGCCACGACATCCCGTCGGCCCCGCGCTCGCGGGGGTTGCTCCTACCAGCCACCGCCGCAGCGTCAGGTCGTCAAGTCGGCCCCGCGCTCGCGGGGGTTGCTCCTCGGCCTTGGCGGCGGTGGGCAGGTGGTAGAGGTCGGCCCCGCGCTCGCGGGGGTTGCTCCTCGGCCTTGGCGGCGGTGGGCAGGTGGTAGAGGTCGGCCCCGCGCTCGCGGGGGTTGCTCCCCGCAGCAGGAGCCGTCACATCGCCGACCGTCGGTCGGCCCCGCGCTCGCGGGGGTTGCTCCTGTGTTGTTGATGACGGCCTGGCCAAGGACCGGTCGACCCCGCGCTCGCGGGGGTTGCTCGTTCTCGACGGCGTCCAGTTCGCCGGGGCGCAAGTCGGCCCCGCGCTCGCGGGGGTTGCTCCTAGCCACCTCTGCCATGGAGTTCTTCGTCCGGCCAAGGTCATGATGTGGACACCGCAACTCGTCGGCCGGTTCGTCGACGCCACGCCGACCACGCGCTATCCGATCTGGGGCACTTCATGGCTTTCGAGGACCACGCCGAACGAGGCTGCGCCCGGCCCTGGAGCGAAGTCGGTCTGGTCGAGCGCCAGTGCACGATCAACCAGCAGGCCGCAACCCGGCCGACGCCTGCGGCGACGGATCCGCCCACCAGCCCGGAGCTCGCGGCGATATGCAGCGTCCGTGCGAAGAAGACCGGCGGGAATCGGGGGCAGCCGATTCCCGCCCGGGCCGCGGAGGCTGCCGAAGGTGGTGACCGGCGCCGTGTCGGTCGCCACCTTTCTCCACCCTGGGGTGCTCGGGTGGGCAGGGCTGCGGCCGCAGCCCCGGGGAGGGGCCTCCGGCGGCTTCGGGTCCGGCGCGGCCGATCGGTGTTCGGTGACCCGGATGGCTCATCTGGCGTGCGGTGAAAGGGATTTGGACCTACGGTGCCGTTCGAGGGGGCTACCCGCACGAGAGGTATCAACTGCCATGGCAGGAAAGTTCGAACTTTACACCGATGAGAGCGGCATGCACCGGTTCCGGCTCAAGGCGAGCAACGGGTCCGTCGTGGTGACGGGCGACCCGTACGAGAACCGGGACGACTGCATCAGGAGCATCGAGTCGATCAGGAAGCTCGCGCCCTACGCGGAGCTCAAGGAGACGGCGGCCGGTCCGGCCTGAGGCTCCGAGCGGCCCTGTCGCAGGCAGGACGGCGGGTCGGTGGTGCAAATCGCCGACCCGCGTTCGTTTGCGCGACAGATCCCTTTGGCCGCGTGCACGCCGGGCCCGGACAGAACACTGGCATGCGCGTCGTCATCGTCACCGAATCCTTCCCGCCCGAGGTCAACGGAGTCGCCCACAGCGTGCTGCGGACGGCCGAGCATCTGGTCCGCCGGGGTCACCAGCCGCTCGTCATCACCCCGGCTCCCGCGCACGGCGCCGACTGCCCGCCGCACACCTTCGGGGCCGGCCCCGGGGCGGCCGAGCTGCCGGTGGTCCGGATCCCGTCCGTCCCGCTGCCCGGTTATCCGCAGGTCAGGATCGCCCTGCCCAGCCGCCGGCTGGGTGCCGCCATCGCCGGGCACCGGCCCGATCTGGTGCACCTGGCCAGCCCGTTCGTGCTCGGCGCGCGCGGTGTGCAGGCCGCCGCCCGGCTCGGTGTCCCGGCCGTCGCCGTGTACCAGACCGATCTCGCCGGGTACGCGCACGCCTACCGGGCCGGGCGCGGTCTCGGTGAGGCCGCCGCCTGGCACCGGATCCGGGCCGTCCACCGCGCCGCCGCGCGTACTCTCGCGCCGTCCACCCCGGCCGCGCAGGACCTCACCGCGCACGGGGTGCCGAGGGTCCAGCTGTGGCCGCGCGGGGTGGACTCGGTCCGCTTCCACCCGCGTCACCGTGACGAGGCACTGCACCGGGCGCTGGCCCCCGGCGGGGAGGTGCTGGTCGGGTACGTCGGGCGGCTCGCGCCGGAGAAGCGGGTCGACCTGCTGGCGGCCGCCTCGGCGCTGCCCGGGGTGCGGGTCGTGGTGATCGGCGACGGGCCGTCGGCGCCCGGGCTGAAGGCCGCGCTGCCCGGCGCGGTCTTCCTCGGCCGCCGTACCGGGGACGAACTCGCCCGCTGCTTCGCCACCTTGGACGTGTTCGTGCACACCGGCCCGCTGGAGACCTTCTGTCAGACCATCCAGGAGGCGATGGCCAGCGGCGTCCCGGTGGTCGGTCCGGCCGCCGGCGGTCCGCTGGACCTGGTCGCGCACCGGCGGACCGGCCTGCTGGTGCCACCCCGGGACGGCGAGGCCGTCGCTCGGGCGGTCGCGACGCTGGCCGGGGACAACGCGCTGCGGGCCGCCTACGGGCGCGCCGGACGGGCGGAGGTGACGGCCCGTACCTGGGAGGCGGTCGGCGATCTGCTGCTGCGGCACTACGCGGAGGTGCTGGCGGAGCACGGGGGCGGACCGGCGGAGGGGCCGTCGCTCGCCGCGGACCCGCCCGCGCCGGTGGCTGCACCCGCGGTGGCTTCGGCGGTGGTGACGGAGGGGCTGTCGGCATGACCGGGGACGCACTGCGGATCGTCAGGATCGCCAACTTCGTCACCCCGGTCTCGGGCGGGCTGCGGACGGCGCTGCGGCACCTCGGCGCCGGGTACCGGGCCGCCGGGCACCGGCCGGTACTGGTCGTGCCCGGCGCGACGCGGTCGGAGGAGGAGACCGGGCAGGGCCTGGTGGTCACCCTGCCCGGGCCGGTGCTGCCCGGCAGCGGCGGCTACCGGGTGCTCACCGACCGGCGGGCGGTGACCCACGAACTGACCCGGCTGGCGCCCGACCGGCTGGAGGTCTCGGACCGCACCACGCTGCGCTGGACGGGCGCCTGGGCACGGCGGCACGGCGTCCGCTCGGTGATGGTGTCGCACGAGAGCGCCGCCGGGCTGCTCCGCAACTGGGGCCTGCCCGGCCCGGTCGCCGACGCCGCCGCGGACCGGCTCAACGGCCGCACCGCGCGGGCGTACGACACCGTGGTCTGCACCACGGACTGGGCGGCCGCCGAGTTCCACCGCCTCGGCGTCCGAAACCTGGCACGCGCACCGCTCGGAGTGGACCTGACCGCCCTGCGCCCCCTCGCGGCCGACGAGCGGGCGTACGAGCGGGCGCGGTACGCGGAGCCGGCGCAGGTGCTGCTGGTGCTCTGCTCCCGGCTCTCGACGGAGAAGCGTCCCGAGCGTGCCGTCGAGGCCCTCGCCGCGCTGCGCTCGCGCGGCCTGCCGGCCGTCCTGGTGGTGGCCGGGACAGGACCGCTCCGGACGGGGCTTGCCGCCCGTGCCGCCCGACTGGGACTGCCCGTGCGCTTCCTCGGGCACGTGGCGGGGCGTGCCGCGCTGGCCCGGTTGCTGGGCTGCGCCGATGTGGTGCTCGCCCCCGGGCCGGTGGAGACCTTCGGGCTGGCCGCGATGGAGGCCCTGGCCTGCGGCACACCGGTGGCCGTCAGCCGCTCGTCGGCGCTCCCCGGGCTGGTCGGGCCGGCCGGGGCGGTGGCGGACGACAGCGGCGAGGGTTTCGCCGAGGCGGTCCGGGAGCTGTTGTCCCGCCCGCCGGACGCCCGGCGGGCCGCCGCCCGGGCCCGGGCCGAGCGGTTCGGCTGGCCGGCCGCGGTGGCGGCGTTCCTCGCCGCGCACGGGGCGCGGACAGGGGACCCGAGCGCCGGCGCGGACAGAAACGCGAACACGAACAGGAACGGGAACCCCGACGGGGGCGGGGCGCCGGTGGGGCTGCCGAGCGAGGACGCGGGCCGGGAGGCGGACCAGCCGGTCCGCCGCTCCGCCGGGGACGCCCGGTGAACGCGGGCGGACCGGCGGCGCTGGGGGCCGGCCGGCGCGGGGCCCCGGCCGGCGCCCGGCGGGTCGGCGGCCCCGTACGGTTCGTGGCGCTCGGGGACTCGCTCACGGAGGGGGTCGGCGACCCGGTCGCCGACGGGTGGCGTGGCTGGGCGGCGGTCCTGGCCCGGTCGTTGGCCCCGGCGGAGGTGGGCGTCGAGTTCACCAACCTCGCGCGCAGCGGCGCCCTGGCCGTCGACCTGGCGGCCGAGCAGCTGCCGGCCGCGCTCGCGCTGCGCCCGCAGCTGGCCGCCGTGGTGGTCGGGGGCAACGACACGCTGCGGGCCGGGTTCGACATCCGGCGCACGGCCCGGGAGTTGGACGCGGTGCTCGGCGAACTGTCCGGCAGCGGAGCACGGTTGCTCACCGCCTGTCTGCCCGACCCGGGCACCCTGCTACGGCTTCCGCAGCCGCTGGCCCGCCCGCTGGCACGACGGATGCACGCCGTGAACACGGTGGTGCACGCCCTCTCCGCGCGCCATCGGACCGTACACCTGCACCTCGCCGAACTGCCCTGGTCGGCGCAGCGGCACCTGCTGAGCGTGGACCGGCTGCACCCCAGCGCCGAGGGGCACCGGCTGATCGCCCGGCACTTCCACGAGCTGCTCGGCTCGGCCGGGCGTCCGCTCGGCCCCGCACCCGCCCCCGGCCCTGCCGGACCCCCGCCCGGCCGGGCCGCCGACCTGTGGTGGATGACCACCCGGGGCACCCGCTGGCTCGCCGCCCGCAGCACCGACCTCCTCCCCGGGCTGCTCGCCCTCGCCACGGTGGAGGGTGTCGCCCGGCTGCGGGGCACCACCGGCCGGTACGACGAGCAGATGGCCCGGGCGGCGGCCGCGGCGCTCGCCTCGCTGGGGTGACGCGCCCCGCCGGGCGACGGTGCGCCGCCGGGGTGACTCCGCGCCCGGCGGCGGGTCGGGTGACGGCGGGGAACCGCCGGGGTAGAAGTCAGTGTCGTTGCGGGGAACGGTCGGGCGTGCGCCCGGTCCGGCGGAGGGAGTTGCGTTGGTGGTCTCACCGCCTGCGGGCGATCAGGGTGCACCGGGTCAGGACGGGCGCGCCGGGCGCGAGTTGCTGGCCGCGGCCGGGGTGCTGTTCCCGGACGAACAGGGTCGGGTGCTGGTGGTGCGGCTGCCGTACGACCGGGAGCATCCGGTGGCCGTCCCCGGCGGGGGCTGGGAACCGCAGGACCTGTCGCCGCGCCGGACGGCCGTCCGGGAGATCGAGGAGGAGCTGGGGTTCACGCCCGGGCTGGGGCCGCTGGCCTGCGTGGACTGGACGCTGGACCACTTCCGCCCGCCGATCGCGGCGTACCTGTACTGGGCCGATCCGCTCACCCCGGCGCAGCTGGCCGCGATCACTCCGGACCCGGCCGAGGTCGGCGGCTGGGTCTGGCTGACGCCGGAGCAGGCCGGCCACGCGCTGCCGCCCCGGCTCTCCCGGCGGGTCACGGCCTGTCTGCGGGCCCCTCGCTCGGCCGGTCCGCTGGAGCTGGAGGACAGCCTGCCGGCCGGGCACACCCTCGACCACCTGACGGTCGAACCGCCGCCCAAGTACACCCGGCTGGCGGGGCTGCCCCTCACCGGGGCGGCCGCCCTGGCCGCGGTCCGTCCGGCGGCCGAACCCGTGCCCCCGCTGGACCGGGACACCTACATCGCCACCCGGCCCCGGATCCGGGCGAAGGCGCGGACGGTGTTCACCGACCGGTCCGGGCGCGTCCTGCTGGTGCGGCTCAGGCCCTGGCCGGGGACCGGGGGCGAGGTGCCGTACTGGGTGCTGCCGGGCGGCGGTATCGAGGCGGACCGCGAACTGCCCCGGGCGGCGGCCCGGCGCGAGGTCCGCGAGGAGCTGGGCTGGGACCGCGAGCCGGGCCGGCTGCTGGCCGTGGACTGGCTGCCCGGGCACGCGGCGGCCCCGGCGAGCGGGCGGGACACGGCCGTGCTGGTGTACCTCTTCGACGGGGGCACGGTGGCGGAGGACCGGCTCGCCTCGATCGCCCTGGCCGAGGACGAGTTGGCGGAGTGGCGGCTCTGCGCTCCGGCGGAGGCCCGGGCGCTGCTCTCCGACTCCTCCTGGGCCCGGACGGAGGCCGCCCTCGCCGCCCGCGCCAGGACCGGCGGGCCGGCCGAGCTGGTCCGGGGGCGGCCGGCGGACTGACCGGGCCCCGCGGTCCCCGGTGGGCCACACTGGGGGCATGACGAACGGGATCGGGAGTGTGCTGGCCGGTCGCCGGGTGGAGTCCGTCACTGGCGGCGCCCGGCTCGACATCACGCTCGCCGGGGCGGTGACGGTCCGGGTGACGCACGAGTTCAGGTTCGCCGTGCCGTCCGGGGTGGAGCGCTTCTACCCGGCGCTGACCGTCCGGCCGTCCGGCCCGCTGCTCGGGCTGGTGGGCCGGTCCGTCGGCGCCGCCCGGGTGACGATGGCGGGCGGGCTGGAGCTGGCCTTCGACGGGGGTGGCGAGCTGTCCGTTCCGCCGCACGCGCTGGTGGCACCGTGGAGCGTGTTCACCCCCGGTGGCACGGTCTGCTCCGGTCTGCCGGGTGGCGAGGTGGCGTGGGCGGAGCCCGAACCGCGGTGACCCGGGCGGTGGTTCACCACCGGGTGATCCGGGTGCGGGCCGGCACGGCGGCAGCCCCGGCGGGACCCCGCGCCGGGCGGTGCGGGGTCCGTACGCCGCCGGGCGAGCGCCGTCAGACCTCCAGGTCCGCCTCGATCCTGGTCAGTTGGTGACGGGCCATGGCCAGGTTGGCGCGGCTCTTGTCCAGCGCGAGGTAGAGGAAGAGGCCCTTGCCGCCCCGGCCGGTGAGCGGTCGGATCAGGTGGTACTGGCTGCTCAGCGTGATGAGGATGTCGTCGATGCCGTCCTGCAGGCCCAGCATGTCCATGGTGCGCATCTTGGCCCGGACCACGTCGGTGTTCCCGGCCGCGGCCACGTTGAGGTCGATGCCGCCGGGGCCGTCGAGCGTGGCGAGCGCCATACCGCTGTTGTAGTCCACGAGCGCGGCGCCGATGGCGCCCTCGATCACGGTCATGGCCTGCTTGAGCGCGCCTGCTGCGTCCGTCATGTCGGTCACTCCAGTTCGTTCGGTGGGTGCTGGTACTGGTGCTGGTGTTTCGGATGGGGCGGGCGCGGTCAGCCCACCTCCTTGGGGTCCTTGGGCGCGAGGGTGTCGCTGAGGAGCGCGGCGACGCGCTGGGCGGAGCGACGGGCCTCCAGGTGCAGTCGGCCGACGTTCACGTCCGGGTGCGCCAGCAGGGTGAGCACGCAGCTGCCGCCCGCCGTGTAGGTGGCGACATAGCCGTTCTCACCGCGGACCAGCGACTCCCGGAACTCCCCCTGTCCGGTGGTATCGGCTAGCCGCTGCGCCAGTCCGAGGGAGGCGGCCGTCATGGCCGCCAGGCCCGAGGGCTCGGTGCCGTGGGTGTCGTGCGCGACCAGCAGGCCGTCCACGCTGGCCACCAGACCGCCCGCGAGGTGCGGGACCCGATGCCTGAGGGCGCGGAGCTCGGCCAGCAACTCGGTCTCCAAGGCGATCAGTTGTCTCCTTCCGACACGCTGCTTGAGCGCCCGCCTCATGACCGCGAGGGCGGGGTCGCGGGCGGAGAGTGGTTCAAAGTCGGGCCTCCAGAAGGGTCAGGACCCGGGTCAGCAGCGCGATGTCCGGGTCGGGGGCGGTCAGCGGGTGGGCCGCTGCCGTGGTCGGTGGGTGGGCCGCCCGGACGGGCCCGGCCTGGGCCGGCCCGGTCAGTGTGGCCCCGGGAACGCGGCGGTGGAGCCCGCCGGCGGTGCGGCCGGGGGCGGCACGGTCGGCAGGGCTCCGGTCGGAGGAACTCCGGTCGGAGGTGGTGCCGCCGGACGGGGCGGCGTGGCGGGGACCGCCGCGCCCCGGGGTGCCGCAGCCGGGCGTGGCGAGCAGTCCGGCGGCGGCGAGGCGGCGGACGTCGGCCGTGGTGGCGAAGGCCGAGTGACCGAGCAGCCGGGCCAGCTCCCCCGGGGTCCTTCGGCCGTCCGCGTGGTCGAGCAGTTCGCGCTGGCGGCGGCTGGGCGAGCGGCGGTACCGGCCTCGGGCACCTGGTCCGGCACACGCCTCGCGGCTCTCGGGGATCCCCGCCTCGGACGGGCGGACCGGCTCGGTGTCGAGCTGCGGCCAGGGCCAGATGCGCTCCAGCAGCTGACGCCTGCGCTCGACCTCGCGGCGCAGCCGGTGGGCGCCGACCGCCGTCACCGGGCCGAGCCAGTGCCGCACGCCCGGTTCGAAGCGCCAGGGCCCGGCGGTGGCATCGAGGACGAAGAAGGCCGCGTCGTAGAGCGCCCCGAGGTGACAGAGCTCGAGCTCGCCGCGGGTGAGCCGGCCCTCCTCGACCAGGGCGTCGCCGACCCGGCAGCGCGGGCCGTGGACGCGGAGGATCTCCTGCCAGGCCTCGGGGGTGATCCGGCCGCAGCCGGTCAGCAGGGCGGCCAGGTCGGGCGCACGGTCGGATTCGGCGTGCACCACCTGGCCGGCGGCGAGGTAGACCGTGCCGGCGGGGCCGCGCAGGGCGCCGGTGGCCCTCTCCCCGGCCAGTCGCTCGACGGCGTCGGCCGGAGTGGCCGGGGCCTCCTGGACAGCCGGGGCGCCCTGGGGCTCCCGGGCGGCCGGGTGGCGCGCCGGCGCGGCGCCGAGTGGCGACGATGTAGCGTTCATGCCAACCACCTCCGGTCGTCGGACAGTTGACGCGATGGCCGAATCCTGACGGCGAATGCCGGACACCCGGCCGACCGGGCCGCGAGCAGGCGCATCACCCCAGCACCAGCTCCTCGGCGAGCGCCTGGAGGCGATACCGGGCCGCGGCGAGGTTGCCCTCCGAGCGGTCCAGCCAGAGGTGCAGGACGAGCCGGCTGTCGAAGACGGTATCGATGAAGCAAAGGAGGTGGTAGCTACGGCCCGCGGTGACGATGATGTCCTGCAACGGCGCACGCTTGTCCTCCGCCCCGGTGAAGGTCTGGCTCTCAACAGCCGCCCGCACCAAGTCGGTTGCCTCCGCCGCCGCGGTCTCGTGCTCTCCGGTGGGGCTGATTCCGAGGCTGCCGAGGGCAAGTCCGCTGCTCCAGTCGACCAGGCTCGCGGAGCGGGCACCGGCGATCGCCATCGCCCCGGACAGGCATTCGTCGATACCCGGCACACCGGCTCCTTCGGAGGGTTCTGGGGTAGCCGGAGACGCTGGGCAGACACCGGCCGAACTGCCACGACCGGTGGCTGGTTCGACACGGAAGGCTACTGCCGGATTCCATATGACGAACATTCCAATGGCATATTCACATCACAACCGACCACTTCCAGCCAATCTATGACGGCACGTCAGGCGTGACGACCCGACGAACCCGCTGGCCGAACCGGAGGATGGAGAGCGGCCCACCGGCCCACCTGGATCGGGACCTTGGCCGATTGTCGGCCGCTCCACAGGGTTTCGAACGCCCGATGCGCTAAGGCCGGCCACCCCCGCACCCGGGCACGGGAACCGGATTCCGCCGCCGGGCGTCCGAACGCCCGGGAAACGACAAAGCGGCCGTTCCGGGAAGGAACGGCCGCCTTGGGGTGGAGCGCCAGGCCCGGGTCGAACGGACTCTTCCTACTGAAAGTAGGACGTGCTCCGGTAGCACCTCTGACGCCTGTTCGAGAGATCATTTCCTCTCGACGAGTAGAACATTAGCAGGTCATCACACCTGATCAGAAATCGAACGAGAGGAGGCCGCGGATGGAACCGGCAGAGCTTCAGCGGCGCGCGACGCGCATCCACGACCGGTACGACGAGCCGAACCGGCGGGAGCGCGGGCAGGTCCGGACCAGGAAGGAGTTCATGGGCGACAGGACGGTCAGCACCTCGCGGACAGCAGCGCGCGGTAGCCGGCGATCAGGGCGGTGAGCCCCAGCTCGAAGGCCTGGTCGGCGCGGTGACGGCCGGTGGGAACGGCCTCCAGGGCGGCGGCCAGGCGCGGGGTGGTGCCGCGTTCGACGGCGTCGACCATGACGGCGGGGGCGACCAGGTCGAGCGCGGAGCCGAGGATGAAACTCTCCAGCGCGGTGATCACGCTCATCACGTCCTGCGGCGCGAAGCCCGCGCCCTCCAGGGTGGTGACGGCGCGCTCGTACAGCTCGTGCATGAACGATTCGGCGAGCGGGGCCGTGGCGAGCAGCCGGATGATGCCGGGGTGCTCGGCGAAGGCGTCGCGGTAGGCGTGCGCCCAGGTGCGCAGCGCGTCGTCCCAGGGCTGGTCCCACATGGACTGCTCGCCGATGGTGCGGACGAGTTCGGCGCGCATCAGGGCGACGATCTCGGCCCGGCCGGCCACGTGGTGGTAGAGCGCCGAGGGGCTCACCTTGAGCGTCCCGGCGAGGGCCGGGATGGTGAGATCGCCCGCCTCGTCCACCAGCCGCAGCGCGGCGTCCACGATGCGCTGCCGGTCCAACAGTGGTGTGCGCGGCCTGGCCATGCGCGTCCCCGCCCTTCGCTTCCGCTTCCCGTCCGGACCGTCCGTCCGCACGACTCGTCCGCGCGGCCCGTCCGCGCGGCCCGGCAGGACGATCATCACTCAAGATCATCGTTACCAAAATATAACCGAATGACTTTCAATAAAACTCTTCCGCAGCTCGCGGCAACGCGCCTACGGTAACCGAACCCCATTCGGTTAGACAGGTCACACTGGGAGAGGACGCACCCCCGCATGCGTGCCGACACGATCTTCACCGGAGGCCGGATCCACACCGGCGACCCCGCGAACCCGCACACCACCGCCCTGGCCGTCACCGCCGGCCGGATCACCGCCCTCGGCGCGGAGGCCCTGGCCCTGCGCGGCGAACGGACCGAGACCGTCGACCTGGCCGGCGGCGCGCTGCTGCCGTCCTGGGGCGACGGCCACGTCCACCCGCTGCTCGGCGGTATCGGTCTGCGCGGCGTACCCGTCCGCGACTGCACCAGCCTCGAGGAGGTCGTCGAGGCCGTCCGGCTCTGGGCCGAGCAGCACCCCGAGGCCGAGTGGATCACCGGCGACGCCTTCGACCCGTGGCTCGCCGAGGGGGGCCTGTTCGACGCCGCGCTGCTCGACGCCGTCGTCCCCGACCGCCCGGTGCTGCTGCGAACCATGGACCACCACACCGGCTGGGCCAACAGCGAGGCCCTGCGCCGGGCCGGCTACACCGCCCGCACGCCCCAGCCCGTCAACGGCGAGATCGTCCGCCGCCCCGACGGCAGCCCGCTCGGCACCCTGCGCGAGTTCGGCGCGCTCAACCCCGTACGCGCCCTCGTCCCGCTGCCCGAGCTCGACGAACAGGTCGCCGCCCTGCGCGACACCACCACGGCGCTCGCCTCCGCCGGCATCACCTGGATCCAGGACGCCTGGGTCGAACCCGCCCAGGTCGACACCTGGCTCGCCGCCGTCCGGGACGGCCACCCGCTGGCCGTCCGGGCCGGGCTCGGCCTGCTGCTGGAGCCGGACGGCTGGCGCGAGCGGCTGCCCGGCCTGGCCGCCGACCGGGCCCGGATCGAGGCCGAGGGCGGCGGGCAGCTCACCGCCCGGGCGATCAAGTTCTTCGCCGACGGCGTCATCGAGTCCGGCACCGCCGCGCTGCTGGAGCCGTACAGCGACTGCCCGCACTCGCACGGCGTCGCCAACTGGACCGGCGACGAACTGGCCGAGGCCGTCACCGCCGTGGACGCGCTCGGCTTCCAGCCGCACATCCACGCCATCGGCGACCACGGCGTCCGGATCGCCCTGGACGCCGTCGAGGCCACCGCCCGCCGCAACGGCCCCCGCGCCCGCCGCCCCGTGATCGCCCACGTCCAGCTGGTCGACCCGGCAGACCTGCCGCGCTTCGCCGAACTCGGCGTGATCGCCAACTTCGAACCGCTCTGGGCCCAGACCGACCCGCTGATGACCCAGCTCACCCTCCCCCGGCTCGGCCCCGAGCGCGGCGCCCGTCAGTACCAGATCGCCGCCCTGCTGCGCAGCGGCGCCCGGGTCTCCTTCGGCAGCGACTGGCCGGTCACCCGGTACGAGCCGCTGGCGGGCCTCGCGACCGCCGTCACCCGGCAGACCCCGGACGGCCTGCCGGACGGCGGCTGGGTCCCCGAGGAGCGGATCGGCCTCACCGAGGCGCTCGCCGCGTACTCGGCCGGGGTGGCGCACCAGGCGTTCGAGGAGGACGACTGGGGCGTGCTGCGGCCCGGTATGCGCGCCGACCTGGTGCAGCTGGCCGCCGACCCGTACGAGGTGGCGCCCGGCGAACTGGCCGAGGTCGCGGTGCTGGGCACCTGGCTCGGCGGGCGGCGTACGCACTGACCTGACCGACCCCACCTGCACCACTTGTCCCAGCTGCACCACCTGCCGTAGCCGGCCCGGCCCGGAGCGGCGCTGCCGGGGGCGGGCGGGCCCCGGGCCCCACCCCGGGCGCTCCCTCGCGCTCCCGGCGCTCGCGCCTCGCTCCGAGCGCCCCCTCCCACCCCCGCGCCCACGTCCCACCCCGGGCGCCCCGCGGGCGCCCCCATCCGCGGCGCCGTCGTACCGCGTCTCCCCGCTCGCACCACTCACGGCCGTGCCCGTCCTCGGCACCGTCCGGCCGGATCGTCCTACCCTCGTTCGTACGACCCCAGGAGAGCTCCCCCATGAACCTGCCCTCCGACGCGGCCACCCCGGCCGCCACCCCCACTCCGACCAGGCCGCCCACCACCGCCACGTCGGGGACGGCCCCGGCCACCGGGTCCCGGCTCGGGCGCGGCGTCCTCGGCACCGGCGACATCGTCTTCTTCGTCGTGGCCGCGGCCGCGCCGCTGACCGTGATGGCCGGGGTGGCACCCTTCGCGATCGCCTTCGGCGGCATCGGCGCACCCGTGGCCTACCTGGCCACCGGCGTCATCCTGGCCCTGTTCGCGGTCGGCTTCACCACGATGACCGCTCATGTGAAGAACGCCGGCGCGTTCTACGCGTACGTCACCCGCGGCCTCGGGCGACCGGCCGGTCTCGGGGCCGCGCTGCTCGCCGTGTTCTCGTACAACGCCATCCAGATCGGCATGTTCGGCGCCTTCGGCTACTTCGCCCACACCACCGCCGCCGACCTGCTCGGTCTCGACCTGCCCTGGCCGGTCTGGGCACTGATCGGGGTCGCGGTGGTCTGGTTCCTCGGCTACCGCTCGATAGACCTCGGTGCCAAGGTGCTCGGCGCGCTGCTGATCGCCGAGACCGGCATCCTGCTGGTCCTCGCCGTCGCCGTCCTGCTCAAGGGCGGGGCGCACGGCCTGAGCCTCTCCTCGCTCGCCCCTGGCAACGTCTTCTCCGGCGGGATGGGCGGCGTGCTCGGCCTCTCCTTCGCGGCCTTCGTCGGCTTCGAGGCCACCGCGATCTACCGCGAGGAGGCCCGCGAGCCGCACCGCACCGTGCCCCGGGCCACGTACGCGGCGATCGCCTTCCTCGGCCTCTTCTACACCTTCATCACCTGGATGATCGTGCAGGCCTTCGGCGACGCGGAAGCCGTCGCGACCGCCACCGCCGACCCGGCCGGGATGTTCTTCACGGCGATGACCGACTACGTCGGTGCCTGGGCCACGGACGTGCAGCGGGTGCTGATCGTCACCAGCCTGCTGGCCGCCCTGCTGGCCTTCCACAACACGATCACCCGCTACGGCTACGCGCTCGCCGGTGAACAGGCCGCGCCCGCCGCCCTCGGGCGGGTCCACCCGAAGCACGGTTCGCCGTGGATCGGCGGCATCGTGCAGTCGGTGCTGGCCGCGGTCGCGGTCGTCGTGGCGGCGCTGATCGGGGCCGACCCGTACAACCAGTTCTTCCTCTGGGTGAACTCCCCCGGTGTGGTCGGCATCCTGCTGCTCCAGGCGCTGGCCGGGCTCGCCGTGTACGTCTTCTTCCGCCGCAACCGGGCCGCCGCCGCCAGCGCCGGTGTGTTCCGCACGGTGGTCGCCCCGCTCGGCGCGACCGTGCTGCTGTGCGGCGCGACCGCGCTGGTGGTCTGGCGGCTGGATCTGTTCACGGGCGCCGGGCCGGAGGTCAACTGGCCGCTGGTCGCGATCGTGCCGGTGGTCTTCCTGACCGGCGTCGGCATCGCGCTGCGGCTGCGCGCACGGCGGCCCGAGGTGTACGCCCGGCTGGGCACCACCGAGGTGGACGCGGCCTGAACCGCCGGGCGCTGTACGTTCCGCCGTATGGCGTCCCCCACCCGTTCGGCTCAGTCCGAGCTGCGGGCGATCCCTCTTTCGGGTGAAGCTGCTGGCGGCTGCGTCCTGTGCGCGGCCGCCAGAGCGCTCATCGTCTTTCGCGCTTTCACGTCTTTCGCATCGTGACGGCCGGCGCGCCGCCGCGGCTGTCGCGACATTCGTGTCCTCGCGTTCTCCACGGTGGGCGCACGCGCGCCGATCGTCCGAGGGAGAGACCATGAAGGCCGCCGTCGTCCGGGACTTCACCGCACCGCTGGTCATCGAAGACCGCCCGGTGCCCGCACCCGGCCCGCACCAGGTCCGGATCCGGCTCGAAGCCTCCGGGATCTGCCACACCGACATCCACGCCGCCCATGGTGACTGGCCCGTCAAGCCCAGTCCGCCGTTCGTGCCCGGCCACGAGGGTGTCGGCAT